>JAZKZY010000123.1:0-32145 GCA_045612895.1 Candidatus Scatosoma sp. | reverse complement strand
ATATTTTTGATTTACATTCTTAATAGAATGTGTTAAAATAGGTGTAACGGCTGTCTGAGTGACACGATTCTCCACGGTTGCCCAGCAGTACGTCAGTATAATTTCCATATAGGAGGATAAAAAAATGGAAAAGAACGAAATCATTGCTAAATTTGCAACCCACGAAGGTGACACGGGTTCCCCCGAAGTACAGATCGCACTCTTGACGTATCGTATCAATCACCTTAACGAACACTTGAAAGCTAACAAGCAGGACAACCACTCCCGTCGCGGCCTTTTGAAAATGGTAGGTAAGCGTCGTGGTCTTCTTGACTACTTGAAAGCAAAAGATATCGAAAGATACAGAGCAGTTATCGAAGCGTTGGGTCTTAGAAAATAATGCAAGCACGAAAGGGCGGGTTAGTTTAACTCGCTCTTTTTTGTGATAAACAGGAAATTTTTTACACCCTAAAGCACGCAGGTAAGCGCGGACAAGCCGTGGCATAAGCTGGTTAGCGTATGCGTGTGGAACCCCGTCCTCGTCGGGCGACGTTGGCGGACAAGAACAAAAAAGAATTAAAGTATAAGGAGATTTTAACAATGCCAGATTTGAACAACAGCAAAGTATTTAAAACAAATTACGCAGGTAGAGAGCTTATCGTAGAAATCGGTAAGTATGCAGAACAGGCAAACGGCGCATGTTTGGTACGTTGTGGCGACACCGCTGTACACGTATCCGTTTGTATGTCCGAAACGGCAAGAGAAGGTATGGACTTCTTCCCCTTGTCCGTAGATTTTGAAGAAAAAATGTTCGCCGTAGGTAAAATCCCCGGCGGTTTCAAAAAGCGTGAAGGCAGAGCGTCCGATAAGGCGATTTTGATCAGCCGTTTGATCGACCGTCCTATCCGTCCTTTGTTCCCCAAGGGAATTTTCAACGACGTAGTAGTTACCGCTACCGCGCTTTCCGTTGATCCCGATATCGCACCCGAACCCATCGCAATGATCGGTTCGTCCGTTGCATTGTCCATTTCCGATATTCCCTGGGCTGGCCCTACGGGTTCGGTAATCGTTGGTTGCATTGATGGTCAATACATCATCAACCCCACCGTTGCTGAAAAGGAAAAGAGCACGATTCACCTTTCCTTGGCTGGTACGAAAGACGCTATCTTGATGATCGAAGCTGGCGCAAAAGAAGTTACCGACGAAGAAATGGTAGGCGCTATCATGTACGGTCACGAAGAAATCAAGAAGGTTTGCGACTGGATTGCAAATGAAATCGTGCCTGCAGCAGGCAAAGCAAAGAAAGAAATGGAACTTTACCACATCCCTGAAGATTTGGATGCAGCGGTAAAGGCTTATGGTTATGATAAGTTGTTCGCGGCGCTCGACACGTTTGACCGTCAAGAACGTCAGGCTCGTCAGGCGGAAGCAGAAGCAGACATCATCGCGCATTTCGCGGAAATCTATCCCGATCAAATGCGTGAAGTGAAGGATTCCATCTACTATATCGTAAAAGGTATCGTACGCGCGAAGATTTTCGAAGGCGTTCGTCCCGACGGTAGAAAGTTGACGGAAGTTCGTCCTATCTGGTGCGAACATGGTATTCTTCCCCGCGTACACGGTTCCGCAGTATTCACGCGTGGCCAAACGCAGGCGTTGACGACCTGTACCCTTGGTATGCTCGGCGAAGCGCAACGCATGGAAGGTCTTGACGAAGAAGAAGAAAAGAGATACATGCATCAGTACAACTTCCCCGGCTACTCGACGGGTGAAGCAAAGGCTTTGAGAAGCCCCGGCCGTCGTGAAATCGGTCACGGCGCGTTGGCTGAACGTGCGCTCGTTCCCGTAATCCCCGAACCTGATCAGTTCCCTTACGCAATCCGCGTGGTATCCGACATTTTGTCCTCCAACGGTTCCTCTTCGATGGCTTCCGTTTGCGGTTCGACGATGGCATTGATGGATGCTGGTGTTCCCATTAAAGCTCCCGTAGCAGGTTGCGCAATGGGTCTTGTAAAAGATGCTGAAACGGGTAAGTATGTTATCATGACCGATATTCAAGGTCTTGAAGACTTCCTCGGCGATATGGACTTTAAGGTAGCAGGTACCGATCAGGGTATCACCGCTATCCAGATGGATATCAAGATTAAGGGTATTTCCAAGGAAATCATGTTGGACGCAATCGCACAGGCACAGGATGCAAGAAAACACATTTTGGGCAAAATGCTCGAATGCATCCCTACCGTTAGCGAAGAATTGTCCGTATATGCTCCTAAGATCGTTACCTTCAAGATTAACCCTGAAAAGATCGGCGACGTTGTTGGTAAGCAAGGTAAAGTTATCAACAAGATCATCGAACAAACGGGTACGAAGATTGACATCGAAGAAGATGGTACCGTTTGCATCGCTTGCTTTGGCGATATCGCAAACGCAAAACGCGCGCAGGCGATTGTGGAATCGATTGCACACGATCCCGAAATCGGCGATATGTTCGTAGGCGTGGTTGTACGTATCCTTTCCAAGGTAGGCGCGTTTGTTGAATTCGCTCCTGGCAAGGACGGTATGGTACACATTTCCAAGCTCTCCGAACAGAGAGTAAACCAGGTAGAAGACGTGCTCAACATCGGCGACAAGGTGAAGGTAGAAATCATCAAGATCGGTGAAAAGGGTATCGACCTTAAGCTGTTGGAAAAGCTTGACTAAGCATTTGGTGTGAAAGTGAACGCCCTGACGGCAACGCCGTCGGGGCGCTTAACAATTATACCTCAAAACACACCCAAAAGAGGTGCGTTTTAGGAAAATAAGGTGGTAAACTTATGGCAAAATATTCGATTATCGTGCCTGCATATAACGAGGAAAAGAGTTTGCAATTTTTCTATGATGCGGTGACTCCGCTCATGCGTGATTTGCAGGAGGATTACGAGATTATTTTCGTAAATGACGGCAGCAGGGATGCGACGAAAGAGATTTTACGCGGTCTTGCGGACCTTGACAATAGGGTAAAGGTTTGCAGCTTTTCGCGTAATTTCGGACAGCAAGCCGCCCTTCTTTGCGGTATGGAATTAGCGAGCGGCGATGCAGTAATTGCGATGGACGCCGATCTTCAAGATCCCCCTGAAGTTGCGCTGGAAATGATTGCGAAATGGAAAGAGGGCTATGAAATCGTTCACGGTAGACGTAGAAAACGCAAGGGTGAAACGGTGTTCAAGCGCGCGACGGCGTACGTGTATTATCGTTTCATGCGTAAAATCACCAAAATGGAAATGCCTGCGGACGTGGGGGATTTCAAACTGTACGATAGAAAGGTGGTGGAGGCGTTGCTGTCGATGGGTGAACATAACCGTTTGCTCCGCGCGCAAACGACTTGGGTTGGCTTTAAGCAGACCTTTGTGGAATTTGACCGCCCCGAACGTGTGGCAGGGGAAACCCATTACACCTTGAAAAAAATGGTGCGCCTTGCGGAGGACGGGATTTTCCCGAATACGAACTACCACTTAACCTTGCCCATTAAGCTTGGGTTGTTGTTGGGATTTTTAAGTGTGGCGTGCTTTGTAACGTTCATCGTTTTGGCTTGCCTTGGTAAGGATTTTGGCGGGTTGACCGCTTGGTTATTCCCGACCATGGGTGCCTTGAGCGGGGTAATTTTGACCTGTCAGGGGTTGGCAAACTTGCACACGCATATGATATATAAAGAGGTGCAAAACCGTCCGAAATATATCATTTCCGAAAAGTATAATTTTGAAGAATAACGGTATTTAACCGTAAAAAACAAGGAGGGTGAGATATGATTGTTTGCGCGCAATGCGGAAAGAAAAATAAAGACGGCGCAACCGTATGTAAACATTGTGGCTACAATCCAGGCGCGCTCCAAGCAAATACCATGACGTGGGGGTATCAAAACGGCGCATACGTGCCGATGCAATATCAGCAACCGCCTGCACAGCAGGGGACGCAATATTACTACGATGCCGACGGAAAAGCATACACCGTTCGTTATGATTATAAAGTAACGCCCGTAGAGGAAGAGGATGAGGGGGAATACGAGGAAGAGGAAGAAGGACAGCAAATGATGTTGTACCCGTACAACCCCACCCTCGTGCAACAACAAGCGCAAGCAACGGTAAAAGAACCCGAAACGCCAAATGCTATGGCATGGGTTGGGTATTTTCTCGCGATGTTTTTTGACATCCTTGCCTGGCCGTTTTGTTTGATCGGTTTGCTGATTGCGAAAAAACGCGACGGCGCAAAGAAAGAGGTTTGCATCGGCGGGATGTTGTTTACGTTGATGCGTGTATTGAGCGCGGCAATCTTGTTTTTGATATGGTGGATTGTTAGCACGTATATCCCCAGCTTTTTTAATGGTATGGAAGATTGGGAGGCTGCGGTGGCAAAGATTATATTCTTTGGCTGGCCGGTAGCAATCGGGTCCATTTTCACCGAGTTATCCCCTGAGGGAAGCGCCTTAAAAATCGCAGGGAAAGGGTTTTTCCTCTTTTCGATTGCGGTGGCGGTGATAGGAATTATTTTCTTTGATATGGCTTGGTTGCATATATTCTTGTAAAAATAAAATCTCGTGGAGAGTTCCACGAGATTTTTTATTTTAATCTTTACGGGTTGCCAACCATACCATGAGTACGGAAACGTCGGCAGGGTTTACCCCGGAAATTCTACCCGCTTGTCCAAGGTTGAAAGGACGGATGCGGTCGAGTTTTTCCTGCGCCTCCAAGCGCAAACCCTTGATTTGCATATAGTCGATGTCGGGAGGGAGTAACTTTTCTTCCAAGCGCTTTGCCTTTTCAATCAAGTCAAAGCCTTGTTTCAAGTAACCCTCGTATTTTACGGTGATTTCCGCCGTTTCCAAAACGTCCTTTGCGTATTCGGAGAAAACCCCAAATTCTGCCATGATATCCTTCAAGGGAATGGAACGTTTAATCATATCGGCGTAGGAAACGCTACTGCTCGGTTCGGTGTATCCGTAGCGCACCAAGAAGGGCGCCGCCTCTTTTTGAGGCACCCGTGTCTGCATCGAAGCTAATAATTCCTCATATTTTGCCTTACGGGCAAGGTATCTTTGGTAACGTTCTTCGGTGACCAACCCAACCTCTTTACCTTTTTCGGTTAAACGGAAATCGGCATTGTCTTGACGTAAGCAAATGCGGTGTTCCGCACGCGAAGTCATCATACGGTAAGGCTCGTCCGTGCCTTTCGTTACGAGGTCGTCGATGAGTACGCCGATGTACGCCTCATCACGGCGCAAGGTAAAGGGTGGAAGTCCGCGAAGCTTCAAAGAAGCGTTCAAACCTGCCATTAAGCCCTGCGCGGCGGCTTCTTCATAACCCGAAGTACCGTTGATTTGACCTGCCGTATAAATACCTTCCACTTTCTTAAATTCAAGGGTGGGCAACACGTCAAGGGTGTTGATGCAATCGTATTCAATGGCGTAGCCGTAACGCATAATATCGGCATTTTCAAGGCCTGCTACGGACGCGTACATTTCACGTTGCACGTCGTGGGGCATTGAGGTGGACATACCTTGTACGTACATTTCGTTGGTGTCCGCACCCTCGGGCTCGATGAAAATTTGATGACGTTCCTTATCCTTAAAACGTACCACCTTCGTTTCAATCGAGGGGCAATATCTCGGCCCTGCGGAAAGGATAGTACCGTCGTACAAGGGGGAGCGGTCAAGGTTGTCGTTGATGATTTGGTGGGTGGTTAAGTTGGTGTAGGTGAGATAGCAGGGGAGCTTATTCTCGGGCGGAGTATCGTGCATAAAGGAGAAAGGATAGATATCCGTATCGCCGTTTTGCACCTCGCATTTGGAGAAATCCACCGTTCTCTTATCCACACGCGCGGGCGTACCTGTCTTGAAACGGCGGATTTGGAAACCGAGCTTTTGCAAGCTGGCCGTCAAATGGTTTGCAGGGGCAAAGCCGTTCGGACCCGATTTTTGAACTACGTGTCCCGTAATCGTTTCACCGTTGAGATATACACCCGTGCAAAGGATGACTGCCTTGCAGGCAATGATACTGCCGTAATGGGTTTTTACGCCTGCGCATTTTCCGTTCTCGGTAAGAATTTCCGTCGCTTCCGCCTGGATAATGCGGAGGTTTTCGGTATTTTCGAGGACGGCTTTCATTTCACGGTGGTAGGCGTTTTTGTCCGATTGCGCGCGCAAGGATTGCACCGCCGCGCCCTTACCAACGTTGAGCATACGGATTTGGAGCGCGGTATTATCCGCAACAATACCCATTTCACCGCCCAAGGCGTCAATTTCTCGTACCAAATGTCCCTTTGCAGTACCGCCGATAGAGGGGTTGCAGGGGAGGAATGCGATGCTGTCAAGATTGAGCGTCAAAAGGGCGGTTTTAATGCCCGTGCGCGCCAAAGCAAGGGCTGCCTCGCAACCTGCGTGTCCAGCCCCGACAACCACCGCGTCCGCGGTATATTCAAGAAAAATCTTTTCGTTATTGCTCATAATTGTACTGTAATGTGAATTGTCCTATGGACGTGAACAGAACGTGGAACGTTCGTGAATACTCACTGCGTTCAGTGAATTGCAACGCTTTGTGTTGCGTTATTGCTATTATTCCTAAACGTAAGGTGGCGTGTTCCGCTTGACCTTGTAAGGAGTGTTTTTTTTGTTTTTGTATCTTGTTACATATCTTGCAAAAGGGAATGCGCGAGGCGAACTGCAAAAACGCTCGCAAAGACACCTTACTGGCTGCAAGATCCTTTCGTTTTTGTATCTTGCTACATATATTGCAAAAGTGAATGCGCGAGGAGAACTACAAAAACGTTAGCAAAGACACCTTACTGGCTGCAAGATCATCTTGCTTACTTCTTCAAAATGATGTTTTTGATATCGTCGATTTCTTTCGAGATTTTATCGTTCAAGGACGCGAGCTTTTCCATTTTATCACGCGCGTACATAATCGTGGTATGGTCTCTACCGCCCAAAATATTCCCTACGGACACCAAGGGCAAGGACAACATATCACACATAAGGTATGCGCAAATTTGTCTTGCTTTCGCAAGATCCGCGCGCTTGCCTTTGCCTAAAATATCCTCGCGCTTTTGCTTGAAATAGGTGCAAACCGCATCCAAAACCTTATCGGGCGTAATGTCTTCCTCGTCTTCCGATTCATTCACCGACTCGTTCAAAGCGCGCTTTGCGAGCGCCAAGGTAATGGGTTCTTCGTGCAATTTACTTGCGAAAATAACCTTCGTCAAACGCCCTTCAAGGGTACGCACGTCGTGACCGGAATCACGCGCCAAGAATTCCAACACCTCATCCGCGATGATATACTTTCTATCTTCCGCTTTCTTTTTCAAGATCGCGATCTTCGTTTCGGGATCGGGCGGTTGAATGTCCGCGATCATGCCCCCTTCAAAACGGGTGCGCAAACGTTCTTCAAGCGTTGCGATTTCCTTCGGAGGTCGGTCGGAGGTCAAAACGATTTGCTTGTTTTGCGCCGACAACTCGTTAAAGGTATGGAAGAATTCTTCCTGCACCTGCGTTTTATTCTTCAAGAACTGCACGTCGTCGATCATCAACACGTCCACGTTACGGTAGTGGAAACGGAACTTCGCGCTCGTCTTTTGCGCGATGGAGTCGATAAACTCGTTCAAGAAATTTTCACACGTGGTATAAAGCACCTTCTTTTCAGGGTAACGGCGAGAAATTTCGTTGGCGATTGCGTGCATAAGGTGGGTTTTACCCAAACCCGATTCCCCGTAGATAAAGAGGGGGTTAAACGCTTCGCCGGGCGCTTCCGCAACCGCTTTTGCCGCCGCGTAAACAAACTTACTGTTTGCCCCTGCTACGAACGAATCGAAGGTGAATTGCTTATTGATAGGGGAGATTTGGAAGCTTTCCGAAGCGTCCTCTTCCTGCTCAATGGAAAATTCCTCACTGCCGTCAACCACCAAACGGAAATCTTTTACACCCAAATCGCACTTTGCCATCGCATCACGGATTTTTTCTGCGTGCTTTTTCATGATGGTGTTTGCGCCAAGAGGGGTTTCCGCTTTCAAAACGAGGATACGCCCGAGGATGTCCACGGGCTCTAACGTCTTGATGTAGGTGTTGTAGGAAATGGGCGAAACGAGGTTTTGTACACGTTCGCTGATCTGTTTCCAAATGAATTGAAGCTGAGAATGTTCTGCCATTTTTCTTCCCCTGTTAAAATTATTTCTATGATGCCGTTTGATAACTTGTCTTTTTCAAAATTATTTGATATAATTATAATACAAATCGAAAGGAAAAGAAAGCGATTTTAGGCGGGTTTTTTGAGGATTATGAAAATAAAAAAATTATTCCTTCAAAATTTCAGAAATTACGAAAGTGAAACCTTCACTTTTTCGGATGGGTTGAACGTACTTTTCGGTAAAAACGGTCAGGGCAAGACGAATTGCGCGGAGGCCGTATTTTACCTTTGTACGGGCGCATCCTTGCGTATCCGCCACGATAAACAGCTGATTCGTATCGGCGCGGAATCCGCCCGTATCGTTGCGGAGGCGGAAAACCGTTACGGCAACGTCACGATTGAGGCGGATATTTACGAAAACAAACGTGAAATTCGCGTCAACGGCAGTAAAATCGCCAAAAACGCCGACCTTATGGGGCACGTGAACAGCGTATTTTTCTCCCCTGGGGAATTGCGGTTGATTCAGGACGGACCTGACGAAAGACGTCGGTTTATGAATATTTCCATTTCTCAAACCTCGCCTGCTTATTATACGGCGTTGTTGCGCTACAACAAAATCCTTGACCAGCGCAACACTCTTTTGAAAAACCACGACGTATCCCTTGTGTTGGATACCTTGCCTGTGTGGGATGAACAGCTTTGTAAATACGCCGCAATCATCGTGCAAAAGCGTGCGGAATTTGTGGAAAAGCTCTCGCCTTATGCAAAGGATTTCCACTCCTATTTGACGGACGGGAGAGAGGAGCTGGTGATTCGCCCCGATAGAAAGTACGAGGGGGATGCGGAGGAAATCACGAAAACCTTAATGCGCAGGTTGGAAAATAACTACGAAAAGGATTTGCGCTTGGGGTACACGACGGTTGGTCCTCACCGCGATGATTTGGAGATTTTGATCGGCGGTGTGGATGCGAAAGCGTACGCTTCGCAGGGGCAAACGAGAACGGCGGCGCTTGCGTTAAAGCTGTCGGAGGTGCAAATTTTCAAGGCGCTTTCAGGCGAATATCCCATTTTGGTGTTGGATGACGTCATGAGCGAGCTGGACTTGCCTAGAAGAAAGAAACTCTTAAAGCGCATTGAGGAGTTGCAAACGATCCTCACCTGCACCCATGCCGAACGTGTTTTGTACGGCGCGCACTGCAATAAAATCCGTATTGAGGACGGAAAAATCAAAAATTAAGCATAGATTTTTCACTTTTACACATTCTAAAAATAGGAAAAGACGCACCCATGTACGCGTTGAAGGGTGTGAAAGGGGTGTGTAATGGGTGGTGGCTATCGAAAAAAATTAGCGGCGTTCCTGCTTGTGAGCGCCGTTTTTCTTTTTGGCTGGTTGGGGCTTTACGTGACACCTCAAACTGCGCGGGCGGACGGCTGTCCGTACGGCTGGGCGCGCATTTCCTCTTACTGCACTTACTTCAACGTAGAAGAAAAAGGGCGGTGTGAAAATATCTCGATTGCGGCGGCGTTGATTGACGGCACGACCATTCAACCCTATGGGGAATTTTCCTTTAATAAAACGGTGGGGCGGCGGACTGCGGAGGCGGGCTTTCGGCAGGCGAAAATCATCGTGAATGGGGAATACGTTTTGGGGGTTGGCGGCGGCGTTTGTCAGGTGAGTACTACCCTTTATAACGCCGCGTTAAAAAGCGGAATTGCCGTTACGGAATATCACCCTCATTCCTTGCGGGTTGCCTACGTTGCGCCCTCGAGGGATGCCATGGTTTCCACGGAGTGCGATTTACAGCTTTACAACCCATACGCCCACCCCGTTTATATCGGCGCGCTGGTGTTTGACGGGGGCTTGCGTGTGACCTTTTACGGTAAAAACGAGGGGGACAGGTACGAGATTATCAGCAATATTTTGTCGGAAATCCCACCGCCTATACCCATTATAAAGGAGGGGAACGAGGATAAAATTTTACGCTCGCCGAAGAACGGAGTGAAGAGTGAAATGTACCTCGAACGGTATCGCGGCGGCGCGTTGATTACACGAAAACGAATGCGTGTGGACGAATACCGTCCGATTCAGGGAATTATCGTCAAAAAAGTTGCTCAACCGACAAATAAAATGCCGCTCAACGCTTGTCTTTTTTGAGAAAAAATGTTATAATAATGTAGTAAAATTAAAAAAATGGGCGGAAAGGCGTTCGACGACGAAAAAAACAAGCTTTTCCGTAGGAAAAAGGCAGGTTATAATGGAAAGAATCTACTTGAAAGAACTCAATGCAAACTTTACCGCATACGACGGTAAATGCGTGACGGTAGCTGGCTGGGCAAAGACCATCCGCGATTCGAAGGCGTTTGGTTTTATTGAGCTGAATGACGGTAGCTGTTTTAAGAATACGCAAATCGTATTTGAACGCGCAACCCTTGCAAACTACGATGAAATTGCAAAGGAAAACGTTGGCTGTGCGTTGATCGTAACGGGTACGCTTGTCGTTACCCCTGAAAATAAACAACCCTACGAAATCAAGGCGTTGGAAATCAAGGTGGAAGGGGAATCTACCCCCGATTATCCTTTGCAGAAGAAACGCCACTCGGTAGAGTTCTTGCGTGAAATCGCATATCTTCGTCCTCGTACCAACCTCTTTGGCGCGGCGTTCCGTATCCGCAGCGAGGCGGCGATTGCAATCCATAAATTCTTCAACGATAGAGGGTTTGTTTACGTACATACCCCCATTATCACGGGCAGCGACTGTGAAGGCGCAGGCGCAATGTTCCAGGTGACCACCTTTGATTTGGACGAAGTGGCAAAGACGGGCAAACCCGTTGATTACAAAAACGATTTCTTCGGTACGCGCGCGGCTTTGACGGTGTCCGGTCAGTTGAGCGCGGAAACCTACGCAATGGCGTTTGGTAACGTATATAGCTTTGGTCCTACCTTCCGTGCGGAACACTCCAACACCGCTCGTCACGCGGCGGAATTCTGGATGATTGAACCTGAAATGGCGTTCTGCGATTTGGCAGGGGATATGGACGTTGCGGAAGCAATGGTAAAATACGTCATCGACTACGTATCCGAAACCTGTAAGGATGAATTGAACTTCCTCAACCAGTTCGTGGATAAGGGCTTGTTGGAACGTTTGAAGAACGTATCGGAAAACGCGTTCGTTCGTTTGAGCTATACGGATGCAATCGAGATCTTGAAGCAAAATGCGGATAAGTTCGACGATAAAAACATTTTCTGGGGCAAGGATCTGCAGAGTGAACACGAACGTTTCTTGACCGAACAGGTTTATAAAAAGCCCGTATTCCTTACCGATTACCCGAAGGAAATCAAGGCGTTCTACATGAAGCAAAACGATGACGGTAAAACGGTTGCGGCGGCGGACTTGCTCGTACCTGGTATCGGGGAACTCGTTGGCGGCTCGCAAAGAGAAGACAACTACGAAAAGTTGGTTGCGCGTATCAAGGAACTTGGCATGAACCCCGAAGATTATTCTTGGTATCTTGACTTGCGCCGTTACGGTGGTACGACCCACAGCGGTTTCGGGCTTGGTTTTGAACGTATGGTAATGTACTTGACGGGTATTGCGAACATTCGTGACGTTGTACCTTATCCTCGCACGTTCGGCGACTTGAAGTATTGATGCATTGCCGTAAGAACGGCAATTTATGAAGGATTACAAACAATTCACATAAAATGGAGCTTTTACTATGGTAAAAATAGCAATTGATGCAATGGGCGGTGACTTCGCACCGAGAGAACAAGTACTTGGCGCGGTAGCCGCATTGAACAAAGATAAAGATTTGTCCGTAATTTTGTGCGGTGATGAAGCGCAAATCAAGGCGGTATTGTCCGAATGTAAATACGACGAAAGCCGTGTGGAAATCGTACATACGACGGAAGTAATCACGATGGAAGAAGTGCCTACCAAGGCGGTAAAGACGAAAAAGGATTCTTCCACCGTAGTCGCATTCCGACTTTTGAAAGAGGGCAAGGCGGACGGTTTGGTGTCCTCTGGCTCTACGGGTGCAGTTTTGACGGCAGGCGTTTTGATTCTTGGTAGATTGAAAGGGGTTTCCCGTCCTGCGCTTTGTCCCATCGTACCCAACCATAGAGGGGAAGGTACGTTCATTTGCGACTGTGGCGCAAACCTGGAATGTAAGCCTATCAACCTCGTGCATTTCGCCATTATGGCATCCACCTATGCAAGCGCGGTTTACGGTATCCAAAACCCTCGCGTAGGGCTTTTGAACAACGGTACGGAAGACCACAAGGGGTTACAGCTTCAGCAGGAAGTAAACGCAATCTTGAAAGAAACCACGTCCGTAAACTATGTGGGCAACGTAGAGGGCCGCGATTTGATGTACGGTGACATTGACGTTTTGGTTGCGGACGGCTTTACGGGCAACATTGCGATGAAAGCGGTAGAGGGCTGCGGCAAGGCGGTTAGCACCATTATGAAACGTGAATTCAAGCGCAATCTTTGGACGAAGCTTCGCGCATTGCTTTGCGGCGACATCATCAAGAAAATTCGCGGCAGCTTGGATTATGAAGCGGTTGGCGGCGCTATGTTCTTGGGTTTGAAGAAAGCGGTGGTAAAAGGTCACGGCAACTCAAAGGCGCGTGGCTTTGCAGTATGTATCGCGCAGGCGGCGAATGCGGCGCGCGGTCAAATGGTAGAAAAGATCGGCGAGATTTTGGCGAACACCATGGCGACCGAAGAAAAGAGCGAGCAAGCGGAGTAAAATGGATTTTCCCATAAAAGAAATAGAAAACAAAATCGGATACACCTTTCAAGATAAGGACTTGTTAAGGGTTGCCTTTACCCATTCCACCTATGCAAACGCCTACGGTGGTAAGGATAACGAGCGTATGGAATACCTCGGCGACGCGGTGTTACAGCTTGTGGTGACGGAGTGGCAGTTTGCGCGGTACGAACGCGCGGAAGAAGGTGAAATGACCCGTCAGCGCCAAAAATACGTCTGCGAAGAAGCGTTGGACGAGGCGGCGCGTGGTTTGGGTTTGCAAAAATACCTCTTGGTAGCAGGGGGTAAGGCAAACGTCGGAAGAAAGACGGTATCCAGCTTGTTTGAAACGGTGGTGGCGGCCATTTATTTGGACGGCGGCTACGATGCGGCAAAGGCGTTCATCGTCAAGTATGGGCGTTTGGAAACGCAATCGGTTTCCACCAACTACAAAGGGGTTTTGCAGGAACTTTTACAAAGTAAAGGAGAACAGCCCCCCGTTTATAAAACGGTAAAATCGGGCAAGGACAATGCCCCGACCTTTGTGGCGACGGCGATTGCTATGGGGGAAACTGCTACGGGTGAAGGTGGCAGTAAAAAGGAAGCGGAACAGCAGGCGGCGGAACGTTTGCTTGCGGTACTGCAAGGTAAAAACAGGAAAAAATAAACAAGATATAGAGAATATCGTAAGGAGTAAGCTTTGGATTTAAAGGAAATACAACTGGTCGGTTTCAAATCGTTTGCCGACAAAACCGTAATTCGCTTTGAAGAAGGCGTTACCTGTATCGTAGGCCCGAATGGTTGCGGTAAGAGTAACGTTGCAGACGCGGTGCGCTGGGTGCTTGGTGAGCAGTCGGCGAAATCGTTGCGTGGTTCGAACATGCAAGACGTTATTTTCGGCGGTACGCTGGAAAGAAAACCGCAATCTTTTTGCGAAGTAACCCTCGTTTTCGACAATGAGAAAAAGATTTTCCCCACGATGGAAACGTCGGAGGTTGCGATGACCCGCCGATTGTATCGTTCGGGTGAAAGTAAGTACCTCATCAACAACCAAAACAGCCGTTTGAAGGATATCGTTACCCTTTTCCACGGCATCGGTTTGGGTAAAGAGGGGTATTCCATCATCGGTCAGGGTAAGGTTGAACAAATTATGAACGCCCGCCCTGAAGACCGTCGTTTGATTTTTGAAGAAGCGATGGGCTTGATGGTGTATAAGCAGAAAAAGAATGAGGTTGAAAGAAAGATTGAGGACGCAAACGAGAACTTGTTTATCTACCGTCAGCGTATTGACGAAGTAGAACGCCGTTTGCCCCACATGAAAAAGCAGGCGGAGGCCGCTCGTGAATACAACGAATATTCTCATTCGCTGAAAATCAACGAAGCCAACACCTACATATACCGTTATGAAAATGCGGAAAACGAAAAGAGCAAGTTCAAAAAGGACATTGCGGCGATTTCCGATAAAATCATTTCCCTCAACACGCAAATCGAACGTATCAACCGTAAAATGGAAGAAAACCGCGAGAAAATCAATCGCGCGGACGTGCGTTTGACGGAACTCAACGATCGCCGTGTAGAATTGTCGGTAGGCAACGAAAGAAAGGATGGTGAATTGCGTTTGGCGCAGGAACGTATCCGTACCTATCGTTCGCAAATTGAGGCGGCGGTGGATATGCTTGCCGCAAACAAAATCCGTATCGGTGAAATCGACGACGAAATCGCTTTGACAGGCAAGAAAAATGCGGAAGATACGAAGCGCATTACCGAGCTTGAAACCCAAATCGAAGTGCTCCGCGCCGCTGTAAATGCGTTGGAC
Source organism: Candidatus Scatosoma sp. (assembly GCA_045612895.1). Taxonomy (GTDB): domain Bacteria; phylum Bacillota; class Clostridia; order Christensenellales; family Borkfalkiaceae; genus Scatosoma. Next base: position 17,451 of record JAZKZY010000123.1, on the reverse strand, counting down.
AAGAAGATTGAGGTATTTGAAAAGCTTTCGGACGAAAGCCGTCTTTCCCAGCTTTCCGACGCGGACGAAATCGCGGAAATGAAGAAAAACCTCGGTACGCTTGCCGCTCGTATGGAAGCGACTAAGGATCGTTTGAACGAACTCAACGCCGCTTTGAACAAGGAAATTGATAGAAAGGAACGCCTTGCTTCCGAGCTTGCATCCGTTCGCAAAGACGTAAAGAGCTTGCGTGATTTCAGCTCCTCGGGTATCCGTGAGTTGGAAGAAAAACAGGAAGAAGCGCGCGAAATGCAGCTTACTGTGAACGATTTTAACCAGGAATTGTTCAACGCAAACGGTCAGCTTGCATCCTTGCGCGAAAACTTGGAAATGTATATCAGCTTGAAAAACCGTTTCGAGGGGTATAAGGAATCGGTTAAGAGATTGCTCTCCATTTCCAAGACCAACCCCGATCTTGCAAAGCACCTTCACGGCGCTTTGGCGGACGTTGTATCGACCGACCAAAGATACGAAACGGCTATTGAAACGGCGTTTGGCGGCGCTATGCAAAACGTAGTTACCCCCACGGCGGATGATGCAAGATATTTGATTGAATATTTGAAACGTACAAACGGCGGTGTCGTAACCTTCTTGCCCGTAGCAAGCATGCGTCCCCGTCCTGATTGTAAGGAAATCCGTCGCGCGCTCGATGAACGCGGCGCAATGGGTTTGGCAACGGAACTCGTACATTATGACGATTATTACTACAATGTAGTAAGCAACCTTTTGGGCAATACCCTCATTTGCGACAACATTGCAAACGCAACGGCGATCGCAAAGAAATACGGCAACCTTTTCAAAATTGTTACCCTTGACGGCGATACCGTTTCGATGAGCGGTGCAATGACCGGTGGTAGCCGTGGTAGAAACGCAGGCTCCCTCCTTTCCAACGAACGTAAGATTCAGGAATGCAAGGATAACATTGCGCGTAAGCAAAAGTTGATCGAAAAGCTGAAGGCGGCGATTGCCAACAGTGAAAAGGAAAGAAAGGAAGCGGAAGAGGCGGTTGATCGTTTGCGTGAAAAGTACCAAGGCGCAAGCAGCGAAATCGCAGGGCTTGTTCAACGTGAAACGGCACTTACCCAGCAGCTGGCTGAGGCGGAAAGCAACATCGAAACCTATCAGGAAGCGGTGGTGGAATTGACCCGTAAGCTGAAAGCGTTGGAGGATGAAGAAGCGAACTCCTCGCTGAGTGAAGAACAGCTTGCTTCCCGTAGAAAGAGCGCGGAAGAAGAAATGGAAAGCCAGCGTAGCCAGTGCGACCGTTTCAAAGAAGAACGCGCTGAAAAGAACAACACCCTCCGTGCAATGGAGGTGGAATATACCGCATTGACCTCTCGCCTTGAAAAGCAAAAGGAAAACGTAGAACGTTTGACGGCTGAAAAGGAAGAAATTGTGAAACGTATTTTGGATATGGAATACGAAAAGACGGAGACGGAAACCAAGCTCAAGGGCTTGGAGGCGGAAGCGGCAAACAAGGAATTGACGGAAGAAGAGCGCGCGGCTGTACAGGCGATTATGGACCAAATCAGCGCGGTTACGCAGGAAAAGGAAACCGTCAATGCCGAACAGCTTAGCTTGGAAGAGGAAAAGACGGGCTTGCAGGAAACCTTGACGAAGAGCTCGGACAAGCGTTATAAGTGTGAAATTGAAATCAGTAAGATTGACACCACGCTTGAAAACAGCCGTCAACGTATGGAAGAAGCATACGAGCTTGACTATGAAGGCTGTCTTGCGTTCCGTACGGAAAACTTTAACGTGGAAGAATCGGCAAGTATGATCGCGGCATTGAAACGTAAGATTACGTTGCTTGGCGCGGTAAACCCTCACGCTGTGGAAGAATATGACGAAGAACGTACCCGCTGTGAAGAAATGGTGGGACAGCGTGATGACTTACAAAAGGCGATTGACGACTTGCAGGCGGCTTTGGATCAAATCCGTGAGGAAATGCTCCGTATCTTCAACGCTGGGTTCTATGATTTCAACGAGAACTTCAAGACCACGTTTAAGGAATTGTTTGGCGGCGGTAAGGCGGAACTTCAAATCGATTATGAAGGGGTGGAAGATCCTCTTGCGGCGGGCGTAGAAATCGTGGCTTGCCCTCCTGGTAAGAAGTTGACGAAGATTTCCTTGTTGTCGGGCGGTGAACGTGCTTTGACGGCGATTGCGATCTTGTTCGCTATTTTGAAATCGAAACCCATGCCTTTCTGTATCCTCGACGAAATCGAAGCGGCACTTGACGATGCGAACGTGGATAGATTTGCTTCCTACTTGAAGAACTTCTCGGCAAATACGCAGTTCATCGTTATTACGCACAGAAAGCCTACGATGAACCAGGCGGATACCCTGTTCGGTGTTACGATGCAGGAAAAGGGTGTGTCGAAGATTGTATCGGTTAAGTTGGCGGAGGTTGAGGCAAAGCTCGGCGCTGGCACCGTAGAGTAAGCAAACGGCAGATATACTTCGCAATACTGTGCAGGCAAGATGATCTTGCAGCCAGTAAGGTGTCTTATCTTGCGTTTTTGTAGTTTGCTCCGTGCTTTCACTTTTGTGATATACGGGGCTACATAAAGAAACGAAAGCAAACACTCTTTAAGCTGACGTTGCACGCAGGCAAAATGATCTTGCAGTCAGTAAGGTGTCTTAGTACACACTTAACAGTTAGCTACGCGCTTTCATTAAACAATATACCTATCAAAATAGAGGTAATATATGGGATTATTCGGAAAATTTTTCGGTGCGCTGAAAAAGACGAAAGATAACCTTTCGGAAAAATTACGCGTACTCTTTTCCAAAAATAAATTAGGTGACGAATTTTATGAGGAGTTGGAAGAACTCCTCATTTCGTCAGACGTTTCCGTTTCCACCGCCGCTGAAGTGGTGGAAAGGGTAAAACAACAAGCCATCGAAGGGCGTCTTAGCGATCCCGATTACGTTACGGGCTTACTCCGCGGTATTTTGACGGACATCTTGGAAGAATCGGAGGTAGAGCCCCCGTCCTATCCTTGTGTCATCATGCTTGTTGGTGTAAACGGTGTAGGGAAAACCACCACCGTTGGTAAGCTTGCGCATTATTTCTTGACCCAGAAAAAGACGGTTACTGTGGCGGCGGCGGATACCTTCCGCGCGGCGGCGAGTGAACAGCTTTCCATTTGGGCGGATCGCGCGAAAGTGCGTATCGTAAAACACGAGGAGGGCAGCGATCCCTCCGCGGTTATTTTTGACGCCGTTTCTTCCGCAAAGGCAAAGGGTACGGACGTAGTCATTGTAGACACCGCAGGCCGTTTGCACGTTAAGGAAAACTTGATGAACGAGCTTCGTAAAATGGATCGTGTGGTTACCCGTGAATATCCCGAGGCGGATTTCTTAAAACTGCTTGTTTTGGATGCAACGACCGGTCAAAACGCCGTAAACCAAGCGCGCGTGTTTGACGAAGCGGTAGAACTTGACGGTATCGTATTGACGAAACTCGACGGCACCGCAAAGGGCGGCTTCGTATTCTCGCTCGCGCAAGAGCTTGGGCTTCCCGTTCTCTTTGCAGGCGTTGGCGAAAAAATGGACGATTTGGAATTCTTCGATTCCACCAGTTTTGTAGAGGCAATTTTGTAAATAAGGGCGGCAGGTACGCGTTGAATTATGAAAATAGATATTTTAACCTTGTTTCCCGAGATGTTTTCCGCAATGACCGAGAGTATCATCGGCAGGGCGCAAAAGTCGGGGAAAATACAAATTAATATCGTCAATATCCGCGACTACACCGAGGATAAGCACCTCAAATGCGATGATTATCCTTTCGGCGGCGGCGCAGGTATGGTGATGATGGCGCCCCCGATCGGCAACGCGATTGAGGCACTTGACCCCGACCATAAGGCAAGACGTATCTTCATGTCCCCCAAGGGGCAAACGTTTAGACAACAAAAGGTGTTTGAGCTGTTAGAATACGATCACCTTATCCTGCTTTGCGGACATTACGAGGGCGTGGATCAACGCGTGTTGGACTTGTTCATTGATGAGGAAATTTCTATCGGCGACTACGTTTTGACGGGTGGAGAACTACCTGCAATGGTGGTGACCGATTGCGTATCCCGTTACGTGGACGGGGTAATCAACACCTCGTCTTTGGTGGACGAGAGCTTTTCGGATAACTTGTTAGAATATCCGCAATACACCCGTCCGCAGGTTTACAAGGACATTCCCGTGCCCGAGGTTTTGCGCAGCGGCGACCATGCCAAGATTGATGCGTGGCGTAGAGAGCAGGCGATTGCCATCACAAGAAAAAACCGTCCCGATTTGTTGGGAGAGGAATAAGAAATGAAAAACATACAATGGTTTCCCGGGCATATGACCCGCGCAATGCGCGATATGGAAGCAAAACGTGATTTGTGCGATGGCGTAATTTGCGTTTTGGATGCGCGCGCGCCGATTGCTACGGTGAACAAAAATTTGAAAAAAATTTTCGGTGAAAAACCGATTTTATACGTTTTGAATAAGGCGGATTTGGCTGACCCGAACAAGGTTGACGGCTTTATGAAATTCTTCGAGGCGCAGGGCAGGTACGTGGTGAAGTGCGACTCCACCAACATTTCCACCAAGCGCATCTTGTTGCAAAAGCTGAATGCGATCACCGAGGAAAAACGTGCAAGGGCGCAGGCAAAGGGCTTGAATAGAACCTTCCGTTTCATGGTTGCAGGTATCCCCAACACGGGCAAAAGCACCATCGTAAACCTCTTGAGCGGTCAAAAGCGCGCAAAGACGGGGGACAAGGCAGGCGTTACGCGTGACGTGCGTTGGTTGAAGTGCGGTTCGTTCGACTTACTCGACACTCCTGGTACGATGCCGCCCTCGTTTGATAATCAATACCATGCCCGTCATTTGGCGTATATCGGCAGTATCAACGACGATATTTTGGATATGGACGACGTTGCCCTTGAGCTGTTGGGTGAGCTTGCGGAAAAATATCCTCAATGCCTGACAGATCGTTTCGGTATCACCGATTTTTCGGAAAAGCTTGGTATGTACGAGCAGGTTTGCAAGCGCAGAGGCTTTATCTTCCGCGGCGGCGAGTTTGACTACGAACGCGGTGCGAAGGCAATTATGGATGATTTTAGAAAGGGTAGAATCGGTAGAATTTGTTTGGAACAAGCCTCCGATTACCCCGATTTTGAGTTTTAAACGATGAAAAAGATTTGGAATGCAGAAGAAAAATTGCAATACGAACGCGCTTTACAGGCGAAAGGTTATCGCTATATCGTAGGCGTGGACGAAGTGGGTAGAGGCCCCTTGGCAGGCCCCGTTGTTTGCGCGGCGGTGGTAATGCCTTTGGACGAGGCTGACCTTATCGTGGGCGTGGACGACAGTAAAAAGGTCTCCGCGAAAAAGCGCGATCAACTCTCTGAACTCATCAAGGAAAAGGCGATTGCCTATACCATGGTCGAGGTGAGTGAGAAAACGATTGACGAAATCAACATTTTAGAGGCCACCAAGCTGGGTATGAAGCGTGCGGTAGAGGGTTTGGTTTTACCTGATGGCAGCAAGCCCGAAATCGTCATCACGGACGGCAATATGACGTTAGATATTGACCTGCCTCAATTTAGCGTAGTGCACGGGGACGCGTTGTCCTATTCTATCGGTGCGGCGAGCATTATCGCAAAGGTTTACCGTGATGGTATGATGGATGAGTACGCGAAAGTATATCCGCACTACGGCTTTGAACAAAACAAAGGCTATGGCACGGCGGCGCACATTCAAGGGATAAAGGAGTACGGCTTATGCCCGATTCACCGCAGGACGTTCACAAAAAAGTTTTAGGAAGAAAGGGGGAAAAGCTGGTTGAAAGCTACCTCAAAAAGCAGGGCTGTAAAATCCTAAAACGCAATTATACCACGCCTTTTGGCGAGGCGGATCTCATCGTGGAAGACGGTGACGAAATCGCTTTTGTCGAGGTGAAAACGAGGGAGTCCGTTTCCTACGGTACCCCTGCGGAGGCGGTGGATAAGAACAAACAGCAACGCTACCGCATGATTGCGAAATTCTACTGGATGAAAACCAAGGAAGAGCCCAACGCCCGTTTTGACGTGGCGGAGGTGTATGGCGACGGCAGGATAGAGTACATAAAATACGCCTTTTAATTCAATAGACAAGAAAAACACCTTTTCGACAAAAGGTGTTTTTATTTTAGCCAAATGCCCGTGGTACAATTTTGCAAAGGGGTAACGCCGTGGAAATTTACATCGAATACGCGCTCGTGGAAAATTTTTTGTATGATTTCATCCTGCTCGCCCTTTCGTTTGCGGCGGTGCGCGTTAAAGTAAAATGGCGTTGGGTATTCTTTTCCGCAGGTATCGGAGGGGGATTTGCCGTCTTGTTTCCGCTTTTACGATTACCGTCCGCGCTCAGTACAGCGGTAAAAATAGCAATGGGCGCGCTGTTGTGCTTATTGCCCTTTGGACGGCTTACCAAACGAAAGGACGGGGGAAAATATATCCTCGTCACCCTTTTATTTTTTGCGTTCAGCTTTGGGTTTGGCGGTACGTTGTTGGTGGTGTACGGCCCGTTGTCAACGGGGGAAAGAGTGCCGAGTTATTTGGTGTTTCTTGGCTTTGCTATCTTGTCGGCGGTGGGGGTGTGGCTGATAAAACGGCTATACGCGCGGCGTATGCTATTTGGCAGTATTTACACTTGCACCCTATCCATAGGGGAGAAAATATTCAAGGCGGACGGATTTTACGACAGCGGAAACTTGGCGGTAAAAAACGGCGCGCCCGTGTGTTTTGTTTCCCCTTCGTTGATGTATGACCTGATCGGGGAGGAAATTCTAAAAACAAAGGGGCAGGTATGCGATGAAATGCAAATTTCCACCCTTATAGGTACGAAAACAGTACCTTTATATGAGGGGGAAATTGCGGTAAATATAGGTGGACAAACGCTCGTTTCGCGCGCATATTTTGCGCCGAGCGCGCATATAATAGGACGAGAATACGCGGTGTTATTAAACGCACGGCTGATAAGGGAGAGAGAGGATGCGATTGCTTGAATGGGTGAAAGAGCTTTTACAAGGTGTATGTACGGAAGAGATGACGGTGGATTATGTTTGCGGCAACGGCGAGGCGTTACCTCTGCCGTTGTCGGTGGAGGAAGAGGGGGAAATGGTGCGCCTTTTGGAGGTGGAAACGGAAAAGGAACGCGCGAAATCGGAACTAATTCAACGCAATTTGCGCTTGGTGGTGTATATCGCACGGAAGTTTGACAACACAGGTGTAGACAACGATGATTTGGTGTCTATCGGCACCATCGGGTTGATTAAGGCAATCAATTCCTTCCGCGTGGATAAAAATATCAAGCTGGCTACCTATGCCTCGCGGTGTATTGAAAATGAAATTTTGATGTACCTGCGCCGCACAGCTCGCTTAAAAACGGAGGTGTCCTTTGACGAGCCGTTGAATACCGACTTTGAGGGGAATGAACTGCTCCTTTCCGACGTGTTGGGTACGTCCGCGGAAACGGTGTATGGGGACATCGAGTCGAATGCGGAAAAGGAGCAACTGAAAGAGGCGTTGAAACGGCTAACCGATCGAGAACGGAAAATCATGTTTCTGCGGTTCGGTTTGGGTGGCGGAGAGGAAATGACACAAAAGGACGTCGCGGATCTTTTGGGGATTTCACAAAGCTACATATCCCGTTTGGAGAAAAAAATCATCTTGCGCTTAAAGAAAGAAATTGCAAAAATGGAATAAAGTAAAAGGTATAAAAAAAGTGGGGTTTGCGCATACTCATCTCAACCCTGTCCCCTTGTTTTACATAGGTGACCGTTCAAAATAAGACAGGACGGCCGCTTATCAAAGGAGGCAAAAGAGTATGCAAAAGGTGGAAATTTGCGGCGTGGATACGTCGGGACTTCCAAAGCTGACGGCAAAGGAAAATGAGGAGTTGTTGCTCCGTATCAAGCAGGGGGACAAGGCGGCGAGGGATAAATTTATCGTCGGCAATATGCGCTTGGTGTTGTCCCTTGTAAAACGTTTCCGCATCAAAAACCTCGGCGCGGACGACGTGTTTCAGGCAGGGTGCGTGGGGCTTATCAAGGCGATTGACGGATTTGACTTATCGGTGGGGGTAAAATTTTCCACCTACGCCGTGCCGATGATTATCGGGGAAATTAAACGGTATTTGCGGGACGGCAACTCCTTACGTGTGTCGCGCAGTATCCGAGATATGGCGTATCGGGTGTTAAAGGCGCGCGAACAAATTGAGGAGCGCGACGAGGAGGCGACGATTGAGCGGATTGCTGAGGAGTTAAAGGTTGCCGAGCGGGAAGTGGTGTATGCGCTGGACGCGATTTCCGACCCGATTTCGATATACGAGCCGGTTTACAATAAGTCGGGTGATACCTTACTGCTGATGGATCAGCTTTGCGACGAGAAGAATACGGACGAGATATGGACGGAAAGGGTTGCCCTTGGCGAGGCGTTGGAAAAGCTTGGCGAGCGCGAGAAGAAAATTCTTTTTTTGCGTTACTACGAGGGGAAAACGCAAACGGAAATCTCGGAAGAGGTAGGCATTTCACAGGCGCAGGTTTCTCGCCTTGAAAAGAACGCCCTGCAAAATATTCGGCTAAATATTTCGTAAAAATGCACAAACCCCGCCCGATTTTGCATATATTGTAGTAGCGATATTTGTGGGGGAAAGGTATGGAAATTAGTTTTACGGAGCTTCGCGCAAAAGAAGTGGTGAACACCCAAGACGGAAGGCGGCTAGGTCGGGTGTGTGACGTGGTATTGTGTTATCCCGAAAACCGTTGGATAGGTCTGGTAGTGCCGAATGGCAGGGGCTGGGGGAAGAAACACGAGCTGTTTTTAGAGTTGAGGCATATTGTCAAAATCGGTGAGGACGTCATCTTGGTCAACGTGGGGTATCCGCGCGCGCAAAAAAGTGATAAACGCAACCATGGTATGCCCATTTCACCCCAAATGCCACCAAACAGCGGTGGTCAAAGTGGTGGATTTGGACGCAATTTTGAGGAATATGAGTAAAAAAGGCGGTGTAAACCGCCTTTTTTTGTTGACCTTTTAAGAAAAATGAAAGGGGAGTATTGACAAACCCCCTTTTCGGTGGTAAAATATATTTGTAATATATTTTCGGGAGGGAAAAAGGATGAAAAAATGGCTGACGTGCCTTTTGTCAATTTGCGTATGTCTTATGTGCTTTTCTTCCTGTCGAAGCGAACCGCAACGAGAAAAAGGGGTGTTCTTTAGTGAGGAAACTTTGGCGGCGGCTTCTTTAACCGATATGCCCGTACCAAATCTTGACGGCGCGGTGTTGGAGGACGGGGAAACCCTCTATTGTACGTTTACAGATGAGGAATATACGGTATATATGCAAGGGATTCTTGATTACTTGTTTGCCCGTGAGGATATTTATTATTTAAGTTATCCCGTGCGTAGCGGTCTGAATTTGTTTGTTCCGATGGATACGGTTGCGCCGATTACAGCGGATTACGACTTTACCGAAAAGGAAAAAAACGTGTTCATTTTTTCAACGTCGGATGTGTTTAGCGGTTATAAATTGTTAAGTGATCCGACTTGGCTTACCATTCGCCGCGTAAGTGAACAAGCAACGATAGGAAACTCTACCGATACCTATAATACGATCATTTCGATTGTCGTTGAGGCGTTTAGGCATGCGCAGTATGACGAGTGCGCGGCGGCGCATACCTATGACGAGGGGACGGTATATCCCATTCCTGGAAGCACGCAAACCTGCACCATATCCTATTGTGTGTATTGCGGTGCGAGTGATTATTCCCCTTTCATCGGGGATATGAATGGGGCGTATAAGGTGACCGTCACGCAAAAGAGTGGAAGCTACCTCATGAACGATTGCATTTATGAGAGCCATATATCGGGTATTTTGTATACCCTCTATCCGTTGGCGGCGGATGAAGATATGGTGGTGACGGTGAATGGCATGGAAATCCCTTTGACCTATGAAAAAGCGCAGGTGGGGGTAAGGGCTTGTTATGCGTTTATAATGCCTTGCGAGGATATTGAAATTGAGGTATATAGAAGGACGCCTGCGAGTGACGAAAATTTAGAGGAATGAAATTATAAATTTCACCCATTTTTCACCCGACATTGTCTTAATCTTGACAAAAGAAGGGTATAGTATAAGAAATGGAAATAAAAACCAAAAAACACAACCGAGAAAATAAAAAGAGGTGTAGTGATGAGAATTTTAATTGTAGATGATGAAGAAATGATCCGCGACGTATTGCGCGAGTATATCGAATTTGAGGGCAACGAGGCGTTTGAGGCCGCTGACGGTATGGAAGCGGTCAAGCTTTGCCGTGAAAATCATTACGACCTCATATTGATGGACGTGATGATGCCGCACTTGGACGGTTTCTCCGCGGTAAAGGAAATCAAGAAAATCAAGGACATTCCTGTGATTATGCTTTCCGCGCGCGGTGAAGAATATGACAAGCTGTTCGCGTTTGAGCTGGGTGTGGACGATTACGTGACCAAGCCCTTCTCCCCCAAGGAAGTGATGGCGCGTATCAATGCGGTAACGAAACGCCGCGCGACCAAGACGACGGGCAACGAGATATTGAAATTCGAGGGTTTGGAAATTGACATGGCAGGCAGAAACGTATACGTGGACGGTGTGAAAGCGGAGCTTACCCCGAAAGAATACGAATTGTTGTTCTACCTCGTTCGCAACAAAGGGATTGCTTTGACCCGTGAAAAGCTCCTTTACGACGTGTGGGGATTTGACTTCTACGGTGATGACAGAACGGTAGACACGCACGTAAAAATGTTGCGCGGCAACTTGAAAGATTATCGAAAATTCATCGTTACCCTGCGTGGTTTAGGGTATAAGTTTGAGGAATAAGCAATAGGGTATGGAAAAACAGCAGCAGGAAAATTTAGCGGAGGATAAAGCGAAACGGCGCAAACGCCGTTTTGCGCGTTTTCACCGTAAACAAAGCGCCACCAGCATTTACTTTTTGCTGTGGGCGATTTTTACTGCGCTGTCCCTTGTGATTGTGTTCGTTTCCGCCCTGTCGCAACGGTTGATTTTGACCCAAACCTACAAGGATCAATCTTATCGTGAGGTGACGGAAAAGGGAAAACAAATCGAACGGGATATTTTGAACGGCTCTCCCGAATGGACGGGGGGCAATTTCAGCGGTTACGTGCGTTTGCTGTCGCAAATCCACGACGTTGATTTATACGTGTTAAGCGCGGACGGGGAGCTGTTGTTCCCTCGCGAGCCGAATTTTGTACCTGATGCGCCTGAGGTGGAGGAACGGTACGACTTCACGGATGAAATTCAGGTTTTGTTGCCGAATTTGGCGGAATCGAGTAACTCCTACGTTGTATATGAGGACAACGGAATGTGTGTTTACGGCTCGGAAATTGAGCTGTACAAAGGGGTGAAAAGCTACCTTTACGTAGGAAAATCCCTTGATTTAATCGGGACGATTTCCACCCGTATCAATACGCGCAGTATATTGATTTCCGTATTCATGTTCATGCTGTCCTTTGCCGTGACCAGCGCGGTGGCTGGTTGGTTTACCAACCCCATTACCGAAATGACGAAAAAGGCGCGCTCCCTGGCGCAGGGGAACTTTGACGTCGATTTCCGCGGACAGGATTACGGTAAGGAAATGGTAGAGCTTGCCGAGGCGTTGAACTTTGCGCGGGATGAACTGTCGAAAACCGACCGTATGCAAAAGGACTTAATTGCCAACGTTTCCCACGATTTCAAAACCCCTTTGACAATGATAAAAGGGTATGCGTCCATGATTATGGAAATATCGGGGGATATCCCCGAAAAGCGTAACAAGCACGCGCAGGTTATCGTGGAAGAGGCGGATCGCTTGGCGTCCTTGGTGAACGACGTGTTGGATTTGTCAAAAATCAGCTCGGGGATTGAGCAGTTAAAAACGACTACCTTTGACGTTTCCGCTTACGTGGAAGAGGTGCTTGGACGGTTTGACTACCTCAAGGAAACGAAAGGGTATCATTTTGTGGCGGAAATAGACGACGGTCTCTATACACGCGGTGATGAAGTTATGGTTGGGCAGGCGTTGTATAATTTAATAGGCAACGCCGTGAACTACACAGGCGACGATCAAACGGTGTACGTGCGTTTGAAGAAAGAGGAGGGCGTGTGCCGTTTCTCCGTAACGGATACGGGGAAGGGGATTAAGCCCGAGGAAATCCCTGATATTTGGGATCGGTACTATCGTTCGGCGGAAACCCATAAACGTCCCGTCCGCGGTACGGGGCTGGGCTTGTCCATTGTAAAAACGGTTTTGGAAAGACACGGCTTTATCTACGGCGTGGAGAGCGAAGTGGGCAAGGGCAGTACCTTCTACGTGCTGTTCCCGCTTGCCGAGGCGGAAAACGCTTGACAGTGTGAAAGGAAATATAGTATAATAAGATAGCTTTGGGGCGAGGTGCAATTCCTCACCGGCAGTAAAGTCTGCGAAGAACGGCAATTTGCCGTTCCCGAATCGGTGGAATTCCGATACCGACGGTATAGTCCGGATGTGAAAGGCGAAAACCATTTTATGGTGTTTTTCGGTATAGGCACGCCCCGATTTTTCGGGGCGTGTTACTTTTGTTTGAGGTGTGTTATGGAAATGGAAAATGTACAAACAAATGGGGCAGGTACGCGTTCAACCGCGAAAAAACCCTTCAAAAACCGTTTTACGTCAAAGCGTTTGGCACTCATGGCGGTGTTTGTGGCGTTGAGCTATGCGGTTAGCTTTTTAGAGATCCCGATGCCTTTATTAGGCGCGAGCTTTTTGAAACTGGACTTTGGTAACGTCTTTATCGTCTTGATTGCCTTTTTGTTGGGTCCGATTGAGGGTGTAATCGTATGTCTTTTGAAAGAGGGGCTGCGTTGTTTTTCTTCTGGAACGGGATGCGTGGGAGAGTTGGCAAATTTCCTCATCACCAGCTCGTACTTGCTTTTGCCTGCCATTTTATATCAATACCGCAGAAACTTAAAGACGGTTATTTTCTCCCTTTGCGCGGCCTGTCTTATTGCAACGAGTGTGGCGCTGCTCGCCAATCGTTTGCTTGTTTTTCCTGCATACGCGCTTGCGTTTGGCGGTACGATATTCGGGCTTACGGTGGTGGAGGCGTTTGAGGCGTTTTGGCTTGCGTTGCTTATTTTTAACCTCATCAAAACCGTTTTGATTGCCTTGTTGACCATGCTTTTATACAAACGCTTGTCAAATTTCTTAAAAACAATGAAAATTTAAGCGAATTTGCGGCAAACGATTGCAAATTTTTACGATAGGTATTATAATAGAATCATGGCTATTTTTATTTCAAAATCAAGAGAAGATACGGAAAAGTTTGCGGAGGAATTCGCAAAGACCTTGCGCGCAGGTGACGTCGTTTTGTTGGAAGGGGATATGGGCGCAGGAAAGACGGTATTTTCCAAAGGCGTAGCGAAAGGGCTTGGCATTGAAGAAGAGGTGACCAGCCCCACTTACGCATACATGAACGATTACGACGGACGGTTATTTCACTACGATTGCTACCGTATCGAGTCGGTTGCGCAGGCGGAAAATTTAGGCCTTGCGGACTATTTTGATATGGGTGGAATTTGCTTGATTGAATGGGCGCAAAACATCGCGCCGTTACTGCCTCGTAAGGTGAAACGGGTGTATATCCGCAAAGTGAGTGAAAACGAACGAGAGATTGAGTACGAAACGGAGTAAGATATGAAAAACTTTTTGGCGGTGGATACCAGCAATAATCATCTTGCCGTGCTTGCGGTGAAAAACGGCAGGGCGCATACGGTATTTTTACCCGATTGCGCGATGAAACATTCCGTTTCCGTAATTCCCGCGGTGGAGGAAGCGTTGAAAAAGGCGGACCTGCGTTTGGAGGAGTGTGATTTCTTCTCGGCGGTGGTTGGCGCTGGGTCTTTCACGGGGATTCGTATCGGTATTTCGGTGGTGAAGGGTTTTTGTTTGGCGTTTGGAAAGCCTGCGCTTCCCGTCACCTCTTTTGACGTGCTTGCATATAATACGTTAGACGGCGGGAAAATCCTGTGTCTTGTCGATGCGTTGCACGATTGTTATTACGCCTGCGGTTATGAAAAGGGCGAGGTGGTTTATCCCCCTGCCTATTTGACGGAAGAAGAAGTGCTTGCCTTGGCAAAGGAAGGCTACACGTTGGTGGCTTGTACAAATTTACCCCTCGCGGAAAAGGCAACGGTTACCTTGGTTGATCCCTGCGCAGGCTTGGAAAAAGCAACGAAAGCGCTCGGTGAAATGGAAAAATTCGGCGAATTGACGGCATTGTACGTTCGTAAAAGCTCGGCGGAGCTTAACCGCGGTGACGGAAAATGATTATCCGCGCTTGGGAGGAAAAGGATATCCCTGCGATTGCGGATATCGAGAATAAGAGCTTTGCGGACCCTTGGACGGAGGGGATGCTTTCGGATACCCTGCGTTTCCCCGTATATCACACCTTTTTGGCGGAAGAAGGGGGGCAGGTATGTGGTTACGGTTGTTTAATCCTGCTTTTTGAGGATGCGGAGCTTGCGAATATCGCGGTTTCGCCCACACATCGAGGGCAAGGGGTTGGAAAGCTGTTGATGGAAAAAATGCACGACTACGCCAAGACGTTTGGCGCGGAAAGAATGCTCCTTGAGGTGCGTGTTTCCAACCAAAACGCTATCGGGCTGTATGAAAAATACGGTTATGAAAAATACGGTTTAAGGGAAAACTACTACGCGGACGGTGAGGACGCGTATTTGATGCAAAAAAGCTTGCTTTGATAAATAGGAGGTCGCGCGACGGTTTCATTATCCGAGGTTTCGTTTTTACAGACGGGAAAAGGTAAGGACATGGTTTTCTTGCACGGATATCTTTCCTCGAAAGAGGCATTCACAGCGCAAATCAATTATTTTTCAAGGTTTTTTCGGGTTACGGCGATTGACTTTATCGGTTTTGGAAAAAGCGCTTCTTTATCCCAGCCGTTTTCTGTGGACGATTATGCGGTGTGGACGGAAGAGGTTTTGCGCTTGCTCGGGGTGGAAAAACCGCACGTGATAGCCCATTCGTTTGGCTGTCGGGTGGCGGTAAAAATGTCGGCGCGCGCGCCCGATTGTTTTGATAAAATACTGCTGACGGGCGCGGCAGGGGTGATCTTGAAACGCACCTTTCGTTACCGTATAAAGATCAAAACCTATCGGCTGGTGCGAAAGCTCGCGCCACGCTTTGCGGAAAAGCGGTTTGGCAGTAAGGAATACCGAACACTCTCACCCGTAATGCGGGAAAGCTACAAAAAAATTGTCAACGAGGATCTGCGTGGGTGCGCGGAGAAGATAGAAAACGAGGTGCTACTCGTACAAGGAAAAGAGGATACGACCACGCCGAAAAAGGAGGCGGAGGCATATCTTGCTTGTATGAAACGAGGTCGGCTCGTGATGATGAACGGAGGACATTTTGCGTTTGCGGAACATCCGCTGGCGTTTAATCTTATAGCAGAGGAATTTTTCTATGGATGAAGTGATGATGAGGATTGTTGCATGCCTTTTGACGACGCTGTTGTTGTGCCTTTCAACGGTGAAAATGTTGGGCGCGTTGCAACAAAGCAACTACAAAAACGGTGTATTCCGCGGTTGGCTGAAACGAAAGGATAACCTGTATTTTAACCGTTTGGCGGTCCTTTCGCTGTGCCTTGTATTAACGACAGCGGTGACGGCGTTTTGTTTCTCTTTCTTGGGGACGAGAGGGGCGCTGTTGGTGGCGGCAATTCCCTTCTTCGGGCTTTTGTTCCTCTTTTTCGCAATGGACCCAAAGCACGCCTTGAAAGTACCCGTACATTTTACGGCAAGATTGAAACGCTTGTTTGCTCTGTATGCATTCTTTACCGTATGCATCGCGTATATCTTCGTCGCGTTGCTCGGGTTCCTTGCAAAGTTAAACGGCTCTACGATCTATGCGTTAATTGCCTACGTGCCTTTCTGTGTAATGCCGATTATGACCCCCGTTTTATTGATGGCGGCAAACGGCGCGACGAGTGTCTTTGAAGAAAAGAGAAACCGCAAATTTGTAAAACGCGCAGGGCAGGTATTAGACGAAAAGGAAATTATCCGTATTGCCGTTGTAGGCAGTTACGGAAAAACCTCGGTAAAAAATATCCTTAGAACGATTTTATCTGAAAAATATTCGGTGGTGGCAACGCCGCAATCTTTCAATACTCCCATCGGTATTGCCAAGACGGTGTTCTCCCCCGACTTTGACCAAAAACAAATCTTTATCGCGGAAATCGGCGCGCGTAAAGAGGGGGACGTTTCCCTCTTGTGCGATATGGTAAAACCCGACTACGCCGTATTTACGGGCGTGTGCGAACAGCATATTCAAGGGTTTGGCTCGATTGAAAGCGTATGGCGTGAAAAGAGCAGCGTGTTGCGTTGCGGCGCGAAAAAAGTAATGTGCGGCGCGGACTTGAAAGACCGCATTGAGGCGGAATTTGCCGATGAAATCGGTAAAACAATTATCGTGGACGACGGTGATTTTGAGGTGGATACCGGCGCGGCTGCAACGGCGTTTAAGATGACGATTTTCGGGGAAAAGGTGGAACTGAAAACCGAGCTCCTCGGTAAAATGGCGGCGGAAAATATCCGTTTGGCGGTATATCTTGCCATTGAAATCGGTATGACGGCGGATGAAATTTTGCGCGGCGTGGAAAAATTGCGTCCCATTCCTCACCGTTTGCAGTTGATTGAAAGCAACGGGGTGTATATTTTGGACGACGGTTATAACTGCAACCCCAAAGGCGCGGAAGAGGCAATTTTGGCATTGACCCGTTTTTCGGGTAGAAAATTTGTGGTGACCCCTGGCATCGTAGAGTGTGGCATTTTACAAGAAAAAATTAATGGCGAGTTGGGTGCAAAGCTTGCGGCGGCGAACTTTGACAAGACGATTTTGGTCGGCAACACCTTGGTGGAAGCGGTGAAGCGCGGCTACGAAAACGCAGGCGGCGATATGTCGGCGTTGATGAAAGTGGAAACGTTGGATAAGGCGCAAAAATTCTTAAAGGGCAGCTTGCAGGAAGGGGATGCCGTTTTGTTCTTGAACGATTTGCCCGACGTATATTGAGCGAATAAAAACGAAAGAAACACCAAAGCAAACAAAATTTGCGGAGGTGTTTTTTTAATGCGAAAAGTAGCGGTAGTGTTTGGCGGTAGGTCATGTGAAAACGAAATCTCCGTATTGACGGGGGTGTTTGCATTAAACGTGTTGGATAGGGCGGCGTATCAGTTGTTGCCTATTTACGTGCATACGGACGGGGGATTTTACACTTCGCCCAAGATGTTTTCAGTGGATGTGTTTCGGGAAAACGGAGCGAAGAAATTTCAGCCGATTTTCTTCAATAAGGG
>JAZKZY010000122.1:0-91369 GCA_045612895.1 Candidatus Scatosoma sp. | reverse complement strand
ACGCACCAATACGTCGATTTTAGAGCGATACGACGCCTTTTCTTTTACAGGATGAACCTGCAAGTGTAAAACCTCCGAGCCCCTTAAAACCTCAAGATTTAAGGTATTTCCTTTACTTTTATCTACTATTTCATTCAATTCCGCAATGGTTTCAATACGAATACCGCCTACTTTTTGAATAATGTCCCCTGTACGAAGCCCTGCCTCTGCCGCAGGCGTTTTTACGCCGCCTTCCGACGATACCTCGCTCAATCCGATTACTTGCGCGCCGCCCGTTTTTAAGGTGAAGCCTGCCGACATACCACCTACGTACACTTCGCATTCAGTAGCATTCGCCGATACTTTTTGAATTTTTCCGCCAACAATCGTCAGCGATATAGCCGCGCACACAAAAAAAACACTCAATCTCCGCATATTTTCCTCCGCATAGAAAATAATTTGCGTAAATTGAGCGTTATTTATTCAATATTTCAATGAAATTTAGTCGTTAAGCAATGGAATTTTTATACTCTTTTGCCTGTCTTAAAAGCTCTTCGGCATGTTTTATGGCAAACTCATCCTCATTTGTACCACCAAGGAGACGAATGAGCTCTTTTACCTGTCCATTTTGATCCAAACAATGCACTTGAGTCAAGGTTTTTCCATTGATTTCCTCTTTTTCTATCAGGAATTCCGCATCACTCATCACCGCAATTTGCGCCAAATGGGATACCGCAATTACCTGTGTATCTTTGGCAATACGAGCCAGCTTTTCACCGACAACTTTTGCGGTTTTACCGCTGATACCTGCATCAATTTCGTCAAAAATATAGGTAGAAATCTCATTCACTTCGGACAACTGCGTCTTAATTGCCAACATGAAACGGCTCATTTCACCGCCGCTGATAATTTTACCAAGCGATTTCATAGGCTCGCCTGCATTCGCCGAGAACATAAAACAAACGCTATCTAAGCCATTTGTACTCACCTTATCAACGTCCAATTCCGAATAATCGGTAAATTCAATATCAAATTGCGCGCTAGGAATATTCAAGGTTTTAAGCTCGCTTATTACGCGATCACAGAAGCCCTTTCCTTCCTTTTTACGCAATTCGGTAATCTTTTTACATACCGAAAAGATTTTTTTATTTAACTTTTCAATTTCAGCGGTTAATGCGGCATACTGTCCTTCACAATCGGACAACAAATCATATTCTGCGCGCGCTTTATCCAAATATTCGGCTATTTCTTGATAATTTGCGCCATATTTGCGTTTTAATGTACGGATTAAATCCAACCGAGTTTCCGTTTCTTCCGCCTCATTTTCATCAAAATCCAGGGCTTCCGCCATATCCGATAAGGTTTCCGAAACATCCTCTGCTTCACTTGCTACACCCTCAATCTTATCGCAAAGCATCGCATAGCTTTCATCAAGTCGTGAAATCCCTAAAATTGAACGGCTTGCATAACGCAAAGCATCTAAAACGCCCCTTTCACCAGATACTGCCTCCATTGCTTCACGCAATGCGGCAATAATCTTTTCCATATTGACGATTTTATTCCGTTTGGAAAGAAGCTCTTCCTCTTCTCCCTCTTTCAAATCAGCGGCCTCCAACTCCTCAATTTGGAAAGAAAGAACGTCTAAACGACGGCTGCGCTCTTGTTCGTCACCGCCCAACATTGCAATACGTTCGTTGACTTGTTTTTTCTCTTTTAAGAGGGTGGAAAGCTCCTCCTTTAAAGGAGTTAAAGCTTTTCCAACCACATTATCCAAGGTCTTTAATTGATTTCCCTCTTTCAAAAGGAAGAAATGCTCGCTTTGTCCATGCACGTCCACCAAGGAATCGGTTACACCTCGCAACATCGTAGCCGTAACGGTATTCCCGTTGATTTTGATGGCATTTTTACCGTTTTCTGTAAATTTACGCGAAATGACTATTTCACCATCCGTATCAATATCCATTTCACGCAAACACGCAACCGCTTTGGAATCTTCGGATACAATAAACTCCGCTTTTACCATACATTCCGTTTCGCCGTAACGAATCATAGAACGATCCGCTTTTGCGCCCAGCACAAAATTTACGGAATCGAGAATCACCGATTTACCTGCGCCAGTTTCCCCTGAGAGCACGTTCAAACCGTTTTCAAACTCAATTTCCGCTCGTTCAATCAATGCTACGTTTTTAATGGTAAGCTTTGCTAACATAGTCCTTTATTTCACCCAAATTAACCCATGAATGCTTTAATTTTCTCTGCAACACCTTTTGCAGCATCCGTATCCTTGCAAACAACCAAAAGCGTATCGTCCCCTGCAACCGAACCGATAACCTCATCATAGCTCAGCTTATCAATAACGATACCTGCGTTTGCGCCGTTCCCGGTTAAAGTCTTAATTACCACAAGATTTTGCGCGTAATTAACACCAACAACGCAATCACGGAACAAGTTTCTCATCTTGGGAGAAACTTCACTCTCGTCTTCGTTTATGTAGCTGTAACGATACTTCTTTTCAGTACCTGCAACCTTAAAAAGGTGCAAATCACGAATATCACGAGAAATCGTTGCCTGCGTTACTACATAATTTCTTGCGTTTAACTCAGCACAAAGTTCCTCTTGCGTTTCAATCTCTTTCTCTGATATAATTTCTAAAATTTTCGCATGACGCGCAGTTCTCAACATATATCAACCTTATCCTAATTTATTTCTTACTCTTGCAAAAAAGTCCGACCCGTTTTTTACAGGGAAATCCGCAGTAAACGGCGCTTTTTTAATATGTACCTCACCATTTTCAGGCAAAGCCGCAATCACTCGCCCATCCGACAAAATAATCGACTTCCCTTTCTTAATACGAAGGGTAAATTCATCGGTATCCGCAAAAACCGTCGGGCGAGATCTTGTTGAAAAGGCACAAATCGGCGTTACCATAAACACAGGCACTTCCGGGGTTAAAATCGCGCCGCCAGCCGACAACGAATACGCCGTAGAACCTGTGGGCGTACAAATCAATAACCCATCGCCTGCAATCGAATCCTTGCCCTCTTTTGCCGTTAATTCAACCGTTAGAATTTGCGTTGCCGCCGCGGAAATCAAGCTGTTATCACGCTGAATTGCCACTTCATTTAAGGCATAGAAAACTTTTTCCCCGATCGTAATTTGTAAAACGCTACGCTTTACGATTTGACAAATCCCTGCTTCTAATGCGGTAATCAAGTCCTTGACCTGCTCACGCTCATCCTTTTCATATTCGGTTAAAAATCCAAGATTTCCAAAGTTAATCCCTATGATTTTTATCCCTTTTTGCGCTGCAGGAACAGCCGCATGTAAAATTGCGCCGTCACCGCCAAGCACAATCACTACGTCCACACCGTCAATCTCTCTATGTGTGGAAAAACGTACCGTTTCGTGGCCTAACCCCTCTAACGCGGCAATAATCTCTTGGATGACTTCATCCGTACCTATTTTTGTAATTTTTCCAAGTACCCCGATTTTCATTGTTGTTCTCGCTTTGATTTATTGCAATTCCCCTAAAGAATTGCGCTTAACAATAGTTTTTACTTCTTGTATAATTTGAGCCGTTGTCATTGCCCCGACATAGCTAGGCTTACAATATAAAACGTATTCTATATTTTTCCCCTTTCGCACGGGTGCATTTACAATTCCATGAGGATATAATCCATTTTCCGTCAAATAGCCAAGTACCTTTTCTACGATATCCGCATGAAACGAAGGCGAAACGATACCACTTTTCCCGATGTGCTTATTTTCACATTCAAATTGTGGTTTTATCAATACAAACGCACTACCCTCGGCGTCCAAAATCTCTTTAATCGCAGGAAAAATCAAACGCAGTGAAATGAAGCTAACGTCCGTAACAACTCCGTCGATTTTATCGGAAAAATCCGATTTTTTCAAATAACGCGCATTGGTATTTTCCATTTGCACGATACGTGCATCGCCTTGCAAGCTTTCATGTAACAAACTCTCGCCAACGTCAATGGTATATACGCGTTTTGCACCATTTTGCAACAAGCAATCGGTAAATCCGCCCGTACTCGCACCGATATCGGCAAAAATCTTATCTTTACAATCAAACGTAAAAATTTTCAACGCTCGGTCAAGCTTATAGCCGCCGTTGGAAACAAACAATTCGTCCGCTTCCACAAAGGTAATCACGTCCGTTTCCCTGATTTCCGTTTTCGGCTTAATCGGTTTACCGTTAATCAATACCAAACCGCGCTCTACCGCCTCGGCAGCTTTTGTACGCGAGCCAAAATGCTCCGCAAAATACTTATCCGCCCTCATGCAAGCACTCTCTTGATATATTCTTCAATTTCTAAGCAATTTACGCCGTATTCGCTTTGCAAAGCCACAATACTGCCCTGTGGTATAAATTCGTCACGATAAGCAAAGTTTTTCACCTTTGCGCCCTTTTCCCATTCACTCATTTTAGTGCATATAATCGAGCCAAAGCCGCCAAGCTGTACGTTATCTTCTATCGTAACAATATATTCACTTTGCAAATTCTTCAAAAGCGCTTCGTCCAAGGGTTTTACAAAACGAGCATTCACCACATCAAAGTCGCCACCTTGCGCTTGTACATTTTGTAAAATCTTCATGGCAATAATCAAACAACGCTCGCCCGCTGCGAGTACTGTCAATTTAGCGGGTTTCCCCTCGGATTTGTGCAAATATTCCCATTTACCGGGCTGAATAGGCGCATTGTCGCCCTCAAAAACTACTTTACCTGCACGAGGATAACGAATTGCTAAAGGATGCTGATAAGTAGCGCTAAATTCAAGCATTTTGCGTAATTCTTCCGTATCTTTCGGTACAGCAATCGTCAAATTCGGGATCAACGATAAATAGGATAAATCAAATACCCCTTGGTGGGTCTCCCCGTCAGCACCTGAAATACCCCCTCTATCTATGCAGAAGGTGACCGCCATGTCCTGCGCGCAAACATCATGGATAATTTCATCAAACGCACGCTGTAAAAAGGTGGAATAAATCGCATAATACGGTTTCAAACCGCCTGCGGCCATGGATGCACACAATACAGCCGCATTTTCCTCGCAAATACCTACGTCAAAGGCACGTTCTGGATACGTCTTGAAAAAGTCACTTAACCCTAACGCCTCTTTCATCGCGGCGGAAACAACGGTAACCTTTTTATCCTTTTCAGCCAAATCGCAAAGGGTTTCCCCTAAAACTTCGGAATATTCCTTTTGCTTTGAAGCTCCAACAGGCGGAACACCGTGCGTGTCCGTCGGATTTTCCTCGCTAAATTCGTACCCTTTTCCCTTTTTGGTGACAATATGCAACAAAACGGAGTTTTCTTCCAACTTTTCCTTTACCTCTGCCATGACATCAAGCATTTCTTCTAAATCGTTGCCGTTTTTAACGCCCATGTAGGTCAAACCAAAGCTTTCTAAGAGTTTTACGTTTTCCGCGTTGCCATTTTCCTTAATTTGAGATAGTATGTCATACATACCACCTACCGTCGGAGATATGGACATCCCGTTATCATTCAAGATAATCAAGATTTTTGTGTTTAATATCTTTAAACTGCTTAAAGCCTCGTAAATTAAGCCATTGTTGAAGGATCCGTCGCCGATATAGGCAATTACCGTGCTTTGTTCATTGTGTAAATCACGCGCCTTTGCCAAGCCGATTGCGGCGGATACCGACGTACCTGCATGCCCCGTATCGTAGCAATCGTAAATACTTTCCGTGCGTTTCGGAAAACCCGAAATACCACCTGCCTGACGAAGTGTAGAAAAACGATCCAACCTCCCCGTCAGCAATTTATAGGGATAACATTGATGCCCTACGTCAAAAACAACCTTATCCTGAGGGAAATTAAACACGTAAAACATTGCCACCGTCGATTCTACCGAACCAAGATTCGATGCCAAATGTCCGCCACGTTTCATTACCGTGTCGTGAATAATCGTTCTAATTTCGTCGCAAAGCACGTTTAATTCGCTTTTTGAACACTTTTTTATTTGCTCAGGTGTCATTCTTTCCAGCATCCCGATTTCCCCAGCTATTGTCAATTTTTTCTATTCAAAACGTAATCTACTAATTCATGCAAAAAGGCGGTATCGCCGTCGATTCCTTCTAAAATCGCATGGCAATCCTTTGCGCACATATCCGCGCGAATTTTCGCGCCTTCCAAACCGTAGATTCGGATACAAGTCAACTTGTTTTTACCTTCATCCTTGCCAACGTTTTTACCGAGCTTTTCAAAATCCCCCGTCACGTCCAAAATATCGTCCGTCATTTGGAATAAACGCCCCAACAGCTTGCCAAAACGTTCAAATTCAACGTAATATTTGCTATCCGCCAAAATACTCGCGATACAAATGGGCGCTAAAATCATTTTGCCCGTCTTATGTTCGTCGATGTAGAACAATTCTTCTTCCGAATATGCTTCCTTGCGCTCGGAATAATAGATATCAGCCGATTGTCCAACCAACATACCGTAAATCCCTGCGCATTCATTTAAGAACTTTGCCGCTACGGCATACTTTTCACCTTTCAAGCATTCTTCCAAGCAAATCCCATAGCTTTCATTGAGCAACGCGTCCCCTGCTAAAATCGCATTTGCTTCCCCAAATGCCTTATGATTCGTAGGTTTTCCGCGACGGAAATCATCGTTATCCATCGCAGGCAAATCATCGTGTATCAAGGAATAGGTGTGAATCATCTCTATCGCCAACGCAAATGGCAAAACCACTTCATCCGCAAGTCCCAGCACGTCAGCGCAAGCCAAGGCGAGCACAGGGCGAATCCTTTTCCCACCGCTCAATAAGCTGTACCGCATGCTTTCGCCTAAAACACTTGGATGCGTGTCAATTCGCTCCATATAGTTTACTGCGTAATTTTCAAATTTTACAAGATAATTTTCATAGCGAAGCTTATAATCGTTCACAAACATCACTCCTTATTTGCCATAAACCTCGTATAAGTATTATACATCAACATCGTAATAGTCATAGGTCCGACGCCACCAGGTACGGGGGTAATATAAGAAGTTTTCTCTTTTACCGCCTCAAAATCAACGTCACCGCACAATTTACCGCTTTCGTCACGATTCATGCCGACATCAATCACCACAGCACCCTCTTTTACCATATCCGCTGTGACAAATTTTGCTTTCCCTACCGCGGAAACAATAATATCACCCTGCAAGCACAATTCTTTCAAGTTGGCCGTTTTGCTATGGCAAATTGTTACGGTCGCATTCGCGTTCAATAAGAGCATCGCCATGGGTTTTCCCACCGTTTCACTTCTACCAAGCACAACGGCGTGCTTACCTACAAGGTCAATCCCCTCATATTCCAACAGCTTCATAACCCCCAAGGGTGTGCAAGCTGCAATCTTTTCTTTGTGTTGCATTAAAAGCCCTAAATGGTAAGCGGAAAAACCATCCACGTCCTTCTCAAAAGGAATATGCGCCGATGCCGCCTCCGAATCCAAATGCTTGGGAAGTGGTAATTGCAACAAAATGCCGTCCACCTGAGAATCCGTCGCAAGCATGTCCAACAAGCCCTCTAACTCGGACTGCGTCGTTTCCTTGGGCAATTCATACGAATAGGAGCGAATGCCAAGCTCCGCACACGCCTTAATCTTATTACGGACGTAAATTTGCGATGCAGGATCCTCTCCTACGATGATTACCGCCAAACCCGGCGCTTTATCTAATTGCGCGATTTTTTCTTTTAATTCCGCTCGCAAAGAAGCGGCAATCGCTTTACCGTCAATGAGTTTCATATCCGTTCCTTTACTTAGTTATTGATTACGCCAGCCAAAACGCCGTTTACAAAATCTGCGCTGGTATCCGTAGAATACTTTCTTGCCAAGCCAGCCGCTTCCGAAACGGATACAACGGGAGGAATATCCTCAAAATAGTTAATTTCCGCCATGGCAATCAACAAAATACTTTTAT
Source organism: Candidatus Scatosoma sp. (assembly GCA_045612895.1). GTDB lineage: Bacteria > Bacillota > Clostridia > Christensenellales > Borkfalkiaceae > Scatosoma. The sequence goes on along the minus strand of JAZKZY010000122.1, from coordinate 83,436 downwards.
CCATAGGATTGATACGATCCGCTCTATAATGGTGACAAGCATTTTCAATGCCTGTAAGCAACTCGTCATAATGCTCCTCTACCGTTGCCACCAAATCAGCAGAAAAGAGCAAATCATCCTCTTCCAAGGCGAATTGCTTATAAATCTTCTTTTTCAACGCATCCATATTGTCCGTGTTAAATTGACGGGCAAAAATAATATTAAGCGCCGCCTCTCTTGCCGCATTTCTCATATTTCTTCAACTCTCCGTATATTTTTCATTCCTATAACGACGAAAGCCCTTCTCAATGGAAGGGTCTCGTTTTTTATTAAGAATTTTCTTCTTCCTGTTCCTCAGGTTCTTTTTCAGCAGGCGGAAGTTCGGAAAATACTACGTCTAAAATGTGTACGTCCACCTCTGCCACCTTGAAATGCGTCATATTCTCTACGGTTTGTTTTACCGTTTGCTGAATACGATAAGCGAGTTCAGGCACGTTATAACCATACTGTACAACAACGGAAACGTCCACGTAAACGCCATCCTTTTCAATGTAGAGCGAAACGCCGCTTTTTTTGTTTTGCTCGCTGGGTACAGTACCCTCTACTTCCGCAACCGCCAACGTAACGATGTTGCGAAGAATCCCAACGTTATAAACGACCTTTCCTTTTTCTTTTTCATTCGATGTTAATTTAAAGTTCGACATTTGAAAAGCTCTCCTTATAATATGTCGTATCTATTATAACATATCTTTCGGAAATTTTCTACTGTTTTACGATATTTTCTTTTGCTTTTTTTCAGCTTTCTGCATAAACGGGCATAATAATTACGTTTCCTGCCACAATACCCGTTTCATTTTTCATCATGCTGTAAATGGAAAGCGCCGTATCATAGTTTAATTCTGAAGAATTAATAAATACGTTTACGTTGTCCGAATCGGTGGAAACCGATACAACTGCATCGGAAAAACCGAGCGATTTTACCATATTTTCCAAGGTTAATTCTTTTTCCATTGCCGCTACGATTTGCATCTTCATTTCCGTTGCCGCCTCATATCTCTCATCCCCGGCTTCATACAAGGCAATCACGCTGTCAAGCTGTACGATTTCCTCATTCCGAGTCGTCATTCTTTCCGCGCGGTAGGTCGTAAAATAATTTGCCATCGTAACCCCGTCCTCCGCTGCTGATACCGTGTTAGACGTGGCGAAAATAAAATTAAACACCGCCGTTACCGCAAGCAACAAAACCAACGAGGACATCAATATAACTTTTTTCTTGTTTGACATAATTTTTATCTCCTTATTCTTTTTTTAAATAAATTTTTACCGATTTTTGTTCCACACCCAGGGCCGCCGATACCGCCTCGCGAACGTTCATTTTCACAAGCAAATCATTCGCACCCTCGCAAACCACTACTACGTTTTCAATATTCTTTTCTTTTTCATAAACAATAACACTCGCCTCACCCACCCCGTCGATTTCCTGCAACAATCGTAAAACCTTCGTTTCCGTCTCCGTTGCATACGTGGGTATCGCATTTTCTGGATCTTCCGTGTGAAAAACAATCCAAGCCACCGCCACGACAACGATGCCTAAAATCACCAACAACGCCGCGTCTTTAAGCTTGATGTCAAAGCGATCGAGAAGTTCTCTCCAACCGCCCCTTTTACCCTTATTTTTATTCAATCAGCACCTCGCTACAATAGTTTTTCGTCAAGTATTCCCACATATTTCTTAAAACCTCCTCATCCTGCTCTTCCAACGTTTTAATGCATATTTTCATAATTTTAATATGTTCCGCAAGCGAAATATTCCCCACGCGCTCCGCTTCCATCTCCCAAAAAAGCTCCACAGCACAATCTACGGAAAATTTCTCAAAAATCTCTTGCTTTAACGCCGTTTCCGTTTCGGATATTCTCATTTCACTATGGTAATGTATGAACGCCGAATCCATTTCTATGACTGATTGCGATAAAATACCATTCGATTTTTTTTCTACGCCAATCGACAAGCTCCCCGACTGAAAAAAGGATAAAATGGGTGATATAATTGCCAAAATGCAAACCATTCGGGTCACCGATTTGATTAATCCAGCACTTTTCCCATCGGGTAGAATGGCTGTAAGTATTGCCGATAGTAAAACAATCCCGATTATGGATAACAAGTAGGCACTCAAAGCAAGGCCTCCGACGCGCAAACCATTAACATAATGGATAAAAAATATAAAAACGCCGTAAATAAAATACCTGCCGTGCAATATTGCAAATTGCTCGCCGTTTCCTCCAAGCAATTAGCAATCCGACCATCCCCAAACGGCTGTGAAATCGCCGCCGTAAGACGTAAAAGCAAACCAACGGAAACAAGCAAAACAATCGGTTCAAAAACCACCGTAAGCATTAAAAAAATACTCATATTCCCCAAGGAATTTTTGATTAAAACGCTACCTGCTACCGCCAAATCGAATCCACCCGATAAAAATCCACCCACAATCGGGATGCCATTCCCTATCGCATATTTTGCCGTTCGGCGCACAATTCCGTCATAGTTTGCCGCCGTAATTCCTTGCAAGGTAAAGAAGATACCAAATGCCGAAATACAAATGCCGATTAGCCATTTATTGATACTTTTGAAAAATCCCGTAAACTTTCCTATTTTCAGTTCACTCGACATATTTGATGCAATAGATAACACAATAATGGCTATCGTAATAGGGAAAACAAGGGAATATATGAGTGAAACGATATTCGTCGCAAAAAAACCAACCGCAGGACGGCACACCGCCGCTGTTACCGTTCCACCACTTGCCGACATTAACGTCAGCATTAAGGGAAATATCAACTGCATTTGCGTTTGCATCGAGGATATACATTGCATGGAAAGCTCAAAACATTCCGTTAAAACGATGAACAAGGGTATCAATGCCGCGGCGTAAGTGATTAAAAAGATCATATTTGACGCTGTGTTTGCATTTGAACTGCTTTTCATAATAGAAATCAGACCTGAAAGTAAGGTAATTGCCGCAATACAAGCAAAAGACGGTAATATTTCCGCTACTTTTGCAAACAAAACCGTACTGATTTGCCTCCAAATTCCCTCATAATTCACCGTATCGCTTTTAATATAGTCAAGTAAACGCTCCGCGACGCTTTTACCTGAAAACGCCCCTATATCGTCTATATATTTTTGCAACCCTTCCAAATCCAAAGCCAAAATTTGTTCTTGAACCGCTTCGTTTAACTCGTTTTCCCCGTTTTCTTGCGTTTCCGCACTAGCTACCTGCAAAGTATTCAAGGTGAAAAGCGCAAAAAATAACATGCATAAACTTATAAAAGTAAAAATAAGCTTTTTTCTCTTCATATCATACCAACTGTAAAAATCCACTCAACAACTGCAACAAGCTTTCTATTACGGGCATTGATAACAAAACAATGGTAATTTTCCCTGCCAACGTTACCTTGTCCGCGATGGAATTGCTGCCAAAATCCGTCAAAATTCCTGCGCCGAATTCCGTTAGATACCCAACCCCAACGATCTTAAGCAACATTTTAAGAAGCCCGTTATCTATCCCTGTGATTTGCGATAAGGAAACAAAAATTGACATTGTATCTTTCAGCATTTCTACCACAAACATTAAAATTATGATAATGCCTACAAGCGTTACAGCAAAAGACAATTCGGGCTTTGTTCCTCTCAAAATAACCGCTGTAAGCGCTGTAATAAACGCTATGCCTATAATTTTAACAATATCTGTCATCCCAACAATTTCCCCTCATATTATCAAGTTATTATGTCAAACATAATAGGTCGATTACAAATCAAATACACGCTGTATTTCTTCAAATAAATCACCTATTCTTCCCACCACCACAAAGAGTACAATAATCAATCCGACAATGCTTACCAAGGTCGCAATATCATCTCGATCCGACTTTTTTAAGATTTGGCATATCACAGTAATAATGATACCCACAGCCGCCATTTTGAATAAAATCCCTATTTCCATAATCAATCAACCCACTTATATTATTAATACCAAAATGAATAAACCGCATAAAAATCCAAGCTCTATGTATAAATTTTCATATTTTTTTCCTTGTGAGATTGCTTTAGCCTCATAGTTCGTCAATCTCTCTTGCATGGACAGGAAATAACGTTTTTGTGATTCGCTATCCCCCTTTCCCAACGTCATAAAATAGTCATATACATCCGCTTTTTCATTTTCCGAAAGAAAGGTATAGGGAGATAAATCAAGCACTTTGCCCTCTTTCTCCGTATATTGATCTAATAATGCGTCATAGCTTTGTAGTAAAACTTGAAACTCACCATCAAATCTTTGCCTATCCAAAAAAGCTTTTATCGGCCTGCGATAATAGGTAATTTCATTGATAAACTGCTCGTTAAACTCACGAAATTGCCCTAAAAAACGCCTGCGTTGCCTATATTTCTTTGATAAAACGTATCCAAGAAGAGTTGAAATGACAACTATCGCCAGCCCAAATATAATTTTTAACACTTCAAACGACTACCTCACCCATTTCATTGTAAATACCTTTCAATTTCCCGATTTCTTGCGAATCCAAAAGGACAAAACGTTCAAAAAGCCCCTTATATGACTCGTTTACGTTAAAAATATCCCTAAAATGTGCCGTTGCAATGACTTGCACCCCTGCGTCCATTGCTTTCTTAAGGGCAACGCAATCACTTTCCGACAGCTCGTCCGTAATAATAATATCCGGGCGCATCGCACGCACGCCTGCCTCAAATGCATTTGTTTTATCCGAATATTTTACTACGTCGCTACTTTCACCAATATCACCAACCGATATTTCGCCACGTTCATCGCAAATCAATATGTTTTTTCTCGTTTTTTCACCGATAATTCGCCCTAAATCACGTAAAATCGTTGTTTTCCCTAACCCTGGAGGAGATGCAATTAATAGGCTCCTTATTCTGTCAGACATACATCTATTGTAGATTTCTTGCGCACAGCCATATATTTCATGCGGAATTCGTATGCAAAGTGACGTAAAATGCCGCATTCCTAAGGGTTTTCCCTTTTCAAAAACGTATTCCCCTGCTAAACCAAGGCGTATCCCACCCTTTGCTGTTAAAAAGCCTTGTTTAATTTGCTCTTCCACCGAGTATATAGAAAAATCCCCGGCGCGGTATACACAAGCTTCAATATCCGACATTGTACATTTTAACGCTCTTTCTTTGCAATCCGTTACGCCAACGCAGCTTAAATATTGATATTTGCCCTTAAAATTCACCATTATCGGCTTGTCTGCACGCAACCTTAACTCATATAGATATCGCAAATTAACTTGTTTTAAGGCATTTTGAATATATTTTGGAAGAAAACTCAACATTTGATATATTCTATGCCACGGCTTGTCTATATAGACCAAAAAAAAGACTTTCCTTACGAAAAGCCTTTATCTTTTTATTAAATTATTTGCAGTAATCAAACAGCAATTCGCCGCTTTTTTCAACAAAATCAGCCAATTCTTCAGGCGAAAGCTTTTTATAGGAAAGCATTGCCAAATAATAAATTTGATTTGCGATAATCACCTGCTTTTCTTCGGGTTGCATCATAAACCCTGCCACTACAGGATTCGTTGCGTTCAGGATAAGCGCCGCATTTTTCATAGGATCCATTTCCCCCATGCCATACAAACCGCCCATTTCTGACATTCTACGCATAAATTCCTCTACGTTGATAATCGCAGGGATTTTTCCACTCTTAAATCTTTCTACTTTTACTTGAATGTCCGAATTCTTCAGTTTCGACTTAAAGGTCTCTACGAAATCCTTAAACCCATCCTCTTCAACTGCGCCCCCTTTCAATGCGCCGTCAATATCCGCATCAATACGCACAAAACGGCACTTTTGAGGGTTTTTATACTCAATATAGCTGATAAAATGAGGGTCAATTAGGGTATCACAAAGAACTGCCTCTACCCCAGCATCCTTAAACATGGAAATATACTGCGCTTGCTGTGTTTCATCGGATACGTAATAAATCGCTTTCGGTTGCGCGCCATTTTTCGCATCCTCTTCGCTGATTTCCTCACCGATATAATCATTTACGGGCTTATATTGACCTTCTAAGTTCTTAAAAATAAGGATTTTTTGAACTTTGTCGTAAAAATCATTATCTTTGATACAACCGAACTTGATAAACGTCGAGATATCCTTCCAGCATTCCTCATAATGCGCGCGGTCCGTATTAAATAACGCCGTCAATTTATCCGCAACCTTCTTGGTAATATGCTTGGAAATCTTTTGTACCTGCTTATCGTTTTGCAAAAAGCTCCTCGATACGTTCAAAGGAATATCAGGGCAATCAATTACGCCATTCAAAAGCATTAAGAATTCAGGAATTACTTCCTTAATATTATCCGCGATAAACACTTGATTACAGTAGAGCTTAACTTGCCCCTTTTCAAGCTGTACCTGTTCTTTTTTCACTTGAGGGAAGTACAAAATACCCTTCAAACGGAAGGGATAGTCCATATTCAAGTGAATCCAAAAAAGCGGCTCGTTGTAGTCCATAAAACTTTCACGGTAGAAGGTTTTATATTCCTCATCCGTACATTCTTTCGGATCTTTCAGATATAAAGGCTGGGTATTATTAATAGGCTTATCATTTTCATCGCCCTTGGGATTCAAATATACGTCAACGGGCATAAACGAGCAGTATTTGCGTAATAATTCGCGGATACGGTATTCATTAAGGAAATCTTCTTCCCCCTCCGCAATATGCATTACAATCCTTGTACCGCGCGTTTCTTTATCTCCCTCTGCGATCTTATAGGTAGAATTGCCATCCGATTCCCATCTAACCGCAGGCGCGTCCTTATAGCTCTTCGTGAAAATTTCTACATTTTTCGATACCATATAAGCGGAATAGAAGCCCAAACCGAAATGACCGATAATCCCGTCACCAGAGGCATTTTCATATTTATCCAAGAAATCCGCCGCACCCGAGAAGGCAATTTGCGTAATGTATTTTTCAACTTCTTCGGCGGTCATACCGATACCGTTATCTTCTACCGTCAAGGTTTTTGCGTTTTCATCGGTAAACACCTTAATCACGTAACCGCTTTCTTCTTTTGCAGCCTCGCCCATATCCACGAGTTTTTTATGCTTTGTTACAGCATCAACGCCGTTTGCAACGATTTCACGTAAAAAGATATCCTTGTCCGAATACAACCACTTTTTAATGATAGGCATCATGTTTTCGCTTGAAATCTTAATTTTTCCTCTCTTTTCCATATCAAAGCTCCTTTTGATAATTACTATCGTTTATTTATACACAAAAAAAATTGCCCTTAATCAAATCAAGGGCAATTTCTTATTTTATTTAAAAGTATTTTCGACTAAAACAATCAGGAGTTCTTATTCAAAAGATCTGCGATGGAAATACCACCCATACCGCCTTCGTTCCATTCGGTAACTTCTTCAACAGGCTTAGGAGCTCTAGGTTTTCTAGGAGCTTTTTCCTTGCCTTCTTCCTCTTCAGCCTTTGCTGCGCGGGGCTTTCTTTCAAGGTTTTCGGGCTTGGGTTCAAGCGCCTTGATCGAAAGAGTCATCTTCTTTTCTGCGCAATCAAGCTTCAAGATCTTAGCGTCGATTTCTTGACCGATGGTAAGAGCCGTCGTGGGATTTTCAAGGAATTCGTGGGAGATTTGGGATACGTGAACCAAACCGTCGATACCTTTTTCCACTTCAACAAACGCACCGAAAGGTACGATTCTTACAACTTTACCGTGGATAACGTCGCCTTCCGCATATTTTTCAGCAGCGAGATCCCAAGGTTGAGCTTGCAACTGTTTGTAACCGATGGAAACCTTCTTGGATTCTTCATCAATCTTAAGTACCTTGAATTCGTACTTCTGACCGATTTCGAGAACGTCGGTAACAGCTTTAACACCCGTCCAGGAAAGGTCGGAGATATGTGCAAGGCAGTCGAAACCGTTTACGGATACAAATGCACCGAAAGCAGTCACTCTTTCAACTTTACCTTCTACAACGTCATCAACCTTGATGGATGCAAAGAATTCAGCTTCTTTAGCAGCTTTAGCAGCGTCTCTCGTTGCTTTTTCTTCTTCAAGAATTGCACGCTGAGATGCGATGATTTCTTTTCTTCTTTCCGTCTTAACTTCGATAAGCTTCAAACGGAGCTTCTTGCCCACGTACTTATCAAGTTCCTTTACATAACCCATACGGATTTCACGTGCGGGCACGAATACGGTGTAAGAACCGAGTTCGGAAGTAAGACCACCTTTGTTGAAACCGGTACATACGACTTCAAATTCTTTACCTGCTTGAATATCAGCAAGCATAGCTTCCTCTTCCTTGATCTTCTTGATCTGTTTCTGGGAAAGCTTAACGGGATTGATTGCAACAACCATCAATTCGATTTCTTCGCCAAGCTTTGCGTTGAATTCGTCTTTGTTGTATACTTCGCAGTCTACTTCGTCCTTGTCAAGGATAACTTCCTTCTTTGCAAGGGGGAGCAATACTGCAACACCCGAATCGTCTGCCGACGAGATCGTAGCCGTAATCAACTGTCCTTTTTTGAACTTCTGTTGACTGTCCATGTTTGCAACAACTTCAGCCATCGTTGCTTTTGCTTCTGTTTCCATTTCCATCTTTAATAGAACCTCCTGAGTTTGCGCGTTAGGGGTGCTAGCACCCATAACAATACCTACCTTCTTAAAATTTTTGATTGTTTTATATTCGAGTTCAGCAGCATTCGACAAGCGGAATACGTTTGAACAATTCTCAGCGCAGATGTCGTAGAGCTTGTTTGTGTTGCTGCTATTTAAGCCCCCGATCACCAAAATCGCATCGCATTGTTTCGACAATTCGCGTGCCTCATTTTGCCTCTCCATAGTAGTATAGCAAATTGTTTCAAAAATTTCAACTGTTTTTAAATACTTATTATCAAGATTTTTAATAATTCTTTCAAATTTTTCCTTTGAAAAGGTGGTTTGCGCCACTATACACCCGTCCTCGTGGGGCAAAACGGAAAAATCCTCGTCTTCCGACGAAAAAATATACGCGTTGCCGTCACACCAACCATTGATGCCAACAACCTCGGGGTGCGACTTCTCGCCGACGATAATAATCGTTTTCCCTTCTTGATATTTTTTATCAACAATCCGTTGGGTACGACGAACAAATTCACACGTACAATCAACGATTTTGATATTTCGGCTTTGGCACAACTCATAAATATTGCGACCAACGCCGTGAGAACGTATAATCAACGTTGCCCCATCGGGAACAGTGGCAATGTCCTCTACCATTATCAAGCCACGCGCGGAAATGGATTTTACCACGTCGGCATTATGAATAATCTCGCCGTATATATATGTGTTTTCAGGTGAAATTGTCAAAGCAGTATCAACCGCTTTTTTTACACCGTGACAAAATCCACCGTTTTTTGCAACGATGAGTTCCATAATTACGCCTTCTTTTTCTTCTTGCTTTCCAAATATTCAGTGTGTTTTCTACGCATTTCTAACATATGCTGGCGAAGGAATTCGTCTACCTGCGCAATTTCTTCTTCACTCAACTTTCTCTCGTAATATTCGGTCAATTCCAAAGGATCGCCGATCAAAATATCCGTGACGCGGAAATATCTCGGCTTTGAATAGATAACAACGGGAATCACCGGCACTTTGCAACGAATCGCCATCATTGCCGCGCCATGATGAAAAGGCAACATCTCCGCCCCCGTCTTATTGCGCGTACCTTCGGGGTAAATACAAATTTTTTCCCCGTTTTTCAAGCACTTGAAACAGTCCAACAAACCGCGAGCATCGTTCCCGTCTCTGCTTACACTAATCGTCTTTGCTTTTCTTGCAATCGTGGCGAGAACTGGAGTTTCAAAAATTTCCTTTTTCCCAACAAAGTGTATCCCTTCCCAGGTCGTAGCCGCAACATAAGCAGGGTCCATCAACCCGAAATGGTTGCTAATATATACGCAAGGTCCATCTTTCACTTTTTTATTGCCATAAAAGCGGAAAGGACGAATTACGTGATATATCGGCAGCACCAAAACGCGTAAGAAATTGATAAAGCCGTTTATATGGCGGCCTTTTTTATTCGCTTTTATCGTAATAGGCGGCGTCTTTTTTTGCTTCTTTTTCTTCTTTTCAGCTACCGACGCGCCAACGTCTTTACATTCTTCCATGTTAAAACCCCTCTTCCTCTTAAATCTTTGCTTGAATGCACGATTTAATCGTTGCAATAACCTGCTCGATACCCATTTCAGAAGTATCTACAATCACAGCATCCTCAGCGCAAACCAAAGGAGAGTGTTCTCTTTCGCTGTCTTGTTTATCTCGCAAGATGATTTCTTGGTGTAACGTTTCAAAATCAACCGTTTTTCCTGCATCAATAAGTTCTTTATAGCGGCGCATTGCACGAACTTTACTATCTGCCGTAATATAGAATTTGAACTTCGCGTCAGGCAACACCTTCGAGCCGATATCACGACCGTCCAAAACACACGACATGTTTTTCGCGATTTCCCTTTGCATTTCTACCATTTTTACACGAATACAATGGTGCGCGGAGATATCCGATGCGGCCATAGATACCCTATTTTCACGAATGGCAAGAGAAACGTCTTCACCATCTAAAATGGTATGCTGCTTACCGTCACGATATTCCACCTTAACGTTCATTAAATGCAAGATTTTCTCAACGCCAGCGCCATCTTTAGGGTCAACCCCCATACGCAATGCTTTCAAGCCGCAAGCACGATACATTGCACCTGTATCCAAATACAAAATGTTATAATCTTTCGCCAACGCCTTTGCAATCGTACTCTTACCACTGCCTGCAGGCCCGTCTAAGGCAATATTCAAAATCTCCGAAATATCTTTTCGCAACACCTTTGCCCCCTTTTGATAAATATGCTTTATCTGACGCTGATTTGTTAAATCCGTGAAAAGCATCAAACGAATACACAGTTTTAAAGCGTCGTCAATATCTGGCTCTACCGCCGCAAAAAGCGGCGCAAAATCATAACCACACTCTCTCGCGGCCTTTGCTGGATGATAAGCATGAATATCCGACGTCAAGGAAAATAAAAAACCTTTCACCTCGGCCTTATGTAAATCGTTCGCTGTGAAAACCTCCGCCAACAATTCCTTTACCGCCGTGGTAATTTCCTCTTTACAATCCTGTGCAATTGTAGTTGCGCCACGAATAATCGTCATGCTACCCACATCCCTACATTTCTTTATAATATTTAATATTATAACGCAAAAAAACGCATTCGTCAAGTCTTTGAATGCATTTATATCGCAACAAACACAAATAAGTTATTCGTCTTTAATCGTATTTCCTGCCGCATAGCCGGTAGAAAATGCGATTTGCATATTAAATCCGCCCGTAAACGCATCCACGTCTAATACTTCACCGCAAAAACGAATCCCTTTCATCTTCTTGCTTTCCATGGTTTTGGGATTGATTTCAGCCAAATCTACCCCACCCGAAGTGATAATTGCTTCTTCAAACCCACGTAAGCTACGCAATCTTAAGGGTACAGCCTTTACAACTTGCGCTAAGCGCAAACGTTCTTCCTTTGTAACAGAATTCACGCTTTTTACAGCGGAAATGCCTGCAAACGAAAGAATCGGCATAATCAGTTTTTGAGGTAAAAGCTCTACCAAGGCGTTTGCAAGCTGTTTGTTTTTATACTTTTCAAAATCACGCAATAAACGTTTGTCCAAGGTTTGAATATCCAAGGCAGGCTTCAAATCAAGCGTAGCTTGTAACGACGACAACGGCAAACGATTTACAAGCGAGGACGCAGACAAAACGATAGGCCCAGAAATGCCAAAATGCGTAAACAACATTTCCCCCATCTCTTCATACACCGTTTTCCCTTGATTTTTCACGCAAAACGATACATTTTTCAAGGTTAAACCCTGCAAGTCCTTAAACCACGCGCCCTCTAAATTTAACCCGCAAAGTCCTGGCTTTAAGTCGGTTATATTATGCCCAAAATCGCGTGCAAACGCATATCCGTCACCCGTAGAACCCGTGGAAGGATAGCTAATCCCCCCTGTCGCAATAATAACCTCGTCAAAATAATACGTTTTTCGTTCAGTTTCTACTTTTACTTCGCGTGACATAGGTATTATGTTAGGCAAAGTACCCCCTTCTATGCCAGACATAGGTGTTATGTCAGGTGTAGTACTGCCATTTATGTCAGACATAGGTATTATATCTGACATAGTTTTGCTGATTTTTGTTACTTTTTCCCCTAAATATATCGATACACCCACCGATTTACACGCTTTTTCAAGGGTTTTTGTAACATCGCTGGCATGATCGGACGTCGGAAATGCCCTATTCCCACGCTCAATTTTCACCGATAAACCATAATTTTCGAGCAATTCCACCACTTTTTGAGGCGGAAACGCATAAATAACGCCTGTTAAGAACTTTTTACCACGCACTACGTTCTGCAGAAAGTCCTCAGGCGGCGTATCATTAGTAAAATTACATCTACCTTTACCGGTTATATAAATTTTTTTGCCGAGTTTCTCATTTTTTTCAAGCAAAGTTACTTGATGCCCATTTTTTGCTGCGGCATATGCAGCCATTAAGCCAGCCGCACCACCGCCAATTACACATACTGTTTTCATCGCTATTTTCCGTAAATTTACCCATTTTTTACACTCGAATATTCCCCTGCGGAAATGAGCATATAAAAATGTTTCACAAAATATGTTTCACAAATGCAATATTCTCTAAAATTTTTTGAAACAGTACTGCCGTTTTTAGGTATCCATTCCAAAAATTAAAAAATTAAAAATCTATCACTCGCTTCTATAAAATCAAAAATCTATAAATTTACGCAACCAACAATCGTTGGTTGCGTAATTATGTTTCACGAATAGTGTTTCACAATCCTCAATTAAACGGGATAAACTTCAGATTTTGCCAGATCACGATCAATCGACTTCTTTTGTGCTTCTCTCCACTTGAAGAAATTTTCAGCAACTTGTTCAAATACAGCGTAGGAAAGAACGTCTTCTTCTTTTTCATAATAGCCAAGCTCTACAACCTTCTTCTTGATATCTTCATATTCAGGTTGAAGCAAATCAGCAGGACGGCAAGTAATTCTTTCTGCGCCAGCCAAAACTTTAGGTGCTACCTCTTCGTTCAAAGGCATAGGCAACGTACCATATTTACCTGCAAATAAGTCGCGCGTTTCCTTGGTAACCATTTTATAGCGTTCATTCATTACAACATTCAATACAGCCTGCGTACCAACGATTTGCGAAGAAGGAGTAACCAAAGGAGGATAACCGCAATCTTTTCTTACGTTGGGAACTTCCGCCAAACATTCCATCAATTTATCCGCCTTACCTGCTTTTTCAAGCTGATTGATAAGATTGGAAAGCATACCGCCAGGAACCTGATACAACAACGTATTAACGTCAATACCTTTCGATTTTTGATTAAGAATCTTATCATCCACCAAACGTTTTTCAACTGTTTTGAAGTGTTTTACAATCGGCAACAACTTGTTAATATCAATACCAGTATCATAAGGCGTGCCCTGTAAAGTTGCAACCAAGGGTTCCGTTGCAGGCTGCGAAGTACCGTTACCAAGAGGCGAAAGCGCGGTATCTACGATATCTACACCAGCCAAAATTGCCATAAGGTACACCATATCGCCCGTACCCGTCGTGTTATGCGTATGAAGGTGAAGCTTCGTCGTCGGTTTTAATGCCGATTTTAAGGCCTTTACAAGCTCGTATGCTTTGAATGGCAACAAGAGGTTTGCCATGTCCTTCAAACAAATGTTATCTGCGCCACGTTCTTCCAAGCTCTTTGCCAAAGCAACGAAATATTCGTTGGTGAAAACTTCTTGACCGTCAACTACTGCACTGGTATAGCAAATGGTTGCTTCACAAATACCGCCATATTTTTTGATCGCCTGCATGGAAACCTCAAGGTTTCTAGGGTCGTTCAATGCGTCGAACACACGGATAACACCAACACCATTTTCAATCGATTTTGCTACGAATTTTTCAACAACATCATCTGCATAATGGCGATAGCCAAGCAAATTTTGACCACGCAAAAGCATCTGAATAGGCGTCTTTAAATGGGATTTTAACGTTCTTAATCTTTCCCAAGGGTCTTCATTCAAGAAACGCAAGCAACTGTCAAACGTTGCGCCGCCCCATGCTTCAATGGAATAATATCCGATTTCATCTAACTGCTCTAAAACGGGCAACATTTCGTCAATACGCATTCTCGTAGCAGCCTGCGATTGATGCGCGTCACGCAAAATTGTTTCCGTGAGCATTACTTTTCTATTGTCAAATTTGATATCCATAATCTTTCATTACCTCAATACGTTAAAATAAAGAAATCAAGAAACCAGCCGCAATTGCCGAGCCGATAACGCCAGCTACATTCGGGCCCATTGCATGCATTAACAAATGGTTATTCGGGTCTTCTTCCCTGCCGACGTCTTCGGAAATACGCGCCGCCATAGGTACAGCGGAAACGCCTGCACTACCGATAAGAGGGTTAATTTTACCGCCCGAAAGCTTGCACATAAGACGAGCAACCAACAAACCGCCACACGTACCAAACGCGAATGCAACCAAACCAAGACCAATAATCATCAAGGTTTCAAGCTGCAAGAAGGTACCACCGTATGCTTTACAACCAACGGATACGCCAAGGAAGATGGTAATCGTGTTCATCAAACCATTTTGCGCCTGCGAAGAAAGTCTATCGCATACACCCGATTCTTTCAAAAGGTTACCAAGCATCAACATACCAAGAAGAGGCACAGCGTCAGGCAACAAGCAACCAACCACCAAAGTTACCACTATAGGGAAAATAATCTTTTCCAACTTGCTAACCGTACGAAGGGGTTTCATCTTAATTTGACGTTCCTTCTTGGGTACAAGCAACTTCATAAGCGGCTTTTGAATAATAGGAATCAGCGCCATATACGAATATGCCGCAATTGCGATAGCCGACAACAAATCTTCCGTCGTAAACTTCGACAAGGTTTGCGTCAAGTAAATAGCCGTAGGGCCGTCTGCACCACCGATAATTGCGATCGAACAAGCCGCTGCAAGGTCAAAGCCAAGCGCAACCGCGCCGATCAACGTCAAGAAAATACCAAGCTGCGCAGCAGCGCCGATCAACATGCTCTTAGGGTTAGAAATCAACGGGCCAAAGTCCGTCATTGCGCCGATACCAAGGAAAATCAAGGGAGGATAAATTACGTTTTGTACACCAAAGAAAAGGTACCATAAAAGCCCTTTATTTTGTACCGCCTCGTAACTATGGTCAGCCCCTGCATACGTACCCCAAAGGATATCGTAAGCCCCTGGCAAATTAATCAAGAACATACCGAATGCAATCGGTAATAATAAGAGCGGCTCAAATTTCTTCACGATTGCGAGATACATCAAGACGAAGGAAACGAGAATCATGACATAGTTTTGCCACGATCCACTGTAAAGTCCCGACGACTCCCACAATCCGCGAAACATTTCGCCGATATTTGTTGCGAGTAAGTTATTTAACACCATCGTACTCCTTCCGTGTTATTTAGCCGATAACCGCCAAAACAGCATCGGATTCCACGTTTGCGCCCTTTGCAACCTGGAAGCTAACTACACCATCACAAGGAGCAACGATATCGTTGTCCATCTTCATTGCCTCCAAAACCAAAATGGGTTGATCTTTCTTAACCGTTGCGCCTTCTGCAACCAAAAGGTTTTTAATCAAGCCAGGGAAAGGTGCTTTTACTTGTTCCCCATTTGCAGGCGTTGCCTTTTTCGCAACAGGAGCAGCAGGAGCTGCTACGGGAGTCGCTACAACGGGTGCAGCTACGGGTGCGGATGCACCTGCGCCAACTTCTTCTACACTAACTTGAAAAGCCTTACCATTCACATTCACAACAAAATTACGCATAATCGTTTCTCCTTACTCTTTTAATTCTTTTTACTGTAAATTCACATTTAGGATTGTTTGCTTCATAATACGCCATCAGCGCCGCCATAATAACCGCTACGGTTTCTTCATCTACCTCGTCTTCAGACTCAAGGTTTTGCATCGGCAAGTTTTGCGCAGGACTAGTATCAACTTTCTCTTTTTTTGGTGCAAGTTTTGCTTGCGCCATAAGCTTACCTACAAGCCATACGATAAAAATCAAAAACGCAATTCCTGCAAAGACCACCAAGTAACCAATCAAGGCGTACAACGCCGCCGTACCGACTGATACATCTTGATACCCTTCAGGTAAAGATGCGCTTGTTAATAAATTCGTCAACATAGCCACCTCTTATTTTGCAAGCATTTGCAATGATGCAATCAAATACTGTTTCACAAACTGCGGTTCGATAATCGCATCAATATATCCATTCTTTGCCGCATGGATAGGATCAGAGTTTTCATCCGCATAGCGAGCAACGAGCTCTGCCTTGTCCACTTTTTCATTGCCAAGCTCAATTTGCGCACCCTGTACACCGTCAAACAATGCAATGCTTGCATTCGCAAATGCGCAAGTGTAATCAAAGCCAACCGATTTCGATGCAAACAACGAATAGCCCAAGCCGATTGCTTTCTTATATACAACCGCAATTTTTGCCGTATCAATCGTATCCAACATCGAAAGATATTCGGTAATTTCCTTCATAACGCGGCTGTTATTTACCTGCATGCAAGGGCAAATTCCCTTCACGTCCGCAAACGTAATGAAAGGCAAACCATAGCAACAAGCAAGTTCAGCAAACGCCTTAATCTTAGCCACTTTTTCAGCCGT
Source organism: Candidatus Scatosoma sp. (assembly GCA_045612895.1). Classification (GTDB taxonomy): domain Bacteria; phylum Bacillota; class Clostridia; order Christensenellales; family Borkfalkiaceae; genus Scatosoma. Next base: position 66,622 of record JAZKZY010000122.1, on the reverse strand, counting down.
TAATTCTACGCCGTTTTCACCGCCGTCAAAGATAACCGCCGCCACAGCAATACCGCCGATACGACCGATAATCGTTTTTACTTCAGGTTCATTCAATGCGCCGATTTCGATTGCAGTTTCAAAAATTGCAAGCAACGACGCCGCGGAAACGCCCTCGTTCAAAGCAGGCACGCTCTGGTTCAATTCCGTTTCCACCATAGGAACGGAAATCAAATCGTTGATTGCAACAATTTTTTCACGAACAGCCGTCATATCAGCCAGTTCAAAGGCAGGAATGCCCGATTTAGCCAACGCTTTTGCGTTGCCAACCTCTTCCTTGGAAATGTTTTTATTTGCTTTCGCAGACAAAACAAAGGGACTATTTACGGAAAGCACACTCTTCTTTTCAATAAAGAAGGTGAAATCCGCGATTGCAGCCAACATTGCCGCGGAGCCGAATACGTCACCATTCACGATTGCGTATTGTGCCACAACCCCTTTCAACTGCGTGCTACGCATCAAAAGCTTCGCCAAGCCCTCCAAAACGGTAACACCTTCACCGATTTGTACGCCTTGCGTGTTAAGCAAGTAGATAACCGGCGTGTAGTTCTTTTCAGCCGCATCCAAGCATTTTGCGATCTTTTCGCAATTTGCTTTCGACATACCGCCGTTCATAACCGCATAATTTTGCGCCACGATATAGAACGGGTAACCGTCTATCGTTGCAAAACCAGTTACAACGCCTTCCCCTTGTGCCGTTTCACCATAAAACTCATTTTTAGAAAAGCTGAAAGCCGCCAATTCCACAAAGCTTTCCGCATCAATCAATGCAGTAATTTGCGCGCGAATATCCTTACCCGCCGCTTCAACCTGCGCTTTTCTTTCTTGTAACAACTGAATTTTATCCATATTTACTCCTTCAAAATTTTCGTTTGTTACGATTTTGGCTGTTTAACACCTTCGAAAAGTGCCAAATTTCGCCAAACTTTCTACCAAATAACATTATACACCATATAAAAGCAAATTGCAAGTGTTCAATAAAAAAATTTTCTTCTTTTTTGCAAAAAATGATAGTGACGCTTGCATGATTTATACCGCGCCACTATTTTGTGCTGTTTTTTTGATTCTTTCTCAATTTTTTATAAAATGCCTGTAAGGAATCCATCTTTTTATACACAAGTATAAAGACCGTAATCACCCCCAAAATCAACGCTGCCCAAATCAAAAGACCCCACCAGGTATTCCACGGAATAAAGTCAAACGAATAGCAGGTTGCCGTTATCCCGATTGCACGTGTAACCGTCGTCATTGTGATAAAGTAACGATTGCTCATAGAGGATAAACCCGCCACAAAGCATAAAATATCATCAGGAAATAAGGGCAAAATAAACATAATCGTTAAAACAAGATTATCCTTCCCTTTCAGTTTTTTTTGCCACTTTTCTAAGATTTCTTCCCCTACAATCCAAACAACCGCCTTATTCCCTAACTTTCTACCGATAAAAAACGCCGTAAAAGAGCCAAGCAAAATCCCCGTCAAGCTGAATATCATTGTTTTGAATGCGCCAAATATTGCAACGCCTGCAACCGTACTGACGATACTCGGGATCGGTAAAATTATCACCTGAAAATACTGCAGTAAAATATACAAAAGCGGCATCCAAATACCTGCCCTTTCTATATACGCCTGCAATCCGTTAGAGGTAGAAATCAGGTCAAAAAATCCCGTCTTTTGAAAAATTAAGACAAGGGAAAGAGCAAACAGAAGTAAAAAATAAATAGTAAATAGCATTTTTACCGCAACGTCTTTGCGAAGAATAGCCAACCAAATTGCCGCTGCGCACAACCCTAAAAAGAATAAAATGGACAACACCCTGCACAGCGTATTATATTTGACAACAATGGCTATGGTCGTATTTGACAAACATAATATGGAAAGGATTATCCCTGCAATGGACAAAGAAAAAAATGCGGTCAAAGTGAGCCATGCCCCCCGCATTTTACTTCTATCCTTCTTATCCAGTTTCTCTCTTTCGCCTTTTGCCATAGTATTAGTATAGCAAAATAACAGCCAAAGTATAACTGCTTTACGCCTCTTCTTCCTCTTTTTGCGGAATATTTTCAAGTTCAGCCAACTCTTCAGGCGGTAAGCTTGCACGCAAGTCCACAATCGCCGCGCGAGCCAACTCGTCACAGCGGTTGTTCAGTTCATTATCTGCATGCCCTGCTACCTTATGAAAGGTAACCTCGTGTTTTTGGGTAAGGGCATACAATTCTTCCCATAAATCCACGTTTTGAACGGGCTTTTTATCTGCTTTCTTCCACCCGTTCTTTTTCCACGCGTAAATCCAGCCGTTTAAAAAGGCATTAACCGTGTAAGCGGAGTCGCTGTAAACATCCACTATACAAGGATATTTCAGGCGTTTTAAGCCCTCTATAACCGCCAAAACCTCCATACGATTGTTCGTGGTTTGTTTTTCCGCTGCGTTATATTCACGACGATGCTCTCCATATATCAAAATCCCTGCATAGCCGCCAAGTCCAGGATTGCCCGAACACGCACCGTCCGTATATAAAATCACCTTCTTTTTTTCGCTCATTTTAAACCTGCCGAAAAGATTTTTTTTAATTTGAAAATTTTTCACAAAACTATATCAAAAAATAATTGACAAATCAATTTTTTTGTTATATAATAGGCTCGTTGTTTAGGGGTTTGGTATAGTGGTTGTGCCTTGGTCTCCAAAACCAATGAGATGAGTTCAATTCTTATAGCCCCTGCCAAATGGAAGGATGTCGATTTTTGATACACTTTTTATTGTAGTCAAAAATCGGCGTTTTTTTATTTATATTTCTATCTTTTTAGTCGTGCTTTTATCAACGACTTTTTAATTATATCCCTTTTTTATAAAATTTGCAAGTAAATTGGGCTCATCCAACAATAAATTTGGATTAAGCATCTTGGGGTGGTAGAGGCCGCAAGTTCAAGTCTTGTCACTCAGACCAGTTCGGAGGTTCATAACGAACCTCCGAATTTCTTTTTTTTATCTCGCAAATCCTCGCGAAATCTCGCGTTTTCGCGATATACATAATGGGCTTGTTCTTCCCTACTTTCAGGGCCCCACAAGCCCATTTTTCGCCTTTGACCACATATTTGACTACTTACGGATATTTTTAGCTCATTTTCGGCTACTTTTCGGTAGTATTAAGGCGGTAATAACGAGTTGCGATTACTGCCAGTTTGTTATGTAAGATCAATATAATCCCACTTATCTCTAGGAAATCTTTTCGAAAGATCAACTCTGCTTTTTGGCATGGCTACAACCAATAATTTACGTGGCCTTGTCATTGCGACATATGCAATTCTCATAAGTTCTTTGCTTGTGTCGCCACTAGCAAGAAAAGATGGAGTAAGTGTAGTTCCTCTTGTGCTTTCAATCAAAAGAAGCAACGCATCGTACGTTTCGCCTTTAACGCCATGGACAGAGGCTTTTGTGTACTCGCTTTGGATTTTCTTTTCAAAAAAGACTTTTACTGGAAATTCCTTGTAATTAGGTTTTTCAGTGTCTCGCGATTTAATTTTAAGCGCATCTATCAACACCATACCGTTTCGTAATGTCACGCCATAGTTTTCCATAGAGCTTTGAACAGCATTTCTTGTATTTTGTATCCAAGAACCGCAAGCTTCGTCAGCAGAAGGCAACGATACAAGAATATCAATAATCATTTGTTTCCATACATCATATTGTACCACCTTTGAAACATCTTTCTCAATTGAAATATCAATTTTCTCAAACGGCTTTACAACAAGTTGAAATATTGCTTTTTCGCAAATTTCATACGCTTTTCTTCTGTTACCGTACGACCATTCGTAAGAAGCTCTAGCCAAAAACTCTGTTTCCGGGGTTTTCCACAAATCTTTTACATCATAATCAGAATGTATTTTTCCTCTGGTTACTATAGCAACACTATCCGCAGAAATTTCTATATCATTGTTTTTACACAACTCATTGAATCTTGTTATAATCGCATCTTTACTCGTACCATTCTCATAAAGAAGGAGAACTGGCTTTTGAGTGAAATTAGCCGAATTTCCCTTTGCTTCATTTGCACACCTTTCTTTCAATATATCTGAAAAAACATAGGTAGCGTTACATATTAATTGCGAACTTCTGAAATTTTCAGACAATGTTAAATGCGACCAACTCTCGTCATACATTTTTTTCATAAAAGATTCTGGATCTGCTGTTCTCCACTCATAAATAGCTTGATCGGGATCTCCTACAATAAATATTGATTCCAGCCCCGCTTCGCACAACAAATCCAAAATTTCCATTTGTTCTATAGATGTGTCTTGAGCTTCATCCAATATAATGACTGGAAATCTCTCTGCTATACTTTTAGCTATAAGAGAATATTTTTTCAATAATGAACAGGTTAACCCTGCTATTTCATTTTGAAAAAATAGCCCTTTTTCGAGCATCATTTTTTTGAATTGAATACATGGTGGAGCATATCTTCCGCTTCCAGGGCAATCTATTGAATTTCCATTTTTGGATAAGTCTCCATTTTCTTCCCACTTAAATTGATCAATATTAGATACGCAACCATTTCTATAGCAATCCTCTCTCCAATAACTATAACCGTTTGATATATCATTAGTTGCAATCAAAGGTCTTTTCGGAGTTTCTAACAACAAATACCCAAAGCGCAAGAATATATAATTATCGATAAAACTATCTAATGTGCCCACAAAGTGAGGTGTTCCAATATCATATCCTTGAGGTAATATCTCTCGCGCTTGCCGCGCAATTTCTTCACTTGCAACATTAGTAAATGATAACACTGCAATGCCTTGGTGTGGTCGATTCCAACTCATTAAATAGTTTATTACTTTCTGAGCAACAACTGTAGTTTTTCCACTGCCAGGACATGCGTGTAATACTACTTTTCCTGCTGAAGAAAGAAAGTCTTTTTGCTCTGTTGTAAAATCATACATAATTACTCCTTCGCTCCTTCAGCATCCTTTGTTACATTATAAATAGCTTTTTGTATATACTCTGGTATCACAAAAGGCTTTTCTATTCTCACACCGCTTTCAATTTTTCCAATCTGTTTTTTTAGCAAGCGTCCTAAAGCCTGAGCAATCTGTGCTTTAGCAGAATTTCGAGATTGTACAAACAACCAAATCATCAATGCTTTGATTTGAGTGTTTGACTCAGTTTCTACTTTCTCCTTAAGCTTTTTACCGACGATCGGATAGACTGATTCTATTGCTTCTAAAATATATGGCACATTGTTGTCAACAAGAGCTAATTCATATTCAAATGTCTTGGTAGCGCCATAACATTTTACTACATTGTCATTACATAGCGTCAATATGTTTTGATATCTGTCCGAAGGAATTCCTTTATTAATTCTCTCGCTCAACGCACTGAGATCATCCTCAAAATCTAAGTCTTTAGATATATATGTAGTCTTGTCATCTTTGTCAGAGCATCTATCATCATCAGTAATAATGGAAGCTTTAGCAAATCCATAATCTTCGTTCGGGATTTTAATCATTTTTGCAAAAGGTGAGAATCCCACGCCATTTATATTGACAAGCTCTACCGCATACATATCTAACGGCCGACCTATTACTTTTGCAAACTCGGGCAAAAGAATCGCCTCGCTAATCCCCTCTACAAAAATAACGCCTTTTGCAAAGAATAGTTGCGATTTGGTAACATCTAAATATTTTTCCAAATAATCCTGTTCTTCCTCGTCTAACGAACAATTAATAAATGGATAATTAAATATCATATGCTGATATTCGTAGAGCAAATTTATATGTTTAATACCAATCCTAGAAACTAAGGTCGGAGAATGTGATGTCATAATAACCTGTATATTATCAGATTGCTTCACCTTTTTATAAAAGAACCCGAGAACAAGCTCTTGTAATTGAGGATGTAAGTGTGCCTCTGGTTCTTCAACCAAAAACAGATTAGAATATACACCTGATTTAGCAAATGACATATCTCCCAAAACCGCAGACACGAACAACAAATTGTTATATCCCAGTCCGTTTTGATATAATTCAAAAGAATGTTTTTTCAAAGACAGTAGTAATCCTTTGTGCTCGGATGAAAGTTCGCTCTTTTTTTCTAAAAAGGCATCTACATCAATAAATGCTCCGTTTGCCTGAACTTGGATTAATGATTTTAAATCATCAGAATCAAACAATAACAGAATTTCATTATATTGGGGATTGTTTTTTTCAACGAAATACCATCTCGGAACAATCCAAGATCGCAAAGATGACATAATAGATTCAAATTTAGGTTCAACCAATCCTAAATCTATTTGTTGATGTAAAAGAGGTTGTTCCAAATCAAACAAGTTTTCATTAATCGTTCGTTTAGTTCTATTAAGCGACTCGGTTTCTAATATTTCTTGATTTGCATTCCTCAATTTTGAAACCAAACTATCTTTTTCTTCGGGAGTGGATGCAAGTGTTTCAAGCAACATAGCAAGCTTACTATTTCGTGATGGTTTCATTTCATTTTCTGCGTCTCTCAATGCTCCCAAATACGCTATGTTGATTGCTTCCAACGTATCTGCTGACAATGTATTCCCTTCACATTTGCCACCCCATGCCTTACATTTTACTCTTTCATATCCCGAAGGCGTTTTTTCTAATGTAAAACTCACATGAAATTCCCCGCATTCAGATTCTTCAGGATCCCATATTTCAATTAAATTTTTAGGCACATCCTTCAAGTAAATGTCTATATTAGCGCTCGTTGCTTTGTGTCCATCATAACTTATATGGAAATCTGTTTTACTAAAATAAATTTCCTTTTTATAGGAAACACTTGAAAAAGCCAGCCGTATAGCATCAATTACTGCCGATTTTCCGCTATTGTTTTCACCGATAACTACATTTATCCCCTTATTAAACAAAAAACTAACACCATCAGCACCGAAAGTTCTGAAGTTTTTAATGGCTAACTTATATATGTACATCTCTACCTCCGTCGTATCAACCTAACGTTTTTCAATACTCTCTGTCAATAATATAGTTCAGCATCTCTAATCTATCCAACCATTTCGCCTTGTTTTCAGCACACAAATTGTCATACAGACAATCTACTTCATCAAAGAACCCATATCCATCTTCTGGGTTAAAAATCAAATCAGACAAAAAGCCCTCAATCATTTCAGGATCGAATTTCAAAGGAGCTTCTTTAGTCATAGAATATTTAGGATATTGTCTTGCTTTTTTAATTAACCAATATATAACTTCTTTCTTTGCATTTTGCCTTTGCTTTAATTTTTCATACAAATTAACAGGCTTATCATTGATATGATAAACTATCGTAGCTGCCGAATCATATTCCAATTCGTACGCATAAATATTTAAATCATAGCAAAGTTCGTAATACAAATTAAAATAAATATGACATAATTCTCCCAAACAGCGTCCAAATATATTTTTTATATCACTGTCCAAATCCGAACTATTCTTATTCTTTAATTCCAAAAGCAATTGAAACTCTGGTGCGGTAGTTTTGTTACACCCATCATCAGAATATCTTGCATATCTTACAGAATTATAAAACTTGACAAGTATGTTAATAAGTTTTCTGCAATTTTTGCTAAACTTAATCTTTTCTTGCTGCTCAATCCACTGATTTAATTTATCGTGTGAATGGCTAAAGAGCAAATCATAAACCGCGTCTTTTGCTTTTTCCTCAATATGCTTTTTCTTGCAAATCAATTCAATAATGGCTTTTTGAATTCTTTCTACACCTTGAGAGCAATGATAGAGAGCCAAAAAAGGATATTCTATAAGTTGCTCGTTGCATTGATTCTCCTCCAAAAAGCGCACCTTATCCAAATCGTTTATCGCACGCCAAATCAGCACTCCGGAGATTTGAAGTTCCTGCCGTATGGAAAAATTCAATGTTAATAAATCCCTTTCCATGTCTTTTTTCCTCGGTTGTTTAATTTCCAAATCATCATCCGCTTTGATATGGCTAGATTGAAGTAAAGCCGATTCTTCTATGCAAACATAATCTGCCTGATACTCAATTTTATAACCCATTTCCGTGGCAATTTCCCAATACATGAATGCACCTTCAAGTTCTGGATCTTGAAAGCATGTAATAGTATCTTGAAATAATGTAAACTCGCGAATCATATTTTTCCAAAACTGCTGTCTAGGCGATGCGTTTCTAAAATCAATACGAGATAAGCCAACATAACCTTTTAGCGTTTCCTTCAATCGCTTGTCTATCTCTTGTGCTATATCAATCGATAAATCTTCAACAATCCAGCAATAAGGATAGTCCTTAAACGAGGTTGTATTATTCTGTGCATCAAAATCTATTGTGCAATACTCATCTTTGATCACATATGGCTCTATATCAATATACCGCTTATAAATGGGAATATCGCCCAAAGAAACTATCATCTTTGAGGGATTACGAGTTAGCTCTTTTCCCTTCATCATATATTCAAAAACCACTCGGCCATACCACATATCGCCAAGTCTGCCGCTGTCAAATATAAATGCGAAAATACTTGTATCGTTACTCATATTACCCCCTTTTTATTAGTCTTTTTTGTTTAATAATCAATCTAATCAATCAAAAAATCTCTGAAACTATACTCACTTCTTCTATCCACGAAACTGGGATTATCTTCAAGAATCTGAATATCGATGAGATTTGGCTTATCATTTCTGGCAACCAGCTCCTGTGGTGAAATGGCTTTTGCCGGAATTCTAAAAAGATAGAGTTTGCGATTAACCCAATCGTTCAAAATAAGAGTCCAATCCTCTTTCAATACTGAGAATTCTGGGTTAGCCCAGTAGTTATATGTTGTTCTATTTTTCGAAGAATAGGTCACATTCTTATCAATATATTTTCCGCGTTCGCGAAACATTTTCATTCTCCACTGTTTTAGTTGTTATTACTTGTATTATAGCATAAGTACATTAATTTGTAAAGTGCCACCAATATATTCCTCGTTTAAAAATTCGTCGCTATATCTTCTCTCTCCATCTCTCCTCTTGACAAATTCGCAATTTCGGGTTACAATACAACCCCATAAAATTAGAATTGATAGGAGGATTTTATGAGAAATACGCGATATACTGAAGAATTTAGGTTAAAGATGGTTCGCAAATATTTAAGAGGAACTTCCGCTAAGGAATTATGTGCGAAATACAAAATTCCAAGTAGTACATTACAATATTGGATTACTAAACACCGTATGATATGTAAATACGCGGGAGAACTAATTAGCGTAAACGATTACAAAGAACTAAAAGCTCAGAACGAGAAAATGCTAAAGCAATTAGAAATATATCGCATTACTGGTTGCTCGCCTCAATCATCTGAAATTGAAAAATTAGAAGCCGTAAAAAAGCAAAGCAAAAATTATACGGTCAAATTTTTATGCCAAAGCCTTTGTCTTGATAGGGCAAAATATTATAGATACATAAAAAATATTGAAACCAAGAATGCACGTCGCCGAAAAGAATTAACTAAACATATTATTGACATCTTCAATAAAAATGAGGGGCGATATGGGTCGAAACGTATTTGCGCCACATTAAAAAGGATGGGATATACAACTTCCCCACGGTTAGTTTCTCGATTAATGAAAGAAAACAATCTTATCGTTAAAATTGGCGAAAAGCCTTCAAGACCGCCACAAAAATATGATAACCGCCATCCAAACCTTTTATCATGGCAAAAGCGTTATGCTCTTTCTTGTCCCGATGTTGCTTGGGTAAGCGACGTTACTGAGTTCAAAATTTGTGGAGTTAAATTTTATATTTGTACTATCCAAGACATTGCAAGTAGATATATACTCTCCTATAAAATCTCAACGCGGAACAACACACAACTTGCTGCATTAACTTTTGAAGCAGCCAACCAAATCCGTCCCGCCCCACTTAGTTTACTTTTTCATAGTGACCAAGGTGGCATTTATACAAGTTTAAGTTTTAGTTCTTATCTTCGCGCACACGGTGTAACGCAATCATTCTCAAAGAAAGGAACTCCCCATGACAATGGACATATGGAATCATTCTTTGCCACATTAAAGAAAGAAGAAATCTATCGCCGAAAATATAATACGCCAGAAGAATTCTTTGAATCGATTGAAAAGTACGTGCAGTATTACAATAACGAACGATTACACTCATGCTTAGGATACCAAACGCCTAAGGAAGCACTAAATTACTTTGATTCAACCGAGGAGTCAAAATTTGGCAATGAAGCCATTTTTGACATTAATTAGTACACTTTAAAGTTATTACAAATTTTGTCGAATATTTAATATTTAAAGTCTAGATAGAAAATTATCTAAAAGTTCCAAGAAAAATTTTGAAAAAAGAAAAAATCTCGCAAAAAATACATGATTTTTAACGAGATTTAAGGCGTTTTATACGCAAATAATCAAAAATATGTAGAAATACTCGCCCCGCGAGTAAGTCTTATAGCCCCTGCCACACGAAAGGATGTCGATGGAAACGTCGACATCTTTTTTGTTTCTCACCCCCTTATTATAATACAATTAAAAAAAATAAGCAATGTTTTGAAGAATATTTTTTCCGTAAAATATAAAAAACCGCAGTTTAATACTGCGGTTTTCTTTTATTCATTATCACAACGCTCTAACCAACGGATAAAGCTGTGTTCTTGCATAATTTCATTCAAGCGGGTCGAGGAGTATTCCTTTTCCGTATTCAAGGTCGCGCTGTAAATCGTTTGCCCCTCTTCACGTGTAATAACCAACTTATTGAAACGATCCGTACCAAACAATTCTTTGATTTGCAAGTTTTCATCTACCGTTTGTACAAATTCAATCTTTACCGAATAGGTACGCTTGGTGCTAAAAATACGGAACGGCATATGCAAAAGGCATTGTACGGCAATCATCAAGACGGTTGCGCCGATTGCAAACCAGTACAATTCACCGCTACCGCAAGCCATACCGATACCTGCCGTTGTCCAAACACCTGCCGCCGTCGTAAGACCGCGCACTTCATGTTGACGATACACGATCATACCAGCGCCGATAAAACCGATACCGGATACGATTTGCGCCGCCACACGCGAAGGATCAGCCAAACCAGAAAATGCGTGCTTGGATACAACCATCATAAGCGCCGAGCCCAAACAAACAATCGTATGCGTTCGAACCCCTGCTTCCTTTAATCTATATTTTCTTTCCAACCCGATTGCGAAACCTAATATTACGGAAATCAGCAAGGGTAATAATAATTTAAGTTCTTCTACCATTTTCTTCCCCTTTTTATATTGTCATATTATTTTATACTATATGAAACCATTTGTCAATATAGAATTGAAACTTTATCGTATTCTAAAGCATACTTAAGAGAATTTATCCAAAATCATGTACGCAAATAAGGAGTTGGCCCAAGCAAACCAAGGACGCGAATATATGGTATCATCGTCTTTGTCAACCGACTCATGGATATATCCCGTTCCGCCTGTGCTATTCACAATCATTTCTATACATTCTGAAATTTCTTTTTCGTCGTTACTCGTCAACGATTGCACAATCAACGACAATGGCCAAACACGATTTTTCGGCGTGTGTGGGCTGCCGATTCCTTTCAAAACCGTCCCCTCAAAATAGTACGGATTGCTAAAACTTAACATACGCGCACGTGTATTGTTATATATCTCTTTGTTGATATACGGATATTCGTAATACGGCATCGCAAGTAAATTGGGAATATTGGCATCATCCATCAAGTTATAATTGCCAAGCCCATCCGTTTCCAGCGCATATATCTTTTTTCCGTCCACCTCTACAACGGAAAGTTTTTCAAGCTCTGCCTGGATTTCCATTGCAAAATCCCTACAAATGGTTGCGCGCTTATCATCGTGCAATACCTTTTCAAAAATAGGCGCAAGCTTGCTCAATACCGACACAATAAACATATTACCAGGAAGATAATACCCATACGTGCATTTATCATCACTAGGACGGTATCCCGACCATACTAAGCCGTTGTTGGATACAGGAGTACCCTTTCCGCACCAGTAGTTAGCGGTATGGGTTGTAATTTCATGATAATACGACGATCTTTCCGCATGATTTTGTTCCGTTTTAAACACCTCGATAATTCTATCGAAGGCACGCAAAAATAACGAATCCATGCACCCATGGTCGCCTGTTTTCTCATAATAGCGAACAAGAAGCCACAGCGGATAACACAAAGAGTCTAATTCAAACTTCCTTTCCCACACCCAAGGGGATTGCTTATCCAAATCTAAAACATGCCCGTTTCCATTTGCCTCACGATTAAACGCATTTGCATACGGGTCGAGCATAATGTAGGTGAATTGTTTTTTCAACAAACCCTTAATAAGCTCCTGCACCGAAAGACATTCTTTGGCAAAAAATAAATACTGCATCACTTGCGCCGAGGAATCGCGCAGCCACATTGCAGGGATATCCCCCGTAATGATAAACACCGAGCCGTCCTCCTCAAAAAAGGTCGTCGTGTAAAGCGTATTGAAAAACGTCCTATCAAACATTTCTTTCAGCTTATCATCCGAAAGCTTTTTCTTGAATTCTTCCACGCAAGCGCGCAAATCGGAAAAACGTTCTTCATTCATTCGATTATCAATATTACTCAAACGCAGTCTTTCCCCAACAATTGCTTCCATATCTTGAATAAACCTACCTAAAACAATCTTTTATAGTGTCCATTTGGTTAGGGATAGTATAGCAAAAAAAATATACTATGTCAATACCTTTTTATTTTTTAACCACAATGAAAAAAGAAGGGAAAATAAGCTTTCCCTTCTTTCGTTTTTTAATTTACTTTGTGATAATTTACCCTTTCAAGAGAATTACGCAAAGTCGTCACCGCACAAAGTTTTTAAAATAACCTGCGCGTAAATTCTTACACCAAAATCGGTCGGATGGTTGATGTTGTTGCCAAGATGATCTCTCGACAGCTTACCAGACACCGTTACAAGCTCGTTAAACATCGTAAATACTTTCGCAAGGGAAATGTTCTTACTTGCGTATTCCTGGCTGTTTTTGACCTTATTTAACGCGCCTTCCCAAAGGTGGTGATTACCGTAAACCATCTTCGATTGCGTGTTGGGCAACATAGGCGAAACCAAAATCACGTTTCCGTTAGGATTTTCCGCATAATACGTGTTTATCATCAACTTGATATCCGCGATGTATTTCGAGTCCTCCGTAGCGGGATCGTTCATACCAAACGCCAGTACGAGCAAATCGATATTGGAAAGATCCGCACCAACTTCAGCCGCTTTTGAGGTAAAGTTTTCAGCACCCTGCGCCGTCGTCCAACCGCCTACCGCGCAGTTGTATTTCGTAATATTTGCGCCGTACATTTTCGCAAGCGAATTCGTCACCAAATCATCCCACGAGGGCAAGAAAGGATTTCTATTGCCGCCCCACTGCGTACCGGAAGCGTTACAGCCTACCGTGATAGAGTCGCCGTAGAACAAGATATTCGCTTCTTTTTCCGTCTTTAACTGATTGATGAACGCCTGCGCATTATTATCACCCTCAATCGTTGTACCCGTCCAGGATTCCGACTTGTTATAGGTAAAGGTTACGTGACGAGAAGCGCCTTCGTATGCCTCTGCGTAGTACATATATCTCGTACCGCTATATCTATAATCATCTTCCACGGTATCTACGCGCCAGTTTTGAGGAACACCGTTTACAAGAACAGGCTCTTTAAGATAATATTCTTCATAAGATCTATAAGGAAGGTTACCACCAGCAACCCTCGTTACCTTGTTGCCCGAAATCGTATAGTCGATGCCATAGGTATAGGTAACACCAAGCGTGATATCTCTAACAACCACTTCCTTCGGATTGGTCGGCGTATACATCAAGGTTACCGAGCCCGTTTCACCTACAAAAAGAGCCGTTTCGTCATAAATACGATCCGTATCCCAAATAGGTCTCAAATACGCATCGGTTACCACCGAAGATCCGTCATAAGTTGTTACCACATCAATACTTACTTTTTCTTTCATCGCTGTTTTATCAAGGCATTCCGCCGATACCGTAAATTCTAACCCGTCAGCCGATACTTCAATATACGTACCGCCAAGTTTGTTTGCATCATGCTCGCCATATGCGCCAGTTTTCGTCCCATAGGTGTAATAGATGCCATCCAACAAGGTGGTAGAATTGTCGTAAGGCGCATTGCCCATAAATACACCATCAACGTTCACAGCTGCAAAATCGGAAGCAACGCTCGTGTCAGCCGTCTTATTGTAACATACAAATGCAGGTACGTCTCCGTAGTTCAACGAGATATTCGCAGCCGTATTCTTCATCCAAGTGATTTGTGCTTGGTTGATACCAGCATCCCCATTCGCATCAAGCATGTAGATTACACGTCTTACCACACCTTTATCAGTGATTGCAATCGTATGATCGCCCTTACCCGTCGAGGAATTCACCTTAAAAATGCTATTCTTTGCCGAGGAAAGCTGTTCGCGTTGCCATTCCGCACCCATTGCGCTCTCATTTTCCAACGAGCCGAATACGGGCGCCCAAGGGATATTCAAAGAGTCCATAAACTCAATCAATCTCAACCACATCGAACCATTGTCGTCAAAATTGCCATTGATCATATCACCCGTAAGAATAATCAAATCGGGCTTTTCCTGTTCAACCAACGTGGAAATGTAATTAAAGCAGTTCGCATATACGTTTTTACGCGCATATTCTTCTTGCTGCGCCGCCGAAAGACTAGACGCCGTTCTCATTTGCGTAGCGTCAATCAACTCGGTGTCGGTGATTTGAAGAATCTTCACCCCGTTATTAGAAGGCACTTCTAATGCAAAATCCACCAAATCCAAAGGATTGAGCACAGGCGAAAGCTTAAACGTGAGCGTAGATGCTTCAGCCGAAGCTGTAAGCTCGTAATCGGTTACGTAATATTCTTCACCGCTCACAAGTAAAGTGCTTGTTCTATAGCTAATTCGCTTGCTATCCCCTATAATTACGGACTTAATTTCCGCATTACCCGTAATGGTATAAACACCCGTTTGCGCGTTGTATCTCACTGCATAAGGAGAAGTATACCCTTTCGCATCAATGCCATTGCCGATTGCTACGTCGTCAGTAATATATACAACGCTGTCAAGATAGCTCTTCAAAACACTCTTTTCCGCTGTGCCGCTTGCATAATCCTTATACGCACGACCGGATACGTAGTAGATACTTCTCGTAAATTCGTCCATATCATACCCGCCGTATACAACGTATTCGTTCGTACCGTCGGTAATCTTAATATAACCGATACCGAAGAACTCCGTAGCATAGTTGATATCCTGAAGATTAACAAGCGAACCGTAATACAAATAATATCCATCCGTATCCACGGTGTCCTTATTTGCCCAACCCGTATTAACAATACATACGTAGTCAGCTCCTTCCACATTCATATCGCTTGCAAAATAGCTTCTAAAATCAGCCGTACCCAACATAGATCTAGGCACGATATACGTACCGGTTTCCACGTTTTCTGCGCCGTAAAGCGCTACCAAGCGGTCGTAATCCGCTTTGTCGATTTTGGTTTCATAACGAATACCCGTAGGCGTTTTCAAACGCACCGAAGCGCCTTCCGTGGTATCAAAACCAACTACCTGCGCCACGATGTCCGTATTCGTCAACGCCTTGAAAGTCGTACCTGCCCCATAGGTAACCCCTCTCGTAGAGAAGCTTACCACTTTACCAGGGATCGAACGTTCAGCCAAAAAATTTTCAAAGTAAACGTCATCAAGAATTACGGGAATGTCGTTTATAGAGTAAATGGTAAACGTTTCATCACCGATTTCAATATTTAGAATAAACGCTTGATGCCATATGCCATCCTCAAATTTGAAAACCAACTTAGGAAGGTAGTTTCCTGCAAACGGCGTACCTTCTTCAATGATAAGTATCGAACCTTCCGTAGGGTTCAAAATGTCAATACGAAGCCAGTTTGTATTTTCCCAAGTATATACGTTCGCGCCAGGCACTTCGGTCAATCTCGTACCGTTCAAGGTGATATAATGCCCCGTCGTGGAGAGATACGAGGACGTCGTCGTAGGCTTATTTACAAAGTTGATAAATTCAAACAATGTCGCGCCGTTTTCATTATTCCAGAAATTAAAGTCCTTGAATACGCAATCGGGTTCACCCAAGTCAGGAATATTCACCGTCACGGAATAATCCGCGGGTTTTTCGGTCGTCCATTGCCCGTCTACAAGGTAAAGCGTTGCTGCGCCGAGCGTGAAGGTTTCACCGTTTTCATTGACAACCGTTGCGCCTTCCATAATCTTAAAGGTAGGATGCGAATAGCCGTTGTAGCCTTCAACAAGCTTATTTGCAGGAATCCAGAACAACAACTGATCCCCGCCCCAAAGCACAGTCGTTTGCGCATCGCTGTTGATGGTGATACCTATATAGCTTGCCGCCACAATTTGGTTGCCCGCGCTGGTGAAACCGTTGGTATCATATCTCAAAGCTAAGCCGTAATGTTCCCCATACTCCAAGTTATTTGCGCCACCAATCGATACGAAATCGGGGTTATAATTGACTTCCTTATAATATTCCCACGCGCCATTTTTGTAGACAAGGGTTACTGCGCCCAAGCCTTGGCCTACGAAAGGCGTACCTTCTTCAATTTCAAACGTCGCGCCTTCTACAAGGTCTGCCTCAGGAACAGTAAAATAGAAATGGTTGTTGCCATGCGCATAAGAAATTCTATATTGTTGCGCATTGGCATTGGTCGTATCTGCATATAATTCACGGAACGTCTTGCCGTTGTATTTTACCATCATCGAAGTACGGTTTGTCGTAGCCGCAAGGTTTGTTGAATCCGCAGCATCAGCAAGAGGTTTCAAATCGAAAGAGACAATCGTCTGCGCCAAGCCGTTGGTAATCGAGTTATTCCAACCTACCGCAATCGCAAAGTAATTGGTCGTTACCTCGCTTGCAGGCGTCGTTACCCAACGACCGTTTACATTGTAGATGGTAAGCGCAGGAATTCCTACGCCACCAAACTTACCGCCTGCCGCGATTTCAAGCACGTCATAGCCAGCCAAGTTAGAGAACACAATCCACTTTTGACCTTCCCAACCCGCGATATCACTGTCGGTTGCCGTATAGGTGTCGCCCGTAGACGAATTTCTATACGTAACTTTGGATGCCAAAGTGCCTTTGTCCGTATGATTCCATGCGGTCGTGCTGTTGAATATCAACAATACGCTGTCAGAATCATTGTACGTGTCTATATTACCCCAAATCGAGTTAAAGGTTGCTTTTTCTGCCTCTGCAGGCTTTTCGGTCGTCCATTGACCGCCTACAAGGTACAACGTCAAAGCTTTGAATGTATATTCTTTCCCTTCCTGATTGACAATCTTCGCGCCTTCCGCAATCTCCAAGGTCGCATGCTCATAACCATTGTAGCCTGCCTCGCACCTTTCTTTATGCAACCAGAACAACAACTGATTGCCGCCCCAAAGCGCAACGCCTACATTCTCGCCGTTCAAGGTAAAGCCAGACTGTTGTTTCGTACTTACTTGGCTGCCGTCGGCTGCAAACCCGCTCGTGTCATATCTCAAAGACAAACCATAAGCGCCCAAGGTTTCATTGTAAGAATGGTTCAATTGACCAATCGAGGTGAAATCGGGATTATAGTTGACTTCCTTATAATATTCCCACGCGCCGTTTTTGAAAATAAGTTTCACTTCGTCCAAGCCTTGGCCTACGAAAGGCGTACCTTCTTCAATTTCAAACGTCGCGCCTTCTACAAGGTCTGCCTCAGGAACAGCAAAATAGAAATGGTTGTTGCCATGCGCATAAGAAATTCTATATTGTTGCGCATTGGCATTGGTCGTATCTGCATATAATTCACGGAACGTCTTGCCGTTGTATTTTACCATCATCGAAGTACAGTTTGTCGTAGCCGCAAGGTTTGTTGCATCCGCCGCAGCAGCAAGAGGTTTCAAATCGAAAGATACAATCGTCTGCGCTAAGCCGTTGGTAATCAAGTTATTCCAACCTGCCGCAATCGCAAAGTAATGGGTCGTTACCTCGCATGGAGGCGTCGTTACCCAACGACCGTTTACATTGTAAAGGGTAAGCGCAGGGATACCAACGCCACCGCCAAAGGTCCCGCCTTCCGCGATTTCAAGCACGTCATAACCTGCCAGGTTAGAGAACACAATCCACTTTTGGCCGTCCCAACCTGCAATATCCGCATCCGTTGCCGCACGAGTTGCGCCCGTCTTGGAGTTCTTATAGGTTACCTTGGATGCCAAGTCTCCTTCATCGGGGTATACCCAAGCATTATCACTGTTATACATCAACAACACTCTTTCCGCGCTGTTGTACATATCTATATTGCCCCAAGCGCCAGCAAATTGAGCCATAGGGATTTCACCCATAGGCTTTTCCGTCACGGTAATACTGTCGATATAGTAATATTCAGCTAGACTCTTTGCACGCGCACCAACCACAATTGGCGTGCTAAGGAAATCGCCTTCCCCCGTCATCATCGCAATAGCTTTTGCATTAAGGGTCACCTCAACCCAGCTGCCCATATTTACCGCATCATTTTGTTGCCATTGCCCATCCGCTGTTACCGCCGCTCTAAAGCTATCCGCCGAGGTATAACCAGGCGAATAAATGCGTACAACGATGCTTTCTAACTCACTCGCCTTAACGCTAGGCACACTTAACATAATAAAGGCCGTTTGTGACGCCCCTGCTTTAATTTTAAGAGCCGCACCAGTCGCACCTTCAACACCTTCTACATATTCAAAGGCGTTTGCTGCGCTATACTCCCCGATAACAATTTGGCCATTGTTGGTAAATTCGGTTTCAAGCGCCGAAGCCGCTTTTACAGTTGCCGTTTGCGAAAAAGCGAACACGCCACCGAACAACAGGCACAACGTACAAAGTGCCGTCAAACCGATTAAATAAATTCGTTTCATGAAGGTTTTCATAACCTACTCCTTAATATTCTTTCCACCATTTACGATGGTGTCTTAAATTTTCTTATGACCCAAGAGGGAAGAATTCGTCACCGCAAAGCGTTTTCAAAACAACTTGCGCGTAAATACGAACGCCGTAATCGTTAGGGTGGTTGATATTGTTACCCAAATAGTCGCGGCTTCTCTTACCCGTTTCACAAATACCGTTAAAGAAGGAATATACTTTCGCAACCGAAATATTGTTCGAAATGCCCTTTTCCGCATATTCAGCTTTCAGCTGTTCAAGCAAGCCCTCAAATCTATACTGGTTGATGAACCAGTTGGAGGTTTGCTGGTTAAACACAAACGGGGAAACAAGAATAATACTACCTTGGGGTTGTCTTTCCAAGTACATATCAATCATGCCTTTAATTTGTGCCTTATACACTTCGTCGGTGATATGAGGATCGTTTGCACCAAACGCAATGAGCAACAAATCGATTTCATCAAGGTAAGGGCCCACACGGTTTTCCCCGCCGATAAAGTTATCCAACCCTTGCTTGGTCGTCCAACCGCCTTGCGCTTTATTAATGTGGGTAATATCCGCATCGTACTCTTGAGAAAGCCACTCGCTAACAAGCTCACTCCACTTTGGCAAATAGGGATTTTCATTTCCGCCAAATGCGGTACCCGACGCACAAGAACCTGCCGTAATCGAGTCCCCATAGAACATAATTGTCGCTTCTTTATCCGTCTTAACCTTATTGATAAAGTTTTGCGCGCTGGAATCCCCCGAGGGTACAAACTGGGTATACGGATCCTCCGTTTTATAGGAGATCATCACGTAATTTTTAACACCCTCTGCCCCTTCGCTGTAATACAAGTACTTTTCGCCTTCATATTGAATTTCCGCATTGCCCGGGTCACACAACAAGTGCGATCCTTCATACGGCGCATCAAAATAATATTCCTCATACTTGAAATAAGGCATATTACCCGTTGCGAGACGTCTAATTACATTGCCGTCAACGATATAGTCAATCCCTTCGCGATAGGTTTCTTCAAAGTGAACACTTCTTACCGTTACCGTGTTTTTAATAGGCTTTCTCAATAAACGAATTTCACCCGTTTCCCCTACGATAACGCCGCCTTCATCATAAATGTCGGTCGTTTGCCAAATCGGGTCCATGTATTTATTCACCATCTCAGGGGTATAAGTATCTACGGTTTGTATTTTTTCCGTTTGCGTTGACGTCATCGGCGTTTCAGATCCTTCACATGCCGAAAAAAACGAAACGACGAAAACCTGGAAAATCATAAGCAGTATTACCGTTAGTTTTTTCATTTACTCGCTCCTTATAGTTCCACAAAAATCCTTATTTTCTACGGGAACTTTGCTTTTTAATCACTACGCTTGCTACCACGATAACAAAAGCTGCAATCGGTAAGAAATACAATACGATAAACCATTCGTTTTCGTAAAATTCCTTCACGTCTTCTTCAATTACAACTACGTCCTGGCATTCCAAGGAAAGCTCATTCGATTCAAACGTACCAAACGCGTTCGTTATGGAAAAACGAATCTTCGCTTCACCGTTATCGGTAAATTCGATACGTCTTACCTCTTGATTTACAGTTGCAACCTCGCTTACACACCCTACTTCCGATACTTCGTCATAGCCCGTATCATACCAGGAAAGCGCCAACGGGATATCCGTTTGATCCAAAGAGTAGTATATTTTTTCCGCTTTAATCTTTACATTCATCAAAGCGTTTGCATCCATAACATCACTCGTCTTTGAAGAGCCAATGGTTGCCGTAAAGTCCTTATCCTGCGCCTGATAGCCCAAGTGGAACACATTACCCAAACACAAATTGTCATTCAGGAAATAATCACTAAGCACCACTTCACCGTCAATCGATACCGCGCAGTAAAGCCCAGTTTCTACCGAATTCAAATAATAAGGAATACACTCGAGTTTTACAATCTTTTTCGTGCTGAACGAAGTTTGAGGAATCACGGAAATAGCTTTCGTCATTGCCCCATCTACGTGAGTGCTGATTTCCACCTTTTCATCAGACAAATAGAACAAGACACCGCCATCCAGATATTCGTTTACTTGCTTAAGGCCGAGCGCATTAAACAAAACCGTTACGTTATCGCCGCCGTTCATCGTTACAGCGAGCGAGAATTCACCTACTGGTTTATTTGCCAAAGCAGCGTGAGAAATCATGTCACCGCTCGTTGCAACCGATTTATTTTGAAGGGTTACACCTGTAGCAACGGGGAAAAGCTCAGCCGCATCATACTTGTCGTATTTCACCGCAAGCGTCGGCGTTTCCATTTCGCCTTCTACAAGGAACTGAATTTTGTTCATCCAAATTTGCGAACCATTGCGCAAACCAAACGTTTCGTCCTCCGTATCAAGAGTATTTCCGTGATACAAAATGTAGATATTCGACACGATGCCATTTTCATCCGCAAGCTTATGAATATCTTCCTTTTCCAAAATGAACTTGTTGTGGAAACCTTGTTCGTAGCTTTCTACAATTACTTCCGCCGCATATCCAACGGGATTACCGTCTTCATCCACGAACTTTTCAGCATTGCTGCCGTAAAGGTACAAGGCATGGCCGCCTTTCGCTCTTTTATCCGTAAGAAGAATGTCCATTACGAATTGCGCGTAATCATCTACGGAAAGGTTGCCAACGTTCAACGCAAATACCGCGTTCTTTAACAAAAGTGTTTCCGTGCCATTTTCTTCGGTTATACATTCAACCTGCGGGAAACTATTCTTTTGCAATTCTACCACTGCAGGATTGCTTACATATCCGTAAAAACCGCCGTAGTTTGCAAGGTCGATATACGTATCGCAATACCCTTTCGCTTCCGTCCAAACCACGTTTTCATCGGTCAAACCCGCAGGATTTTTACCTACCGCGCAGTCACCTGCATAGGATATAGGGCTTGCCTCAAATACGATCTTTACATAATCGACAATAACAGCCGACAACCAAGAAGATGCGTCACTTTCTACGCGCAGAACTATGTCTTGTAATTTCCCACGGTTGTTGCAAATTTGATTAGGCAATAACTGGAAGGTGCGTACAAAGTTACCGATTTCAGTATATTCTTCCACCCTAGCGATAGGATTTTCAAATTTGGTATCGTCGGAATTGTAAATTGCAAGCGCAATATACGTTGCATCATTAGAGAAACCGCCGTAACCAACATCGGGCCATTTGTTAAATAACAATTTCACCTCAATCTTTACAGCATCTCGCGTGCCGCCATAAATCCTATCGCCATACGCCGATGCAGAAAGCTTTAAGGTAGGACTGGTTTTCGTAACGCTGCTTTGAAGGACGTAGTTATCCTTGCCGCTCATCAAAAGATTGTCCGCATCTTTTTTCGCAACGTCCGATTTTCCTTCAAAGGACAACTGATCAGCATCTAAAATATAGTAGCTTTGATTTGCGCTAGCGGAAACCTCTTCCCCTTTGCCAAGACTTACGGCGAAAAGGGCGAGAACAAGCAAGCAAAGCACCGATAATACACGGATTACAGCAGATTTTTTATTTAATAAACTTCTCATTCCTGTTCACCTGCCTTTTCGTCCTTCGCTTCATATTTTGCAAGGTTAGAATCCATTACCACAGGCATTTTGCCCCAATTATCCGACCAAACGAGAATCTTTTCAGTCGAAGCATTATTCTTAACGAGTGCATACTGCACACCCTTTGCTGCGATTTCTTCAATTGCCTTGCGTTTCTTTCTTTCAATCGCCTTGGCGGTAGCCAAAACCACCACAATCAACAACGCCGAGCCAGCCCAACAAACGATCAAAAGAATCATTGCCTTTTCCGCGCCGTTTTCGGTCTCAATCGGCGTATATTGTAATTCTACGGTCAAGTCACTATTTACCGTAACCCTTTGTACAAATGCGCCGTCAAGCTTGATAAGAAGCTTATAGCCTTCCTTTTGATAATCCGCAAAATCAATCACGTCGCCTGCTTTTACCGTCAAGAAATTGCTCTCACCGGTATCCACGTCTTTCACCGTCAACGTGAACAAACGCTTGTGTTCTCTATACGTCGGGGAAAGCCAAACGTCCTCGGTTACTACGTCGGTATCAAAATCCCAAAGCTTACCATTAAACGTCCAACCTGCGAATACGTAATAACTCGTAGTCGTGCTAGGTTTTTCGGGATCACCTTTGAGCAAGGCTTCCGATTTTAATTTGTCGATTTTTTCACCGTAACGAACTCTGTAAGAGAAGAAACCATTAACATATACGGACAAATATTGTTCCTCTTCGTTGATCGCCGTAACAGAAATCTCTTTCACGCTTTCATTACCTTGCGAATCGGTTGCGATCATTTTTACCAACCATTCGCCACGGTTCCATTTGCCATCGGTCGTTGCGCCTGCAGGAAGTTCAATCGTGCAATCCATTTCGCCTTCATATTCGTCAAACACGAAGAGATTCGCCGAGAAATCCATCACTTCTTCCCCTGCAAATACCAAATACGAATCTTCCCCATAATAATAGAGGTAAGGTGCATCCGTATCTTCACCGAGCGCAGTAGAAGGCGCGCTGATTTTCGACCATTTTCCGTCTACAAGATAGAAGGTCATTTCAGCAAAACTCTTATCCAACCACTTCGTTCCCTCTTCAATCGTCAAGGTCGTAATCGGATATTCCGCCGTAGGATGCAAATCCGCTTTTCTAAACAACAACGACAAGGTGTTGTTGCCATACGCTTTTTCATCGAACAAACAATGCGTCTTTGTATCAAGCTGATACAATTCGTTCAAGGTTTTGCCGTTCAACTTAATCTTTTGCGCTACTTCACCCGTTTGCGCGAAGTTGGGACGGCTGTTTGCCGAAGGAGTAAAATCATCCTCAAAGGTGAATACCGTTTGCGCATAAGCACTATCCCCCTCCACCGATGCGTTGTTGTGTAAAATATCGGCAAAATTGTTGTTTTCGTAGTTCGCGATTTCAGGTTCTTCTTCCTGCCAGTAAGTACCGTCGAAATAAAGGGTTAATTCGGGAAGAATCGCGTTCAAAAATTCCGTTTCCGCATCAATCGTTAAGTATGCGAAATCACCGCCCGAAGCCATAAGGTCGGCGGAAGGAATATAAATCCACAAATATTGTTCGCTATGATAGGAAATTTCCGCGCCCGCAATATTTTTAAGCGGTTCCCCATTGATACGTACATGTTCACCGATGCTTGTGGAAACCTTATTGACGTTTCTTACAGCACCGTCAATTTCCTTTGCGGACTTTGATAAGTTGTCGCTAAATTTCACCAAGAGGCCGTTTTTGTTTCCTCTATAACCATAATCGCAGTTATTCCATTCGATTTTGTCATAGGAAACGCTTTCTACCCCCGTCGTATCCTTACGCGATGCGTTGGGATCATAGTCAATCCATTCGTTACCATTCGAATACAACTCTACCCCAGGCAAATAAGAGTCGAAGAACAAAGTATGGTCTTTGATTTCAAACTTTGCATAATCAATCATATTCGGCACATACACCCACAGGAATCTTTGCGAGTGATAACTAATTTCCGCGCCAGGGATATCCTTGAGGGGAATACCGTCAAGGAAGATGTTTGCAGCCGTGCTTGCACCTTCCCCTAAAATCGTGTTTTGAATCGCTCTATGGTTCAAAAGATTGATTTTCATCCAACTACCGTCTCTTTCGGTAATCGTATTGGAAAGATCTTTATTCAACCAGTTACCATTTTCGTCCTTTTGGTCAAATTCAAGCAACAAGCCTTTTTGAGGGCTGAAGTATTTATAACCAGTGTTATTAAACTCGATGCTCTTAAATTCAACCTCTTTCGTCTTGCTGGTAAGATAGGCGTTCACGTCGTCCGTCCAGTAATTATACCCCTCAGCAGTTGCCGCCATATATATAGCAAACGGCTGAATCACTCTATCCTCAAATCTAAATTCCTCGTCAACGGAGAGCTCACGATAAACGTCCATGTGAGGGATATATACCCATACGAAATCCTCGAAATAATAGCAAATTTCCGCATCGGTATAAAAAGTAAGAGGCATATCGTTGATGAATATATGTTCACCATATTCCTCGACAAGATTTACCGTTTTTATGCCGCCATTCATCTCGGAAACATTATCCGAAAGGACGTCGCTAAAACGCAATAACATACCGTATTTACCCATGGCAATCTCTACGTTTTGCGAGTCCTCCGAAAGCGCGTTAAAGAACTGGAATTCCGTAAGCTCTACCTTTTTGAGCTCTTCAGAATCCGCATGCGCTTTTACGCTGGAGAACGAAAGCCAAACCAAGCATAACGCCGCCAAAACAAATATAAACGATAATATCGGCAATAATTTCTTTTTAGATTTTAACATTTTGCTCCTTTTCTAACAGGTTAAGCTACCCTTACCTGCGATGCCTATAAATGTTCGTTTTCTCGAAATGATGTAAAATCATCTTCGCGCTATCCATTATTTTTGAATATAAATAACGTTTAACGTCGTATTCTCTACTACGGTCAATTCCGTGATTACTTTGCCTTCCGAGGAAAGAACAATCACTTCATAGCCACCCTTTTGCAGGGTCGCAAAATCGAACGCCGCGCCTTCGTTAACCGTTACGGTTTCTTGCGACGAAATCGCGCCTGTCGAAAGGATTTTCACCTCATAGGTCTTAGGTTGAACCGCTTTTACAATCATATCACCATTGATAGCCGTTGCAAAGTCGTACACCTGATTATTTACCGTCCAAACGTATCCTTCGCCTGCTTCATAAGGCGCCTCTACGGTTTCGCCGAGCTTAATCACTTCCACAACCTTTGCGGTGCCAAATTTTTCAAAGGTAACAAACGCGCAATCGGAATAATTATCCTCATCCGAGAAAGTCTTATAAGCGGGAATTTCCACCGCTTCCTTACCCGTCATGATATTTCTTATCGCGTCGATATCGCTTTGCGTCATACCGCAAGAAATGAGATAAGCCGCCGCCCTATCCGCCAAAGTTGCGCCCTCAAAGGTATTGAGGTAGCTCAACACGTTTACAATCATCGATTGATTGAGATAGGTGGTTTCTTTCGCCCATGCCCCCGTCGTTGCAAACATCGAGGTGAAATAATCGTTGAGAATGTCGTTTTCCGAATAGCCAAGAACTGCCTTCAACAATGCCGTAATCGTACCCGTTCTATCACGCCCTACTGCACAGTGTACGTCAATTGGATAATTTTCCTTATCCGTAAAGACTTTCATAATGCCTTTCACGTTTGCAAAATGGTTTGCATTGTCCAAACCCAAATCGCCCGTATAAGCGTATTGAGGGGTGTCATACGTGAAATAGTTATCCAACTCTGCAGGGTTTTTACTGTTTGCCCCCGTCGTTGCTTCCGTTTCGCCACGAAGGTCCAAATCCGTCTTTACACCAAGGTTATTCTTCAACGTATTCAAACCGCTTTCGCTAATAGATTCTAATCTTGCCGAACGATAAACAAGGCCTTGCTGTACATAACCATAAGCCGTTTCATAACCACCGATATCACGGGTATTGGAAACGCCGTCAATAGTTACCGTTCTCAAGGAGTCTGCCGTTGTAAAATCGAAGATCGGAGAATATACTCTATCCCCGTTATTCGTCGTTGCGATTACCTGCCAGTAGTAGTCAGTTCCAACAAGAGGATTTTCAATCGCAACACCCGTTTCCGCATTAGCATCTTCCACTTTTAAGATACATTGCGTAAACTTATTGTCATAAGCCACGCGCACCGTGTACGAAGCAACGTTTTCAAGGGACGAATTCCACTTTAATACGTTGTTTACAGGGTTAAATGCGTCCGCTTGGCGATAAATTTCCGCAACGCGATCGTTGTCCGTATTTACCGCCGAAACGAATTCCTGATGCAAAGTACCGTATTCGTACAAGCTATTCAAATAAGCCGCATCGAATTGTTCGCTTGCCGTCCAAAGTTTCACCTCTTCGGGTAAGATATTGACCGTTTGACCACGGAAATGGCTAACAGCAGCAATCTCCGAAGAAAACTCCGTTTTCATGTTTTTTGCTTTGGCATCCTTCAAATTCATTGAAGCCGTTACACCAACAAGCAACGAGCAAGCCATAACTGCGCTGATTACAACACTTAATTTTTTCATTTTCTTATTACGCATCTTGCTTGCCCTCCTTCTTAAAGGATTTTTTCACAAAGATCAATACCGAAGCAATTACAACCAAAAGCAATCCCATGAACGAAGCGTTTACACCACCGAAACAACCAAGATCGTTTTGACCGGGATCCTCAGGGGTAGGATCGCTAGGCGTAGGTTCTTCAGGCAAAGGATCTACAGTAGTCTTTGTATATACTACTTTGATTTCCGTATCACCGTCAACCGTAACCTTCTTGATTTCTTTACCGTCTTTCGTGATTTTGTAGGAATATCCATCACGAGCCAAGATGCTTACGTCGAGCACGCTACCATAATGTAACTTTAAGCTGTACGCATAACCGTTTGCAAGCCCTTCGCCAACAATCGTAACAGTATATTCTTTGTATTCCGCCGTAAATACAGCAACAAGAACCATATCTTCAAACGCATAATCGTTTGCAAAATCCCACTTCTTATCGCCTAAATACCAACCGTCGAAAATATAGTTCGCATACTTATCTCCTGCTTTCGTAGGATCAGCAGGTTTTGTAAGCAACGCGCCTTGCTTCGTAGCTTGGCTAATCACTTCACCCTCTACGTCAAAGGCTACGTTCACTTTATCAAACGATGCAACAACTACGTTCACCGTTAAGTACGCTACGTTGCCTGCTTTATCGCTAACGGAGAAGGTAATCGTCCATTCGCCAGCTACCAACTTTCCGTCTTGAATAGCGCCTTCTTGCCATTCAATGGTAAAGTCTTCCGCGCTAAAGTCTGCTTTATCGTAATTATCCGTTGCGCTTAAAGCACGCATAAAGATAGAATCGTCAGGTTTCTCGTCCCCTTCCGTAAATCTATACGAATCTTTACCCTGCCAGTTAATCATAGGATGTTTGATATCGCCTGCCTTTAAATCGGCAAACATCAAACCGCCATACGATTTCTTGAATTGAATACCGTCACCAAGTTCGCCGTTGTGTTCCACTTCCGCTTGAAGAATGATAACGCTGTCAACCGCAACAGATACGATAAGTTTTCCGTTTTCAAGAGTCGTTGCAATTCTAATCGCATACCATTCATCATAGGTAAATGCAATCTGCTTCGAGCCTTCTAAACGCCCATCCACGTAAATATTGAAGCCTTGCAAGGATGCGCCAGCGTTACGGTAAACCATCACGCGTACACCGCCAAACTGCTCGCTTACGCCCGTAAATAAGCTGTAATCAAAGTCCTCGGAGATGGATTTATACAAGAAATTGTAAACGTTTGCATTCCCAGACGTAGAAATTGCTACGCTTTCCTCCGTATCAGCGAGTACATATACCCCGTTCTCAAAATATTCGTTGCCTTCGCCGTTAAAGATATCGGTTGCCGTCAAATACGTACCTTCTTCATCCGTTTCTACCGTCGCAGGCTTTTCGGTTTGCCATTGACCGTTATGCAAATACAACGTAACTTCGCTTAAAACGGAGTTCTTGAAAATTGTATTTTCTTCAATATGAAGAACAACGCACTTATAATCATCATTCGGGTAGAGTTCATACACAGGGATAGAAATGTACAAGAAGTTATACCCATGTCCATAAGAAACGGTAACCCCTGCGATGTCTTTTACCGCAACACCGTTGATCGTAAGCTTGTTCGAGATTTGTTCCGACGCAAGCTGTGCAAGGTTTGCAGGATCTGCATGAGATACGTTGCCGTTATACGCGCCAAGATAATCTACACCATATTCGCCAAATTGCAAAATGGTATCGACATACATACCGTTTTTCACATAATTCCAACCATAAGGAATACCCGTATAAGGCAATGGATCGGGATTAAAATCAGCACTCAGCCAAACGCCATAGAAGGAAATAATTTTCACCTCAGGCAAAAGCCAGTCATAATATACCGCGCCTTCTTCAATTTCAATCGTGTGGTAATCGTAACCCTCTTCAGGCGCGCCGTCAAGATACGTTTGAGGAATTTCAAACGTCAAATAGTTACCGCCCGCCATATAACCAATATAGAAGGAGCTATCTTCTTGATACCATTCGTAGAAGCTCTTACCATTGAGTTTTACTTTCGTTGCGATGTCGCTATTCGGGTCAGCAGCCATATTCGTAAAATCGCTTGCCGTATTATTCCCGATCACGAAGAAATCACTAAATTGAAGCACCGTATGATAGAGGTTCATCGTGGGCAAATTGTTGTTGCCAAAAACGCCAACCCCTATAAGGTTATTTACCTTTTGCGGCAACAAAGACCAACCGTTTTCCGTGCTGTACATCGTTACCGCAGGAACAAATACTCCTGCTGTATTACCGCCAGCGAGAATTTGCGCTTTCGCATAATTGCCCGCCACGTTAATCGTAATCGTCCTATTTTCAGCATCCACAACCACGTTGCCGCCATCTTCTTCAAGTGTCGTTACGCCATCGAAAAGCACGTAATTTGCAAGATTGCCAATATCATCCGTCCAAGTAACTTCATCCGAGAAGGTCAATACGATTGTATCCGCCGTAGTCGTATTGTCAATACCAGCAAAATTCGTCGGTTGCAATACTACAATTTCGTAGTCAGCGGGCATTTCCGTCGTCCATTTCTCATCTACAAGGTAGAACGTAACTTCATTAAAGGTATAGGTTTTACCAGCAAACACTACCATTGCATCTTCCGCAATTTTGATGGTAGGATGCGAATATCCGTTGTAACCAGCAACGAGCTTTTCATTCCCAACTGCATAGGTAAACCACAAGGAGCTTGTCAAATAAGATTTAATCCCTTCAACACTTACAACAAGGTCGCTAATATCATTGCCGTTGTAGGTAATACCAGCATAATCAGTAGCCACAGTACCCTGTGTCCAAGCTTCGGTATTGAATTCCGCGATGAAGAAACCATTCGTATCGTTGTTAAAGCCTACGTTAATAGTTACAAACGAGAGATTGTTGTTTACGTCCACTTCGTAGTCCGCAGGCATTTCCGTCGTCCATACGCCATTTGCAAGGTAGAGCGTAAGAGCGCCAAAGGTAAATTCTTTCCCTTCAGGGTTGATTATTTTTGCGCCGTTTTCAATCACAAGCGTCGCATGGGAATAACCATTATAACCAGGCGCACATTTATCTTTTCCCATCCAGAATAAGAGCTGATCAACGCCCCAAAGCGCAACGGTTTGTTCTTCACCATTCAGGCTAAATCCAGTCCAGCTGTTCGCCATAACCTGATTGCCCGCCGCGGTAAAGCCGTCCGTATCATACATCAAGGACAAGCCGTATGCGTTCAATACCTCGTTATCATAATTATTATGACCGCCAATCGCTACAAAGCTGGGGTTATAATTCGTCGTATCAAGCTCATCCGAATAATCAGCAGGCTTTTCCGTCGTCCACTTTTCATCTACGAGATAGAACGTAACCTCGTTAAAGGTATAGGTTTTACCATCGAATACAACCGTTGCATCTTCCGCAATTTTGATGGTAGGATGCGAATATCCGTTGTAACCAGCAACGAGCTTTTCATTCCCCACTGCATAGGTAAACCAAAGGGAACTGGTCAAATAAGATTTAATCCCTTCGCTGCTCACAACAAGGTCGCTAATATCCTTACCGTTGTAGGTAATACCCGAATAACTGCTAGCTACAACAGCTTGCGCCCAAGCCTCCGTATTGAATTCCGCGATGAAGAAACCATTCGTATCGTTGTTAAAGACTGTATTAATGCTTACAAACGAAAGGTTGTTATTCCCCTCCACCACGTAGTCGGCAGGCTTTTCCGTCGTCCATGCGCCATCCACAAGATAAAGTGTAAGAGCGCCAAAGGTAAATACTTTGCCATCGGCGTTGGTTATTTTCGCACCTTCAGCAATAACGAAGGTTGCATGGGAATAACCATTATAACCGGGCGCGCACTTTTCTTTCTTCATCCAGAACAACAATTGATTGCCGCCCCAAAGCGCAACGTCTTGCTCTTCACCATTCAAGCTAAATCCAGTCCAGCTGTCCGCCATAACCTGACTGCCAGGCGTAGTAAAGCCGTCCGTATCATACACCAAGGACAAGCCGTACGCACCCAACGCCTCGTTGTCAAAATGATTAATATCACCAATTGCTACATAGTTAGGATTGTAGTTGGTCGTATCCACTTTTAACTGCCAAGCACCATCCTTAAAAATCAAGGTCGTTGCAGGCAAATAGTTGCCTTCGTAGAAAGGTGTACCATTTGCGATTTCGAGTGTGGGATACTCATAGCCATTACTTGCAAAAAGTGCCGACGTAGGTACGGAGAATGCAACATATGCAAGCTGTGCATTCAGTCTATACCCATCATCCGCCGTGTACAAGTCATAGAAGCTAACGCCATTTAACGTAATCGAAAGGGACGTCACGTTCTTTGTAGCCGCAAGATTGGTCGAGTTTGCCGTCATAGCCCAATCCGCGATAATGGTATAGCCGTAGCTTGTATCCTTGATAACTGCGGTATTTTGCGTTTGATGGTTCCAATCCCAAGCACCAATCATCGCAGCCGTTGCGGTCGCAAAAGTAGGCGTACCATATTCAAGGTCTATGTAGGATTCCCATTCATTCGAAGATACATTATAGGCAAACTTCACACCGCCCAAGTAGTTGTTCATGAAGGGCGTGCCTTCTTCAATTTCCAAAATTGCCCCATCTACAAGGTCAGCTTCGGGGATTGCGAAATAGAAATAGTTATTCGCATGCGCATAGGAAATGACATATTGCGTGCCGTTTGCATTATTCTCATCCTTGTAGAGCTCTGCAAACGTTTTACCGTTGTATTTCACCATGAGAGAAGTACGGTTAATCGTAGCTGCAAGGTTCGTAGCGTCCGCCGCAACACCAAGAGGGTTTACGTCATAGGCCAAAACATTGTTGCTTAAACCCTGGTCTATTTGATTATTCCATCCAGGCGCAACGTTCGTAAACTTCGCAGTCGCCGCATGAGGCGCAGTCGTTACCCAACAACCATTTACGTTGTAAAGGGTAATGGCAGGGATACCAAGACCGCCGAAGGTAGCGCCCTCAGCAATTTCAAGCGTGTCATAACCAGCCAAGTTCAAAAATACAATCCATTTCTGATTTTCCCAGCCTACGATATCTGCGTCCGTTGCAGCACGGGATACACCCGCCTTCGAGTTTTTATAGGTAACCTTGGACACAATATTACCCATATCGGTATGCGTCCAAGTGCCGTCACAATTGTACTGCAATAAAACTCTTTCAGCGCTGTTGTACATATCCACGCCGCCCCAAGGTGCGATAAATTCTGCCATGGGCTCTATCGTTTCTTGGGATGCTACATCCGCTTTAACATCCGTTTTCTTTACGTTTACGACCGCCAAGAAAAGACAGCACAACGAAAAGAGTACTGTTAAAGCGATTAAATAAATGCGTTTAGTTAATGTTTTCATAACTAACTCCTTAATAGTCTATCTCACCGTAAAACATTTAAGTTCAATCCCAAAACATGGATCGAAGGTCTTTATGCTTGTTTCTTCGCAAACTTATACATGGGGGTCAAATCATAATCTTCCCCATTCACATATTTTGCAATGGTGAGTGCAACGGGTTTCGGCTGTCCCCCGCGCTTTTCATCAAACACATTGTAAATCAAACCGAAGTTGTCTTCACCCTCCGTTTCCTTACGATCCGCCAAAGTGCACAAACGGAAAAGGAAAATCTTCTTAACGAAAGGCAATTTTTCTTGAACAACCTCAAAAAGTTTCAAGAACTTT
Organism: Candidatus Scatosoma sp.; assembly: GCA_045612895.1. GTDB lineage: Bacteria > Bacillota > Clostridia > Christensenellales > Borkfalkiaceae > Scatosoma. Next base: position 33,750 of record JAZKZY010000122.1, on the reverse strand, counting down.
CCGCAGATGATTTCTTTTTCTTCTTCTCTACCCATATCCGACCAGCCGGCTTCCGTATACCAAACGGGCATATCCGCCTGACCAAACTTCACCATTACGTCGTACAAGTTGGTTTGCGTTGCCAACCAGCCCTCGTCGATATAACCCGTTTTAAGGGAATAGGGATGGAAATTCATAATTTCAAAGAAGTCATTTTGCTTGTCCGATTTCTCTTCACCAACGGAAGGGTAAGAGCCCGATTGCAACTCCGTAAATATTTTCGTCAAGTACATGGGTGCGCTGTCCACGTTCCAAAAGCCAGGGAAAAGCACTTTTGCATTCGCATTGTATTTCTTCACGCCTGCGTTTGCATAATAGGACAAATCCAAAACAATTTTTACCACTTCTTCCTGCGTGTAAATGTAGAGTTTGTTCTCTTCCGCCGTTTTACCGAACGTAAAGCCCTCACGATGCAAGAAATCGCCACTGATACCATCGGGCTCGTTTGTGGGCTCGAAATAGCCTATATCAGGGAAGCGTTGTGCAATTAACTCGTACAGTTTTTTCTGCACGTTCAAGAAACGAACGTATTTTTCCGCTTCCGCAACAGGATCGGGTACAGCCCAACCATCCGTACAAGCAAAATCTTCAGGATACAAGAACGACCAAGAGAGTAAAGAAAAATCCTTTACTCCCTTTGCCTTCAAGGCATCTAAATATACGCGTAATTTTTCCACGCGTTCTTCTTTCAGCGTAACGTTATCGTTGCTGTCACAATTCGCAAATTCGTGAAAACGCAACCAAACACGCATGGCTTTTGCGCCAAATTGACCTGCAAAATGCGCAATAATTTCATTCGTCAACCCCCTGTCGAGGTGATCGTTCACCTCGCAGGAAGTTTCACATAAACCAAACTCAAAACTATTACTTCTAACCATTTTTATCACTCACTATTATTTTACGTATTTGTACAAGCCCGACAAATCCGCATCTTCGCCGCGAATATATTTTGCAATGGCGATCGCAGCAGGTTTCGGCTGACCAGCATAAAGAGGGTCATCTTTATTATACATAATACCGAAATTATTTTCGCCCAAGTCAATATCTTGCGTTGCAAGCGTCGTTAAACGGAATGCCATTACCGTTTGTACATACGGCATTTCCGCTTTTACCATATCATAAAATCCTACATACGCGTTTGCAATCGTTTCCTGACGAGTCGGTTCGCCCCAGTCCGTCCAACCAAATTCCGTAAACCAAACGGGTTTGCCGCCGTCACCATGCTCAATTGCAACGTTGTATATATCATTTTGCAATTGTAACCATGCCTCGTTTACCGTATCGCTACCAAAGGTATAAGGGTGCCAATTCAACAACTGGAAATAATTGTCGGGATCAATATCACTCTTTTCTTGTCCTACGGGTAATGCGCCGGATTCGATTGCCTTGTAAATATCCTCTAAATAGTCAGGCGTATTCGTAAGCCCGCAAAGGGAAGGATTCATTACCTTGGCATTTGGATTCACCTCTTGCACGGCTTTCGTTACGTACCAGCACAAATCGGCAACAATGCGCACCTGATCATATTGCGTATACATATAGTTTGCATTTACAACTTCACTACCTGCGTGCGTGTAACCGTTTTTATGGATACAGCCACCGAATTCAGGTTCGTTTGCAGGTTCATAGTATAAAACCTCGGGGAATTCAGTTGCAAATGCCTTATATGCCTTTTGCTGTAAATCTAAGAATTCGAGATAGGTTTCATATTCTTCATAAGGATCGGGTACAACGTAAAACGTCGTCGTAGGATAATCAGCAGGATATACGAAGGACGTTGTCATGGCAAGGAAGTTTTCTACCCCTGCTGCCTTCAATTTATCTACCGCGTCGCGAACAATGGCAATTTGACCACGGTTAGGGATCAATTCATTGTTTTCATCTACCGTATACATCGCCTCATAGTTAATCCACATACGGAAGGATTTTACGCCAAGCGCACCTGCCATATCCGCAATCCAATCATTCGTGATACCAGGGTCTAATGCACCACCCATTTCACCGAATACTTCACATAAGCCGAAGAAACCCGACTTATCAAAATCATACGTGATTTCGCTGGAATTATCGCAGCTACTAAACGTCATAGGAATGCAAAATATGCTTAAAATGGATGCAATAACACTTTTTAATTTATTCCATCTTGTCTTTTTCATTTTTCTTCTTCCTTATTAAAATAACTACCACGGGCGTTGCTACTGCCACCGCTGCACCTACACCGATAAGCACCCAAACCCAAATATCCACACCTTTGCCTTGAATGGTTTCACGTACAACCCAAGGTTGCATAACGTCTATTTCCGCATCAAAGTTTCTCGGGGTAATATCCACCTTCGAATCCAAGTTAAAGATCGCAATCTTTTCAACCTCAAGGCCACCATTTGCGGTAAGCACAATTTGTTCTCTACCTGCGGCTTTCAAGCCAGATACGGAATACGTATTGTCATCAATCGCAGTAAGAGGTGCGCCTGCATTCGCAAAACCAACGCTTACCATATCATTGATACGAGTAATTTCCAAGGTTGCGCCTCTAATCAACAAAGGCTTATCAAATGCAATCTCCTTGATATTTACGCCGTCCGTAACCTTTGCGCCGTCATTCGTAAAGGCAATTTCTAAACTACCCTGCTTATAGCTAAAGCTGTTTACCGCGCCAAGCGTCACTCTCGTAATGTTGCTACCCGTTACCCCTTTCGTGGTCAAGGTATTCGCGGTCATATTAAACGCCGATAAATCGTCGCCGTTCGTTACGTCCACGCGCAACGTTTTCAAATCGCTGTCGCCAGTATATTCGGACGAAGCATAGGTACGATCCAAATTCGTTACGGAGAAATTATCCAAACGGAAGTCCACACCATTTGCGCCATATACAGCCAAATAACCGTTGGTATCTACGCCCGTTACGTATTCACGCACAATACCAAGTACGCTTTCATCTTCGTTTGCTTCCTTAAAGTGCATGCTAACCGTACCATTTTTAATTACGTACATAAAGTTATAGCTTGCGCCCTTTCTAAATAAATCGTATGCATTTTCAGCAGTAGGAGCGGTGTTTGGACGATAGATCGCATCCGAACCAGAAGCGCGCACACAATTCGTTGTGTAGTAAACACTCTTAGCATTGTAGGTTGCAATACCCAAGGATTGCGCGTTAATATAAATATTCTTATAACTCTTAGAGCCAAATTGCAAGCCAAAGCATTCAGCTTCGCAAGCACCTACCCCTGTCAAAGGATTGTAATATCCTTCGGGGTTATCGTAGTAATAATCACTACCTACCATGGTAAGGTCAAAGCGAACGATACAATCGCCATATTTCACCTTAGGGCCAAACGTGGAGTCCATCGAAGCGTTACCAAATAAAACGTAGCCGTTGTCCGTAAAGCCATAGTTCGCCACACGAACGTTACTGCCTGCGTACCAGTCTTTCATAGGGAAGTAATATTGATAATACTTGCCTTCCTCATCCTCAAACTCACGCGTGCCGTTAAAGTTCATTTTCATGTCCTTTGCGCCGCTATCATTATATATATAGCGTTGGAAGGAGAAATCATCCACGAGCGCGCCTACGCCGATTGCATACTTGTCCGAGGTGATAAGACCAAGATAGCCTTCTACCGAAGTATCCAAGTCAAAGCTCGCGCTGAAACCATTTACTGTAACGTCAAGCGAATTGTCATAGTTTGCCGCAAGGTTCACGTTCCAAACCCCATCAGCAGGCGTTCCACCCAACGCAATCTTCTCTTCTTTGTCTCCTGCGGATAAAATGATTTGATAAGCATCCGATTTGCGGGTTAACCCTACAAATACCCCTTCCGCTTCCGGCGTTGCCTTGGCAATTTCAAAACCAGTTGCGACACCTTCTTGCGCGTTCGAGAAATCAAACTTTGCGGATACTTCGTAAAGGGTAGAAACTTCCGTTGATTTTTTCACGAAAGCATCTTTATATATAGCATTTGCGCCGCTTGCACTAATATCCAACGACCCCACGGGCGCGATCGACGCCGTTGCGGAGGTAAAGGGAGACAATGCAACCCAAGCCGCCCCTTTCACCACGTTGTCATCGTAAGACATCACAGAAGAGGTAAAGTTGTCGCTATATACCTTTTCAGCACCTTCATACACGTCAAAAGACAATACGTCAAAGTTTACGCCATAGGTATTAAAGCCAAAATAACCATTTTGAACCGCAAAATTTTCAATCAGCGTAGTACCTACAAGCGCGCCACCTCTCTTTACGGTGTACGTAATGTTATAGGCGCCGTTTTTTTGCATTTCAAAATCCAAAACAACGGTAGAAACCTCGGTTGTCAAAGCGGAATAAGGCATATCTTTCTTTTGATCTACCCCTTCCTTAAACAAAAGGGTTGTATTGTTTGCAAAAATCAACGCGCCCGACGCCTTTTCAAAAATGCTAATGGTAGAAGGCGAGCCAAAAGAAAGCGCAAACCAGGAGGGATTTGCCGTCGGTAATTCCTGCACTTGCATTTCTAAACGACAATCCCCTTCCAGCTTGTAACCTTGGCAAAGGATATGCGCAGGCCAAGAACTTTCCGTAGGTTGTACACGCAAGGATGCGTAATCCGACGAAATTTTTGCATTATTTACCGTCCAGTTATCCGATAATGTTTCCGCATTGAAATCGTCCGAATAGACGGTTTGTTCCATTACAGCCGCATCCGCCGTATGCAAGCTGTTTACGCCCAACAATATGGAGGACGCAAACACACTCGCCAACAAGCCAAGCACGGCATTGTAAATTTTCTTTTTTTGTTTTTTCATAGTTACTCCTAAAAATCAACGTCCGGGGTAAGTCTTTCCAAAATAAGACGAATGCCCAAGGTAAAAGGTAACATAAATACCGAGAACATGATACCCAAAGTTGCCGCATACAACAAGTGTTCTTTCCCCTGCGATTGCACCAAGTTAAAGAGCATCCAAGGAATCGTCATTGCTTTGTTCTCGTAGCCGCCTACAACAGCAATCAACATCGGTTGCATCATAAACCCAAATACGCTGGTGAAAATAGCAATACTCCAGGTAGTAATCGTGGGCATAATCAAGGGAATGGTAACCGAGAAAAGCTCTCTAAAATAGCCACAGCCATCGATTTCCAACGCCTCAGGGATTTCCTGTGGAATACGGAGCATAGCGCCGCTCATCAAGATTACGTTGGTACCCAAGCCCATCAAAATACTGAAAATATAAATCAACGTCCATATTTGGGTATTATCAGGCAAGCCAACGTCTAACCATTCGTTGGTGTTTTTACCAAACCACGAGAAAATTTCCGCAACGGGGCCACCGATCGTGCCGTCAAACATACTGCGATACGCCATGGTAAGCGCAACCATTGAAATAACGGACGGCATATAGAAGATTACCCTGAAAAATTTTTCCCCATATACCTTTTTGTAGAAAGAATATGCCGTATATAACGCCAACGGGAAAATAGCCACGTTGATGATAATCGCGCGGAATGTATTGAGGAACGTATTGAGGTTTGATTCATGCCCTTCTAAAATGAAGAATTCCTTAAAGATTTTTACATATCTTTCAAACCCTACAAACGTCAATTCGCCATACATATTATATTTGAAAAAGGTCAAACGTACCGTTTCAAAATTCATGTACACCCAAAAAATCAAGAAATGACTGACAGACAGCGTAAGCAATGCCGTCAAAAATAAACCACGCTTCCAGTTGATTCTTTTCTTCAGCTTGCCTACACCACTATTCAGTTGTAAGGAGTTATTCATTCCTTCCATAATGTCTACCTTAAATGATAAAATTTTAAATTTAACTGTTCAAATGAAGATCAAAATAGCAAATTAGAGATCTAAGCCGTAATATTCGTTCCACTCTGCAAAGCTCTTCTTTAATTGCGTGTAAACGCGGTTAACAATACGATCCGATGCCTGATCTACGGGCGTCGATCTAAATTCGCCAAATACCGTCGAACCTTCTACGCCCATAAACATAGAAACATCTTGATAGAGATAGATGGGAGAAACGTTCGTTGCGGTCAAAGGATATTTGATAACGTGATCATCTGCATTATAGTAAATGTTGAAGGTGGATTTTTGGAAATCCGTCCAAGCGAAATCATTAGCAAGTTCATAAGGGTTGTAATCGAAAGGACGTACAACACCCGTCGATTTTGAGAAGTTTAAGAGCTGTTCTTCGTTGCAAAGGAATGCAAGGAATTCTTTAGCCAACTCTTTATTCGTTGCGTTTGCAGGTACATACATAACGTTATCCGTCTGTACGTAGGTCAATTTCTTCGCCGTGCCATCGTCCTTTGTTTCCGCACCGTCAGCCGTAGGGATAAACATCAATTTGATAACGTTATTTTCCGACATGAACGCTTTGTATTCTTTTTCGAAGAAGTCACCAACCAAGCAAACAGCGATATTGCCCTTTGCAAAGTTTTCCTGCATCTTTTCTTTAGTCATACTACCTTCGTTGTTGGAGTTGTAAAGCTTACCTTCATCGTCAACGATAATCTTACGAACGATTTCCAACGCTTCTTTATAACCGCTTTGTTTTACAAGTTCAGTACTTTCCATGTTGAAGAAATCATAGAAGCAACCTTCGTTGATATATTTATTCGGCTCGTACATGCCCTGCAATTCTGCCCACCATACGTAGAACAATGCGTCATACCAGTTGAGGTAGTCAACCGAATAACCCCAAGGCGTGATGCCGTTGTTTGCCATACGAACGTCGGTCAAATATGCCATCAATTCGTTTACGGTGTAAGGTTCATGCGTCCAGGTTGCACCTGCGGTCAATCCTTCTACAATGAAAGGGTTGCCTTCTTTGTGCGTGGTGGAAAGCAAGATGGTTTCATTGTAAGCAAGCGACAATACCTGCGATGCCCAAGGCATAGCCCACGTAAGCGCTTCGCCACGACCATAAATCTTTTGACGGGTAAACTGTTTCATTACGTTTTCGTCAATGTAGTCCTTAACCTTTTTCTTGCCAGTGGAGGTTTCTACTTCCGTTTCATATACGGAGGTCAAATCTTCCACCAACCCGTCCTGTACGTAACCTTTCCAGTTACCATTCGACATAATGATGTCGGGCACGTTCGTTTTTAAATACAAATTCGCCTGATAGGTAATATTGTTATCGGGGATTAATTTATAGGTAACCCCTTCTTTCGTTGCGCAGAAGTCATCCAAGGAATCCTTCAACCATTCATCGCCATAACCACCGTTATAAAAACGAATGGTCAATTCGTTTTCTTTTGCATCATTACCGCCCTTGCAGGAACCCAAAACACCGACACACGAACATGCCGTTACAGCGGCAAGCGCCATAGATAAAATCTTTTTCTTCATAATATTTCTCCTATTTTTACAATATTTTCTTAACCTTTAATACCGCCGCCAAGCGACATTTGCATAATTTGTTCTTGGAATGCCAAGAAGATTGCGATAACGGGGATAACGGAAATCATAATCGCCGCGAAAAATTCGGGATAATGGTTTGCATAAAGCCCCTGCGTAACGTTGTTTTGTATAAATACCAACGCCGTCGACACCGTAGGATGCGAAGGAAGGAATAATTGATAAGATGCATATTCATTCCAACATCCGATAAAGCCGAGCATCCACAACGTACCGATAATACCAACCGCCTGCGGCACCATGATTTGTACAAATACGGTAAAATCACTTGCGCCGTCAATTTCCGCAGCTTCCATATAGGTACGCGACACGTTTCTAAACAACGCATATACCAGCAAGAAATTCATACCCGTACCGCCTGCGTTCGACCAAATCATACCGAAAAACGTATCGTAGATTTGCAAGTCGTTGAAGAACATGTACAACGTCGACGTCGAACCCGTGATGCATACCATCATCGGCAAAATATGCATAAAGTACAAGAACTTTTTGCCGTAGAAGTTAAACTTTGACAAGGCGTAAGCGGCACAAGTTGTTGAAATAATTGTCGCCGTCGGACAAGCCAAACAAAGTATCAACGAGTTTATAAACGCTTCGCCCATATTAAAACTGTCGAAAATAAAGGCGTAATTGCTCCATTGTATCGTCTTCGGCAATGCCCAAGGCGATTCGGAAAACTCGATATAATCCTTAAATGAATTGATAAATAGCCACACTTCCGGGAATATCAGCAGCACCGTGTAAATGCAAAAGATTACACAGGTGACAATCAGATATTTTTTATGGGAAGCGACTCTTTTAGCTGTGCTCATGTTGTTCCCTCATTGTTATTTTGTATATAAAACGTTTAATAAGCAATCCGTTTCTACAATGTACGACGTAACGAGTTCACCGTTTTCCGTGAATACCATTACGTTGTAGCCGTCTTTTTCAAGCGTAGAGAAATCAAACGCGTTGCCCTTTATCACTTGCACCGTGTAGCTTTCGCCACCAGCAACGGGTTTTACCGTAACGGTACAATATTCCGCTTTCGTAGCCGTCAAAGTGATGTCGCCCGTGATGATCGTTTCAAAGTCAAACGCTTCACCGTTCAACATCCAAGCAGCACCCTCCTCAAGCGCGTAAGGCGCAACCACTTTTTCGCCGCATACAACCACAGCAACCTGCGTTTTTACCCCATAATTTTCAAAGGTAACAAATGCGTAGCCTTCGTAGTTGTCCGTATCCTTGAAGGTCTTCACGGTTTCTACCTCGTAACCTTCTTTGCCAAGCATAATATTGCGGATATTGTCGATTTGTTCCTGCGTTACGCCGCAACCGATAAGATAGCTCGCCGTTTTATCCGCAAGCGTTTCCCCTGCAAACGTATCAAGGTACGTGAAAATGTTTTCAACAACGGTTTCTTGCGTTTCCGTTGTCCCCTTACTCCATGCACCCGTGGTTGCGAACATGGAAGTGTAGTAATCTTTCTTCGCTTCCTCTTTTGTTGCACCAAGCAATGCCTTTAATACAATTGCCATTGTACCCGTTCTATCACGCCCTACCGAACAATGCATATCAATAGGATAATTATCCTTTTCTGCAAATACCGACATGATCTTTCTCACGTTTTCAAAGTTATTGCTGTTGTTGAGATAGGTACTGCTGTCTGTGCGCGTTCCCACACCCGATACGTAATAAGGCGTATCGAATACGAAATATTGCTCACCAAGACTTAAGGGGTCATACGTATTAGGAGCATTGCTTGCTTCATTTGTACCACGAAGATCCAAATCACTCTTAATGCCAAGGTTGTCAAACGCATCCTTGCCCTTTTCGGTCATCGTTTCCAAACGAGCCGAACGGTATACAAGGCCTTGTTGCACGTAGCCATAGGCGGTTTCAAAACCGCCAAGGTCACGCGTGTTGGAAACGCCTTCAAGCTCAATCGTACGAACGCCTGCGTCCGTTTCAAAAGAGAATACGGGCGAATAAGTTTTACCGCCATCGTTCATCGTTGCAATGACTTGCCAGTAATATTCGGTATCCATAAACGGATTTTCAAGGACAACGCCTTCCGATTTATCCGCGTTTTCTACCTTTTGTACCGTCTTTGTAAACTGACTGTCCAGCGCCACACGTACCGTGTACGATGCAACGCCATTCAAGTCATCCGACCATTTCAACACGTTGTTCACGGGTTGGAATGCATCGTTTTCTTTATAAATTTCTAATAAACGAGCAACGCCTTCCGCCGAAGTATCGTTTACACAGCTCAAAAATTCTTGATGTCCAGTCGTATATTCGAACAAAGTATTCAAATAGGTTAAGTCAAGCCCTTCGCTATTCCACCATGCATTGATTTCACGGGTGTTAAAGTTGAGGGTGGCGCCTTCATAAGGAGTCACCGCGCGAATAGCGGAAGAGAAGTTCAAAGGATTGTTTTCCGCATTCGTTTTCGTGCCCAACATTACACCGCCAACAACACCAGCAGTTGTAACGCCCGCACATACGACCGCAATCAACGTTTTTATTGACTTTTTCATTTTATCAATCCTCCTTTCTCTTTTTCATAGCCAAAGCCGCACCACTCAAGGTGATAATACCCATAACGCCAGCGGTTGCCGTACCGAAACAGCCCTTCTTTTCACTAGCCGTATCACTCGTGCTTTGCGTATCGCTTGCGCTGTCCTTCTTATCTTCCGTAGAATCATTTGCGGAATCCTTCGGTTCTTCAGGTTGATCAGGCGTAGGATCGGGATCAGGCGTAGGATCGGGATCAGGCGTAGGATCAGGATCAGGCGTAGGATCGGGATCAGGCGTAGGATCGGGATCCGGTGTAGGATCGGGATCCGGGGTAGGATCAGGATCAGGCGTAGGATCGGGATCAGGCGTAGGATCAGGATCCGGTGTAGGATCGGGATCAGGTGTAGGATCGGGATCAGGCGTAGGATCAGGATCAGGCGTAGGATCGGGATCCGGTGTAGGATCAGGATCAGGCGTAGGATCAACCACAATTTCCGTATAAACTACCGTATAGGTCGTATCCCCTTCCACCAAAATACCATCCATCTTCGTTTCACCTACAAAGATTTCATAGGAATAGCCCTCACGCGCAAACAAAGCGTCCGTAAGGGTTGCTCCATACGTAAGCTGGAAGCTATAGCTATAATTTTCAGCCAAGCCTGCGCTTTCAATTACGATGGTATATGTTGCCGTAACGTCAATGGGCGCAAATTTCGCGGTCAATGCAACGTCGCCCTTTACAACGTCGTTCACGAAGTCCCACTTCACATCGCCATTATACCAACCAACAAATTTACAATTTTCTTTCGTAGGCGTTGCAGGTTCATCAATCAAGTCGCCGATATAATAGGACTTTTCCGATTCCACGCCGTCAAAAGTAACGGATACGCGGCCTTCATCTTCCACAACGACTTGAATTGCATAGCTTGCGAAATTACCATTCTTGTCAACGGCGGAAATTGCAACCGTCCAAGCGCCTTCCTGCAATTTGCCATCTACGATAGCGCCTTCCTGCCAAATAACGGAGATCGCATCACCCATGAGAACGCCGTCGTTCGCATCCATTGCGCTTGCCGCACGAAGGAAGGTTTCATCCGCAGGAACACTGTCTTTCACATTGTAGTAATAGATTTCTTTACCTTGCCAGTAAAGGATAGGCTTCTTAATATCGCCCGTTTTATAATCAGCAAGGGTGTTTGTACCAGCTACGCTTGTCATACCAACCTTGTCACCCAAAGTTGCAGTCAAGCCGTTTGCGTTTGCTACATATACGCCGTCGATTGCTACGCTAACGCTCAAGGTTTCCCCTACCGTTACCGCAACGCGAACGGAGAACCATTCGTTTGCCGTCCAAAGATAGGTATCGTTCGCCACTTCTTCGCCGTTTACATACAACGTAACACGTTCGCTTGCCGTTGCGCTATCACCAGTAAATACCACCTTAACGCCTGTATTTTCAGTGTCATAATGGGTGGAGAAGATTACTTCATTGTCAGCGCGGTCGTTCTTCATCAAGAATTTGTATACCATGCTGTCCTTTGTAGAAATGCCTTCTACCTTTTCACCTGCGTTCAAGGTCTTTTCATTTTCACCCAACAAGGTGGAAACCGTTGTATATTCAGTATCTTCCGTTTCTACAGTAGCAGGTTTTTCCGTCGTCCATTGCCCTTTGTAAAGGTACAAGGTTACTTCGGGCAACAATGCGTTAAGGAAGGTCGTACGGTCAGCAATATGCAAGGTCGTACAACCGTTGCCGTTCGTTGCCAACAAATATTCGGGAACGGCAATATACAAGTAGTTATTACCATGTGCATAGCTTACCGTCACGTTGTTATCTCTTTCGTACAATTCCGCAATCGTTTTGCCGTTAATCGTCAATGCCGTTGCGATAGGCGCGCCATATTTACCCTTTGCATAGTTGGTTGGATCAGCCGCATTGCCAAGGAAATCAACGCCATGCGTACCAAATTCCAAAATCGTTTGCGATAAGCCGTTGGATACCCAGTTATTCCAAATATTCGCCGTCCCCTTATAAGGCAAAGGATCGGGAAGAACAATTTCATAATCAGCAGGTTTTTCCGTCGTCCATGCACTATTTACAAGGTACAAGGTATTTGCGCTGAAGGTATATTCGTCACCCGCTTCGTTGGTAATTTTTGCGCCATCGGCGATTTCAAGGGTTGCATGGGAGTAACCATTGTAGCCAGCTGCGCATTTGTCCTTTTTCATCCAAAACAACAACTGATTATCACCCCAAAGCGCAACATTCAGCGCTTCACCGTTCAAGGTAAAGCCCGAATTGCTCGCTGCCATTACCTGCTTGTCTGCCGTCGTAAAGCCAAGCGTATTATATTTCAAGGACAAACCATAAGAGCCCAACTCCTCGTTATCCATATGGTTTATATCACCGACGGAAATAAAATCAGGCGTGTAGTCTAATTCAGGCAATTCAGGCTCTACACTCTCTTCAGGCTTCAATTGCCAAGCGCCGTCCTTGTAAATGATGGTCGTTTTAGGCAAGTAGTTGCCTGCATAGAACGGTGTACCTTCTGCGATTTCAATCGTAGGATATTCGTAACCGTTGCTTGCAACAAGCGCAGACGTAGGTACGGAGAAACCAAAGTACAAAATAATCGAATTCAATCTATACCCGTCATCTTCTTGATACAATTCGTAGAAGGATTTACCGTTCAAGGTAATCGATCTCGAAGTTAAGGTATCCGTTGCCGCAAGGTTTTCAGAGCTTGCTTCCATGGGCCAAGAACCAATAATCGTATAACCGTAGTTTGCATCTTTGATAATTGAAGGTTCCGCCGTACTATGATTCCAAGTCCAAGGACCAACCATTTCAGGGATAACGTCCGCAAAGTTAGGCGTACCATAAGGAACGTAAGGTGCCCAAGCCGTACCGTCAAATTTCAAATTAACGTCTTCCGTCACTTCGTAAACGTTGGTGTCCGTACCTCCGATATTAAAGGTCGTACCTGCGGGAATATGTAAAACCGCGCCCGCTTCAGGGTTTGTTCCCAAACGCATAATGATACCACCGCTTGCACCAATCCAGTTGGGGCAATAGAAGGATACGTTGTTTGTATCAACTGCAGCGTCGTTGATCGTCATATTGGTAAGCAAGTCACTAAAGTTCGCGTCCAAGTTACCATTCCCCGTAATGCCACCATCAAATTGCAGGAACGTGCAATTTGCGCCATCGTGAGGATAGTTATTCCACTGTTCATGAAGTTTGTTAAAGCTTACAGGTACCGTTTCTACAACAACAGGCGCCTCGCAAGGAACCCAAATCGTACCGTTATATTGCAAATAAATATCTTTCGAAATAGAATAGATGTTGGTATCTTCGCCACCATTTTTGAAGGTTGCCCCTGCAGGAATATGTAAAATCGAACCTGCCGCAGGAAGAGTTTTCCAACGCATTACAATACTGTCGCCCTGCCCGTCAACCCACTTACGGCAAACGAAGTCAAGGTTCGATTTATCCACGGGTTTACCATTCAAGGTCGCTTTTTCATAAACGTCACTGTAATTTCCGTCAAGGCCACCTATACCGATACCGCCACTAAATTCCAAAATCGAACAAGCCATCTCATCATGAACATAGTTATTCCACCAAGAATTTATCCCCGTAAAGGTTACCTCTTTCGTTTCTTTCATATTTACGGTAATGCTGTCGATGTAATATACGGTTGCACCGCCTTTTACACGTGCGCCAACCGAAACAAACGCTAAATTCCCATTCGCATCCGTCATCGTCGAAAGCGAGGTCGCATTCAAGGTGATGTCACACCACGAGGACATATCATAAGCGCCAGTCCCGTATAATACCTGCTGCGAGCCATCGGTAGCAACGTTCGTTCTAAATTCATCTGCAGCGGTATAACCAGGCGAATAGATTCTCACCACGATACTATCAACCAAGCTTGCATTAATTTTCGCCGCGCTAAAGTCAAAGTTGGCATAAGCCACACCGCTCACCGTAGTAAGTTTTAATACCGAACCCGTGTAGCCTGCGGGCAAACCTTCAGCCGTACCATCCACGTATTCAAAAGGAACCGCGCCGTTGTACTTGCTTACGGAAAATTGACCATTGTTTGTGAATTCGTTTTCAAGCGTTACCTCTGCCGTTGCCTGCGCTGTTTGCGAAAAAGCGAACACACCGCCTGCGCCTACACATGCGATTGCAGCTACGCTTAAAAGCATTGCCATTAGTTTCTTTTGGATGGTTTTCATATAGAATCCTCCCTTTTATTTTGAATATTCTTTAGAATATTCCCCAGTATGCGTTCATTATATCATTTCACAGTGAAAATAACAATAAAAAATTTTGACGGGAAATTGCGAAAAATTGACTTTTAGTAAATAAAAAACCTCGCAAAATGCGAGGCTTTTTTAGTCATTGTTCCACTCAAAATACGTGTCGTTTGCCACCTTTCCTGCGACATCCTTTCGATATCGACCGGGGGAAACATTATACTCTTTTTTGAACGCATTGATAAAGTTACTACAGCTGGGAAAACCCGATTTGTAGGATATTTCTTCGATAGACAAATCCGAGGTTGCGAGCAATAGCGCCGCGGACGATAAACGACATTCGTTTACATACCTTTTTAAAGATTTTCCTATGTAATATTTGAACTTTCGAGATACGTATTCGTGGCTGTAATTTGTTGACTTTGCAATTTGATCGACAGGCAATAAATAATACTCCTGCTTTTCCAATTTACGCAATAAATCGTGGAACCACAACGGATATACGGACAGCACCGCCTTGTGTTGCAGGTACAAATTCAGGCAATACACAATGATACTCTTGTGTAGTACGTCCAAAAACTCTGTTTCTTTTGTTTTCAGCAAGGGCGCAATCATTTCCGACAGCGCGAGCTGCTGATTGATCGTAATACGATAATCAACGGCAAACGGTTGTTTTACGATTTCATCGTATAATCCTTCCGAAAGAAAATCGCAACATTCCTTCATCCTTTCCACGGAAAGATAAATATCTCGATGTCGGTAGCCGTTTGCACCCGTTTGAACGTTTGAATACTGGGAAACGTCCTGCGGAGCCACGATAATCATATCCCCTACTTTGATATTTAATACTTTTTGTTTTTTCTCATTTTTCTTAGAAAAGAAGGTTAACGTGGCCTCCCCGCTTTCTACAAACATAATCTTGAAAAAAGTATTTCTATGTTTTTCAAAAGGAGGGTATGTAACCAGCGCCGTATACGGCGAATTTTCTATGACTTTTGGTGTGAAAATCTTCATATGTTATATCCCCATATCATTCTACCAAATATAAAAACGAAAGTCAACAACTTCCCCATAATCTTTTATGTAAAATTATGGATATTTGACAAACAGTCCGCCAAAAAACTGGCGGACTGCGCATAAATTACTTGTAATATTTATCAATTACCGCCTGCAAATCCGACGTATCGGCATTACCATTGATAATTTGATAATATTCTTTAGCAATTGCTTTTAATTGACCTTCTTCATTGATGAAGCCAAAGTTACCTTCCCCTGCGCCAAGGTCAGCATTGTCAAAAATACGGAATGCCATAACGGTCAATTCATCTACAAACAAGAGTTTTTTTGCATTGCTCAACAAGTTTCCAAATACGGTCGCCGCCGTATTTTCGTTAATACCAAGGATATATCTTTGGTCTGCCGTTTCGCTAATATTACCCCAGTCGCAAAGACCAAATTCGGAGAAGAATACTTTCGGTTTATCCGTATCGCCGCCATTTACAGCAATTTGATACATACCATTGTTCCACGCAGCCCACATATCCACGTAGTTTGCGATTTTCGCTTCCTTCTTCTTAGCACCCCACCAGGTCTTCGTCTCAACGATTTCACCATAATACATTGCGGCATGTTCCGTTTTATTCCAAGGCAAGTAAGGGTGCCAATTCAAGCAAGTGAAATAATCATTTTCATCGTTGCTATCAGCAGGCGTAATACCAGCGATTGCGGTAGGCGCAACGCCATCATTGATTTCCGTATACATAGCATCCAGCAACGTATCGCAGAATACGCCATTGGTTAAAGTGGAATCGCTATCAGACGAGAAATACGTGAATGCGGGCGTCGTAACTTCGCCACAGCCATTCAATGCGAGGGTCATATAATAGGAAACATCCGTCAAAATCTTCGCCATTTCAGCCGTATTGTAAGCGCCCTTGAAATAATCCCCATCACGATAGTCGCCACGCTTGTGGATCAAGTTGTGGAATTCGGGTTCGTTAAGGCCTTCGAAATAGAATTGAACGTCATTTGCCGTCCAGCCGTATTCCATTTTCCACGCATTTACTTCCGCGGCAAACAATACGTAGTAATCGTATTGTACCTTCAACCAAGTTGCATATGCTTCTGCTTCGGTTGCAGGGTTGGGAACTGCGTTATGATCTTGGGTAATTAGCGTATAGCCACCCGCATTAAAGGTTTCACTGTTAACCCATTGTTCATTCCCCTGTGCATCCGTTACATAGAACGTAGGATAATCATAGGGCATAACAAACTTACCATTCGAGAACAAGATTTCGTTCACGCCACCGTCAACCAACGCCTTTACGTGCGATTTCAAGCTGTTAACGTGTGCCGACCCAAGCGATACAACGTTGCCGGGACCTGCGCTACCCATGTTATTGTTTACCCATACACGATAGGAGGTAACACCCATACCCTGCGCAAAGCTTGCAAGCATTGTATCATTTGCATTTTCAGTACCAGCGCCCCATACGTTTGTGTTAGGTTCGCCCATACCATAACGGATAGATGAACCAAAGTTTTCATCCAAGTAGGTTGCCGTCAACGTAAAGGTATATACGCCATCGCCCACTTCTACCGCTACCGATACCTTTTTACCATTCACAACAACCGTCTTAGGATTTACAGACGAGGTAATCGTATACACACCTTCGTTTTCCGTTACCGTATAAACGCTGGTATATTCACGACCCGTTACGTTCGTATCCACAAACAAGTTACCGTTACTGTAAGTAAGTACCGCTACCGAATCAATATACTGTTGTAAAACTGCCAACGCGTCGGTCGAATAATCCTCTTCCATATCGCTGTAAGCCATCGTTGCTACGTCATAAATGGTACGGTTGGTCTTTCTGATATCATTTAAACCGTAAACCGTAACCGTCTTATCACCGATGGTGAGGGTGATATAACCCACACCAAAGAATTGCGTATAGTAGTTGCTATCATTCAAGTTCGTCAACGAACCGTAGAACTGAATGTAGCCATCCGTTTCATACGTTTCTTTGTTATAAATGCCGTTTGCATTCTTATCTACGTCAAAGTTAGAAACGTGTACGTATTTCGAATCTGCACCTTCGCCCTTTTCTTGTGCAAAGTAATCCGCAATCGACATACCAGCAGCGTCAAACAACGCCTTAGGCGCGATATACGTACCCGTCTTCACGTTGCTTGCGCCATATTTTTCAAGCAATGCCAAGTAGCTGTTTAAACCAATTCTCGTTTCAAAACGAATACCGTAGTTGCCGTCGTTCGTAATACGAACAGCCGCACCATACATCGTTTCAAATTCAACAACTTCCGTAATAACAACCGTCGTCGTTTGATTTACAGTTACACTTTCACCTGCATAATAGGTGTTACCAGCAATCGTCCAGTTCAAAGGACATACCGAAGATGCTTTGTCACTAATTACATCGGCAAGATATGCAGCATCAATCGTTTGTTCACCTGCAAAACGGTTCGTAACAGTGATATCACCATACTGTACCGTTACAACAGAAGACAAGGTGTCATGGAAAGTACCATCATAGAAATAGAAGGTAGAAGCAGGAAGCTGTGTCAAAAGGAATTTCGCACCAGCTTCAATCGTTACCGTATAAACGTCCGTTTCCGCCAAACCACTGAACGGAACGTAGAAGTATACGTAATTTTTACCTGCAGCATACGCGATATATGCACCAGGAATATCCTTTGCTGCTACGCCGTTTACCTTGAATTTCGAACCGATATCCATGTACGCCGTAGCCATATTGTCTGTGCTAGCCGTCGTATGACCACCCGAGTTAAGAGGACCAAGGTTAGCGTTATATGCAATCAAACCGCAGAAGCCGTTGGAAGGGATACCCGTCTGATTTTCAAAGCCAATATCCATGCCATAACCATTGTAGTCGTAGTTATTCCAAGCAAGTCCATCACAGGAAACCGTGGTATAGGTAGGTTCCGTTAAGGACCATTCACCATTGAAATAGAAGGTATTTTCAGACAATGCGTACTCGTAAAGTATCGCGCCGTCTTCAATCGTCAACACTTCACATGCGGGCACGTTAATATAAATGTAACCAGCATGCAAACATACGTATGCGCCCTCAACATCTTTCAAAGCAACGCCGTTGATCTTGATCTTATTACCAGCATCATTGTCCGCCGTAATAATATTGTCATAGTTGGAATATTGACCAGCGCCGTCCATAATCAATTCGCTGTAAGCGAGCAAAATTACCTTACCGTTCGTCTTGCCGATTGATTCACCAACGCCATAGTCGATGTTATTCCATTTAATCTCCGTATACTCTACGGAAATAGGCATTTCATCCGTCCAGCCAGCAGGTTTTTCCGTCGTCCACTTATCGTTTACAAGATAGAATTCCATTTCTTGGAAGGTATAAGTTTGCTCATTGTAAACTACGGTTGCACCTTCTGCGAACTTAATGGTGGGATGAGAATATCTGTTGTAACCTGCAGCAAGTTTTTCACTCGTTTTGCTGTAAGTAAACCAAATGGAATGTTCTTGGAAGAACTTTACAGTTGCAAGCTCAGTGATATCTTTACCATTGTAGGTAATGCCCGACCAGCTGGTAGGCACAGCATCCTGTTCCCAACCGTCCGTATTAAACTGTATAATGAAGAACCCGTGTGCGTCGTTGTTAAATCCTGCGTTAATACTTACAAACGAAGGATTGTAATTCGTGTTAGTTTTTAACTGCCAAGCGCCGTTCTTGTAAATCAAGGTCGTTGCAGGCAAGTAGTTGCCATCATAGAAAGGCGTACCTTCCATAATTTCAAGGGTGGGATATTCGTAACCGTTGCTTGCTACAAGCGCCGCCGTAGGCACGGAGAATGCAAAATATCCAAGCTGTGCATTCAATCTATACCCGTCATCGCCTTGATACAAGTCATAGAAACTTACACCATTCAAAGTAATCGAAAGGGAGGTCGTATTCTTCGTTGCCGCAAGGTTGGTTGCATTGCTCGCAATCACCCAATCTGCAACAATCGTATAACCGTAGCTAGTGTCTTTAACAACCCCGGTATTTTGCGTTTGATGATTCCAACTCCAAGCGCCAACTAAACCTGCCGTTGCATTCGAGAAATTAGGCGTACCATATTCAAGTTCTACGTAAGGTTCCCAAGCGCCCTTCGAAGCAATGAACTCATACTTAACAGCGCCCAAATAATTGTTCATGAAGGGCGTGCCTTCTTCAATTTCAAAAATCGCGCCATCTACAAGGTCTGCTTCGGGAATTGCGAAATAGAAATATTGATTGCCATGCGCATAAGAAATTGAGTATTTTTTCGCATTCGCATTATTTGCATCTGCATAAAGTTCCGCAAACGTTTTACCATTGTATCTTACCATGAGGGACGTACGATTGTAAGTAGCCGCAAGGTTGGTGGCATCCGTAGCATCCCCAAGAGGTTTTACGTCAAACGAGAAAATATTGTTACTTACGCCATTGCCAGCGTTGTTATTCCAACCGCTTGCAATGTAAGCAAAATGCGTGGTAGCTGCATGAGGCGCCGTCGTTACCCAGTAACCGTTTACACAGTAAATGGTAAGCGCAGGGATACCCACGCCACCGCCAAAGGTCCCGCCTTCCGCGATTTCAAGCACGTCATAACCTGCCAGATTAGAGAACACAATCCACTTTTGGCCGTCCCAACCTGCAATATCCGCATCCGTTGCCGCACGAGTTGCGCCCGTCTTGGAGTTCTTATAGGTTACCTTGGATGCCAAATCACCTTTATCGGTATGCGTCCAAGTGGCATCGGTATTGTACTGCAATAATACTTGGCTAACCTTGTTGAAATCACCAGCCGTGCTCCAAGGAGCGTTAAATTGAGCCATGGGCATGCTCGCCGAAGGCTTTTCGGTCAATGCCCATTTACTACCGTCAAACTTCAAATAAACATCTTCCGAAATTTTGTAAACATTCGTATCCGATCCACCGATGTTAAACATTGCACCTGCGGGCAACATCAAAACACTGCCTGCCGCAGGGTTGGTCGCCAAACGCATAATGATACCGCCGCTCGCGCCGATCCAGTTCGGGCAATAGAAGGATACGTTTGCAGTATCCACAGGGGCATTATTAATGGTCATCTTCGCAAGCAATTCCGTAAAGTCTGCATCCAAGTTACCATTGCCGGAAATACCACCGTTAAATTGAATAAACGTACAATTAGCATCATTGTAAGCATAGTTATTCCAAGTACCATGAATGGCCTGGAACGACACGTCCACAGTTTCCTTCATATTCACAGTAATGCTGTCGATATAGTATTCACTCGCACCGCTATATACACGAGCCCCAACGGGAATTGGCGTAGAAAGGAAACCATCCGCATCCTTCATCAACGCAATCGCGTTTCCCGAAAGGGTTACGTCAATCCAGTTGGACATATCTTTTGCTTCATTTTGAACCCAGCTACCATTAGCAGCAAGACCTGCTCTAAAGCTGTCAGACGTAGTATATTCAGGAGAATAAATACGTACAACAATGCTTTCTAACAAGATTGCCTTAACGCTAGGTACACTCAAATTAACAAAAGCCGTACCATCCGCCTTAATTTTAAGGACTGCCCCCGTCGAGCCTTCGATCCCTTCTACGTATTCAAAGGTATTGCCACCATATTGCGTAAATACAACCTGACCATTGTTAGTGAATTCACCAGCATAGTCCTTTTTTACATTGACAGTAATACTGTCGATATAGTATTCACTCGCACCGCTATATACACGAGCCCCAACGGGAATTGGCGTAGAAAGGAAACCATCCGCATCCTTCATCAACGCAATCGCGTTTTCCGAAAGGTTTACGTCAATCCAGTTGGACATATCTTTTGCTTCATTTTGAATCCAGCTGCCATTTGAGGCAATCGCTGCTCTAAAACTATCCGCCGAGGTATACCCAGGCGAATAAATACGCACAACGATACTTTCTAACTCACTCGCCTTAACGCTAGGCACGCTAAGCATTACAAACGCTGTACCATTCGCAGCGCTGAGGTTCGAGTTGATTTTAAGCACCGCGCCAGTCGAACCTGCAATACCTTCTACATATTCAAGGGTGTTGTTGCCATACTGACTCAAAACAATTTGGCCATTATTGGTAAATTCCGTTTTAAGCGCAGATGCCGCTTTTACGTCTTTCGTTTGCGAAAAAGCGAACAAACCGCCGAACAACAAGCATACCGCCATTGCCACAGTAGAAAGCGCTACTAAAATCTTTCTAAAACTTGCTTTCATCTTCTTTCCTCCTTAACTTAGTACTCAAAATTGTCCCAAGGGTCTTCAATAAAGTTGTCACCGCTTGCCGTAATTACATCTTCCATATTAAATATAATTACACTAAATTCCAACCCATCATATTCTTTGCGCATTCTTTTTCTCCTTTTGAAAAAATTATCCTGCTCGACTTTGCTTTTTTTACACAAAGCCAATATTACATTATAATTTTAATAAAATTAAATAAAAATTTCAATAATATTTTTCGCACAATAATATAAAAAATTTGACCTAACCATACAATTACAAAATAGTAGCTTACCCCTATTTTATTTCAAAACATCAGTTTGTTTCCTGTAAATTCCCACTCGAAAACCATTCGATAAATCATCTTTTTTAATATTGAACGCGTACATGCCCCCTTCAAACATAAAATTCTGTACAAGACCCCCCCACCTCGTAAAATCTTACGCAAAATGTTAACTTTTTGATTTTCTAGGGAAATTTACCTCTTGTTAAAAAAATATCGTATAAAATAAAAAAAACGGACATCTTTCGATGTCCTTGGAGCTACTAGGCGGATTTGTAAGGAGCTTGCGACGACATAGCGAGCCTGCGAGCGTCACCCCGGTTTATTTGAATGAAATTCAATCCTCGTCCTTAAAATCCATGCAGGAGGTCGGCAAAAAAAGAAAAAGGACATCTTCCGATGTCCTTGGAGCTACTAGGCGGATTTGAACCGCCGACCTCGTCCTTACCAAGGACGCGCTCTACCAACTGAGCCATAGCAGCATCTTAACGATTACTATGATATTATAGTTAAATTTATCACCTTTGTCAAGTCTTATAACGCACTTTTTGAAAAAAAGTTCAAGAATTTTCAAAATAATCCCTTTGCCGAAGCAAAGGGATTATTTCATTTAATTATTTCGCATATTCAACGCCACGGAACTCGCGGATAACGTTTACCTTGATTTGACCAGGGTATTCCAATTCCGCCTCAATCTTCTTGGCGATATCCTTTGCAAGGAAGAGTGCCTGCGCATCGTCAACCTGTTCAGGTTTAACAATAACACGCACTTCTCTACCTGCTTGAATTGCATAGCTCTTTTCTACGCCGTGGAAACCAGAAGCGATTTCTTCCAATCTTTCCAAACGTTTTACGTAGTTAGAACCCGTTTCACGTCTTGCGCCAGGACGAGCGCCCGAAATGGCATCAGCTGCCTGAATGAGCACTGCTTCAATCGTCTTGGGCTCTACGTCGCCATGGTGTGCCATAATTGCATTGACGATATTTGCGTTTTCCTTAAATTTCTTCGCAAGATCAGCACCGATTTGGATATGGGTACCTTCTTGTTCTTGGTCAACTGCCTTACCGATATCGTGCAACAAGCCCGCACGCTTTGCAAAGCTAACGTCCAAACCAAGCTCAGCCGCCATTTGGCCAGCGAGCATGGACACTTCTACCGAATGTTTGTAAACGTTTTGGCCATAGCTCGTTCTAAACTTCAAACGACCGATCAACTTAATCAATTCGGGGTGTAAGCCGAAGATGCCTGCCTCAAATACAGCCGCTTCACCAGCTTCTTTGATTTGCATATCCATTTCACGAGTAACCTTTTCCACCGTTTCTTCAATGCGAGCGGGATGGATACGGCCGTCGTTGATCAAACGTTCCAACGACAAACGTGCAATTTCTCTTCTAACAGGGTCAAAGCCCGAAAGAATAACCACCTCAGGGGTATCATCGACAATAAGTTCGATACCCGTTGCATTTTCCAACGCACGGATGTTTCTACCTTCACGACCGATAATACGTGCTTTCATATCATCGTTGGGAAGAGGTACAACGGAAACGGTGATTTCCGATGCCTGGTCAGCCGCACATTTCTGGATAGCAAGCGCAATCAATTTCTTCGCGTTGATATCCGCCTCGTCCTTTGCCTTTTGTTCAAGGTTGCGGACCTGAATTGCTACGTCATGACGGGTTTCTTCCAAAATCTCTTCCGTCAAAAGTTTTTTCGCTTCTTCACGGCTGAGTTGAGAAACTTTTTCAAGTTCCTGCACCATCAATTCGTGTTGGGAATTGAGTTTTTCCTGCAAATGAACAACTTCTTCTTCCTTTTTAAGAAGATTTGCCTTTTGCTGTTCGAGCGCCTCCGACTTTTTGTCGATTGCATCCTCTTTTTGGGTCAAACGCTGTTCCATGCGCTGAATTTCAGCTTTCTTTTCTTTGGTTTCGCGTTCAAATTCGTTTCTTAATTTTAAATCCTGTTCCTTTGCTTCAAGCAATGCTTCTTTTAATACATGCTTGCTTTCTTCTCTTCCTTGCGCTTTGATGCGTTCGGCTTCTTTTTCAGCATCGCTAATGATTTTTTCTACGCGGTCATTTGCTGAACCGATTTTCTTCTCGGTGCTCTTCTTATAGAAGAACAACGCTAATACCACACCTAAACCCAAAGCAACCGCCGCAGCCGCCGCTGCAATCGCGATTGTCGTTCCTGTGCCAGCGAGAAACAGGACGCTCAAATTAAAATCGTGCATAGTTTGTGCCTCCTGTATTAAAATTAAATTGATAAATCCATTATTTCCACGGATTTTTCATAAAATCCGACTTATAACTTTTTTTATCAATACTATTTTACAATATATTTATAAAAAAGTCAATTGTTTGAGAAAAAATTGTTGCCCTGCAAACGAAAAAATATCCATAAAATAACAAAAAGCGGAAAGCCGTCGCTCTCCGCTTTTTTCTTACATTATAATATTATATATAACTTAAAAATTATTCTTCGCTTTCTTCTTCAATTTTACCGTTTGCTACGTCACGGATCTTTTGTTCAATTTCCGCTTTCACCTCAGGATTTTCTCTCAAGAACAAGCGCAACTTTTCACGGCCTTGTGCAATTTTTGCACCGTTATAGCTAAAGAACGAGCCACTCTTCGCAATGATGTCAAACTGTACACCCATATCCATGATACATCCTTCCTGCGAAATACCTTCACCGAATACGATGTCAAATTCTGCCTGACGGAAGGGAGGCGCAAGTTTATTTTTTACAACTTTTGCTTTCGTTCTATTACCCATAACACCATCCGCATCCTTCAATGCGTCCATCTTACGGATATCCAAACGCATACTTGCATAGAATTTCAACGCCTTACCACCAGGGGTCGTTTCGGGGTTACCAAACATAACACCCACTTTTTCACGCAACTGGTTGATGAAAATAACGCAAGTTTTCGATTTGTTAACGATTGCGGTCAACTTTCTCAATGCCTGCGACATCAAACGTGCCTGCAAACCAACGTGCGTATCCCCCATATCCCCTTCGATTTCCGCCTTGGGGGTCAATGCCGCAACGGAGTCCACAACGATAATATCCACCGCCGAGCTTCTTACCAACG
Source organism: Candidatus Scatosoma sp. (assembly GCA_045612895.1). Taxonomy (GTDB): domain Bacteria; phylum Bacillota; class Clostridia; order Christensenellales; family Borkfalkiaceae; genus Scatosoma. Next base: position 8,868 of record JAZKZY010000122.1, on the reverse strand, counting down.
CTTCCGTGATATCCAACGCTTGTTCACCTGTATCAGGCTGAGAAACGTATAAATCATCCAAGCTTACGCCTAATTTCTTTGCGTAAACAGGGTCAAGCGCATGTTCCGCGTCGATAAACGCCGCTACACCGCCCATCTTTTGCGCTTCCGCAATCGCGTGCAATGCAACCGTCGTTTTACCCGAGGATTCAGGACCGTAGATTTCGATAATTCTACCGCGAGGGAACCCACCGATACCCAACGCAAGGTCAAGCGTAAGGCAACCGCTGGGGATCACCTCAATCTCCGTATTGCCTGCCTCTTCGCCAAGACGCATAATGGAGCCTTTCCCGTATTGCTTTCCAATTTGAAGCAAAACGGCGTCTAAAGCCTTCATTTTTTCCGTATTCTTTTCGTTTGCCATTTATATATCTCCTAATCACATTTTTTCAATTATAAATCTTTCAACTGCTTATACGTCAAATACAACGCATAATTGATTGCTTTTTTCGTAATCTCTTCTCGCGTACCTTCAAAGCGATATTGATATACGCGTATCCGCTCCGTTGTACCAACCGCAATATAGCACAAGCCTACGGGCAGTCCCGATTTATCCGTATTCGGTCCAGCCAACCCCGTCGTTGCAATCGCTACGTTGCAATCACCTGTACGTAATAACCCAACCACCATTTCATAGGCCGTTTGTTCGGATACAGCGCCGTATTTTTCAAGGGTTTGCGGTGAAACGCCCAACCTTTTTATCTTTGCGTTTTCGTTGTACGCATTGATCCCTTCGAAATAAACCTCGCTTGCCCCAGATACGGAAGTAATACGACTCGCAATTCCGCCTCCCGTAAAAGATTCCGCAACGCTCAGCGTTTTACCACGGACCTTTAACAGATTAACCACCTGATGCTCCAACGAGCAATCTTCCATAGCATAAATCGAGACATCTAACTCCTCAACGCACCTGCGTAAAATATCGTCCATCAACATTTTCGGAGTGTCGTTACCATAGGCAATTGTAAGGATATCCTCATCGTGAACGCGTACATGGTGGCATGATGCGAGATTTTTGGCTTGAATATTCAGTTCTTGCACAAGCGATTCCACGCACGCCGCATTTGCGCCCATCGTGCGAATAACCACTTGTCCAACCTGCATACTTCCCATGCCTTATTCCTCTTAATTATCTTTCAAAACTTGCTTATTTTTTACGATATAGGAAACGCCCGAAAGAATGGTCAAAACGGTTGCAATTGCAAACAACGCAAACCCAAACCAAGCAACGTATACGCCCCAAGTAACAAGTCCGTTAAGACCGCCGGCCAAAATCAACACAAAAATCGCAACGTCTTGACAAGCCGCCTTATACTTACCAAGCTTTTCAGCAGCCATAATAAGACCATTTGCCGCCGCAATTTGACGGAATGCGCTGATAATCAATTCACGAGCCATAATGATACAGGTACAGATAGCCGTTGTGATATAAACCCATTCACACGCCTCGCCAACGAGGATAAATAAGCTGTCTTTCATCGTCAATATCAAAAGCATTGCAGTCGATACCAGCACTTTATCCGCAATCGGGTCAAGGAACTTACCAAGGTTGGTAACAAGCCCACGCGAACGCGCAATTTTTCCATCTACAAAATCGGTGCAAGCCGCTACCGCAAAGATGATTGCCGCAATACCAAACGCGAAAGGTAAAATACCATCCAAGAAAAACACTACAACAAAAACGGGAATCAATAATATTCTCGATAAAGAAATTTTATTAGGTAAATTCATAATTCAATTCTCCTTCATAATCATTTGTATGTCCATATAAGTCATAGCTATCCGCACGATCTACATTGACCATATAACGTTCGCCCTGCATGGCCTCCCCTGCGTAAAAATACACTTTACCGTCAATATCAGGGGCGCTGAAATATGCTCTGCCGACAAAACAACCCTTTTCATAATCAATTCCATCGCACAGCACCTCAATTTCTTTCCCCAAAAAAGTGGAAAGTAAATCCGCCGAAACCTTTTGTTGCGCATTGTATAACGCGCGGACACGACGCTGTTTCGTCGCATGATGCACCTGCGGTTTTAAGCGGTACGCACCCGTATCAGGTTCCTTGGAGTAAGCGAAGAAACCACAATTAAACAGTTTCGCTTCCTGCACAAAGGCAAGCATGCCCCCAAACTCCTCTTCCGTTTCCGTAGGGAAACCAGATATGAAAGTGGAACGAATGGCGATACCAGGGATGCGTTCACGCAGTTTTTTGAAGAGTGCTAAATACCCATTGCGCGTACCTTTTCGATTCATCAACTTCAATACGCGGTTTTCGGAATGCTGCAAAGGGATGTCCATATATTTAATAATTTTAGGATTGTTTGCAATTTCCGTAATCAATTCATCCGTAATAACGTCGGGATAACAATACAATAAACGAATCGACTGGATATTCTCTAAAGCCGACAGCTTTTGCAATAACTCAACAAAAGAATTTTTTCCGTACAAGTCCTCGCCGTATCGCGTCGTATCCTGCGCGACCAAAATCAATTCCGCAATGTCCCCGAGCTCTTTTGCCTCTAAAAGCAAATCCTCCATTTTATACGAACGATATTTTCCACGAATTTTAGGAATTAAACAATAGGTACAATGATTGTAACAACCGTCGGCAATTTTCAAATATGCAAAATGTTCGTCCGTAGTCAACACACGGCTTTGGATATAACCGTCACAGCCCTTTCCAACGTAATTTTGGCGCTCGTTTTGTTTGTAGGAGTTTTCCAACGCCTCAAACATCTTTTCATAATCGTTGATACCCAAAAATACATCGACTTCTTGTAAAGGCAGGTACAATTCCTCAATAAATTTTTGAGGCAAACAACCCGTTACTACAAGTTTTTCCAAATTTTCACTTTTATAATCAGCACACTCTAACACCGTTTCAATGGCTTCTTCTCGCGCGGATTGCAAAAAAGCGCAGGTATTGACGATGACGATTTGCGCCTTTGATAAATCATCCGTCAACGAATAACCCCTTTCCTTAATCAAGCCAAGAAGTTTTTCCGAATCGACGCGATTTTTATCACACCCAAGGGAAATGACACCGAATATTTTTTTTGATAACATATTCTACCTTTTTACGCACAAGGGCATATCCATGATGCCCCTATGCGCTGTTTTATTTATCTTATAACGGGCCGAACTCACTCTCAAATTCTTCTTTTGTAATGAGTACCTTTCTCGCCTTTGCACCGTCAAACGGCGAAATATAATGGTTGTCCTCCATCCATTCGATGATATTCCCTGCACGGTTATAGCCAACCGAACACTTACGCTGAATCATCGAAATAGATGCGCTACCGCTCAAAATAACGTGACGCAATGCGTCAATGCACATCGGGTCAAAGCTGTCCTTGTCAATAGCACCACCCGAATCATCTCCACCCGTACGCGTATTGTTGATGTACGCAGTCGCTTCCTCGTCGTAGTACGCCTCGTTGTTCTCTTTGATAAAGTTAACAACCTTTTGCGAGTCGGAGGGCGAAATGAACGCACTTTGTACACGAACGGGAATATTGATACCAGGCATCGAATACAAGAAGTCACCCTTACCCAACAACTTATGCGCACCCGATTGATCCAAGATAACGCGGGAGTCTACTTCCGACGCAACCGCAAAGGCAATACGCGTGGAAAGGTTGCTCTTGATAACGCCGGTAATAACGTCCGCCGAAGGACGTTGCGTTGCAACGATCAAATGAATGCCTGCGGCACGCGCTTTTTGCGTGAGGTTTTGAATTCTATCTTCAATATCCTTCTTCGCAGCGAGCATCAAGTCGGCCAACTCGTCAATAATGATGACAATCTTAGGCAAACGCTCGTTCTTTTCAAGCTGTTCGTTGTACTGGTCAAGATTTACTACGTATTTACCCGAACGGCTCATTTGTTCAAACAAGGTATAACGGCGATTCATTTCACCGATTGCCCAGTTCAAACTCTGTACCGCTTTATTAACGTCGGTAATAATTTCGTTGATCATCAAGTGCGGCAAATTGTTATACAAAACAAATTCCGTTTTCTTCGGGTCAATCAAGATCAAACGCAATTCTTCGGGAGAATACTTGTAAATCATGCTGACAATCAATGCGCCGAGGAATACACTCTTACCCGAGCCGGAAGAACCTGCAACAAGTAAGTGAATCATCTTGGAAATATCCCCGTACACCTTGGCATTTGCAACGTTTTTACCCATTGCAAACATCAACGAGCCAGCAGGCGCATTTACAAACGTGTTACCCGACAACATACAGCCAAGCTGTACAAATTGTCTTTCCTTATTCGGCACCTCGATGCTGACAACGCCGTCTTCGTAGTTGGGGTAAATACTTACGCCGCTCGAATGCAAGCTGATTGCAATCGACTGATCCAACGACAAAATCTTTCTCGGGGAAACACTTCTCGGCAACGCTACGTTGTATCTCGTTACCGTAGGACCAAAGGTAACCGATGCAATGGTTGCGCCCATTACCTTAAATTCTTCCAACGTTGCGATGATATTCGCCTTCGTTTCCTCTACCTCTACCTCGTTTTGAGCAGGCTCGATATCACGACAGTCAAAATCATCCAACGATACGCGCTTATAAGGACGAATCACACGGGGTTTTTTAGGTTTCTCAGGCTCTTGAGGAGGCTCAGGAATAATGGAAGCACCTCTGCCAAGACCTCTACCGCTATCTCTATCCGTCAAACCCAAATAGCTTGCAGGGGTATTGTTCGAACCTCTTTCGCTGATGTCCATTTCCTCTTCTTTGGGAAGTCCTCTTCTCGTATCCAAAGAATATGGATCGTTTTCGGGCTCATCAAAGACGTTTGCGCCTAAACGCCCGCTTTCTTCCCCTCTATCTACGATTTCACTTCTATCAAACGTACTTTCAGCGCGATCGCGAGAAAGGATCGGCTCTTCTTCGCCAAAGCCCTTTACCGTAAAGCTATCCGTTCTTTCAGCCGGCTCTTCAATTCCCTCCAAAAGACGAGGATTTTGAGGGGAGAAAAGATCCATAAAATCGTGACGGCGATAAGGCTTTTCCTCTATCGGTTCCACGGGTGTTTCCTTTTCGGTTTCACGGCCAAAGTCCAAATATTCCTCACGAGGCGTTTCCAAAATGGGCGTTTCTACAATAGGAGCAATCGGCTCTTGATAGCTAGGCGGCTCTTCCATGTAAGGCAACGGCTCGATCGTTTCCTCAGGTTCTTGCGCGGGCGTATAGCTCGTCACGGGGCGATACGCAGGTTTTTCCTCGTTGAAATCTTCTTCATACGCCTTGGTATAAGAAGGCACAAAGCCCGTGTTGGTCGGAGGCGCCATCGGCACTACAGGATCCACAGGACGATTATTCGCTTTCGAATTCGGGTCGAACATACCGTTCTTCTTAAAGTTCTCAATCGGGTCGCCGCCAAATAAGATTTCACGGCTCGTTTGAGGATTTTGAGGCGCTTCGGGCTCCGTATTCATATTTTCCATACGACCAAAAGGCGAATATACGTTGCTTGCCACCGCTTTTTCAATTGTTACAGGTGCAGCCGCAGGCATTGCCGTTTGCGCCGAAACAGGCGATAAAGGCGAATAACCAGTGTAATGTTCTTGTCCAAATTGAGGAGCAGGCATTTTTTGGGGCTGCGCATTTTGGATGGGTTGAGGCTCAACCGCCGCTTGCATTACCCTCTGTTCCTTCTTTTCCTTGGTAATCGTCGTATCCTTTGCCTTCAAGTGCGCCACTTTCACGTTGATGTACGCAAAATAAGCAAAGAACAATGCAAACGAGGAAAACAACACGATTGCGCCAACGTTTGACATGACCGCCGATACGCCAAAGACAATAAATCCGCCAAGCCAACCGGCTACCGTTGCGTTCGGGAAGGCATCGCTTGCCGAGAGGCATGCGGTTAAATAGTTTTCACGAGGCCAATTAAACGTCAATGCCGTATGAATGATCAAAGATGCACAAATCAACGTCAATACGATTGCCGTCGCGGCCTTTCTATTGCGCACCAAACGTTTTTCTAACAGGCCCGTTACGGACAAATAACCAAGGCACAACAAAAGAGGATAGATGAGGTAACCGAAAATCCCTGCAAAAAAACTGTATATGCTTAAACCGAGATCCCCAAAGATATAGGGTCCCGTACAAACAATTAAAAATGCAAGGAAAGAAAACGTTGCAAAAGTAGCGCAAAGGCTTTCCTTTGTAACAAGCAACGATTCCTGTTTATTTTCACTATTTCTCACCTTTTTTCTATTTTGTTTCCCCAAAATTTTCTCCTCCTTTTGCACGGAAGTTTCATACCTAAATATTATAACATTTTATTTTAAATTTTTCAATAGTTTGAAAGAAAAAAATAGGTGAAAAGTAGAGTTTTTTTCAACTCTTTTTCCTTTCACCTACTTTTTATTCTTTATTGCAATTCTTTCAATAAATATTGCGCCGTAAAATAGATATCCCCAGCCCCTAAAAATAGCACGACGTCATTTTCCCGAATGGTAGATTTTAACCAAATTTTTAAGGAATAAATACTGTTTGCGTACAAGCTTCCTACACGCTCGGCAAGGTATTCGGCACTGCCTGCGCCGTCGTAGCTTTCCCTCGCCGGATAGGTTTTATATATCATCAAATTTTTAATCGGGCGCAACGCGTCAATAAACTCGTTCAACAATAATTTTGTCCGTGAATATGTATGCGGTTGAAAGATAACGTACAGGTTTTTCTTCGCTAGCCATTTCGCCGTTGCAATTGTGGAAATAATCTCGCGCGGATGATGTGCGTAATCGCAAATAAAACTTGCCCCGCGACACTCCCCTATCTTTTCAAACCTGCGTTTTACAGCGGTGAAACGACTTAAACCGCTTGCAATACTTTCCCCATCAAAACCGAACGAGCGAGCCGCCGCAAATGCCGCCAAAGCGTTATAAATATTACATCTACCCACAGCATTCAAACGCACACGGCACAGCGGTTTACCATATTCCTCTACCGTAAAGGCATACTTCTCGCCAGCAGCACGAATATCAATGGCGCGGTAATCCGCCAACGGATTTTGAATGGCGAACGTCTGAAACTCTCCCCACTCCTTACACCTTTCATCGTCACCGCAAACAAACGCCGTCTCCGATTGTTGACAATATTGATGAAAGCACGACTCCAAATCCTTTTCGTCCGCGTAACACTCCATATGATCTTTATCAATATTGAGCAACACGCCAACCTTTTTCGGGATTTTTAATAAGTTTTTCTTATATTCGCAGGCCTCCGTCACAAAATAATCCGTACCCGATGAAAAATAGTTACCAAGAACGCTGTCCTCACCGCCGATATGCGCCGTAAAAGGTATGTTCAAATACTGGAATATATGCGCGCACATAGAGGTGCAGGTCGTTTTTCCATGACTGCCGCCTACGGCAATCACGTTGGGGAATTCAGCGCAAATAATCGCCAGCAATCCCGCGCGGGAATACACCTTTTTATTCATATCTTTGGCAACGACTAACTCGCTGTGCGATTGTGAAACCGCATCCGTATAAACAACCGCATCCGCTTGTAACAGTTCTTTACGTGTTGCATCCACGCCGAAGAAAACAGGAATTCCTTTCTCTCGCAGCTTTTCGATTTGTTCCCCTTTCACCGCATCACTACCCGATACCGTATAATCGCAATCGCATAAAAATTGCGCCAACGCGCTCATACTAATGCCACCGATACCGATGAAATATATTTTTTTGATGTTTTGTAAACCCTTGAAACGCATACAGTATTTTATTCGAAAGGTAAATCAATTATGCGTTTTTTATTCCATTTTTTCACAAAGAAAAAGCGACGCATTGCGCCGCTTTTATTGTATCTTTTATTGTTTATCCTCGCCATTTTTACGCATAAAGAAATCGACAAAATGAGGACGATGTTTCTTATCCTTCGAGCCTTCGGGAATAGGATCGTCAGGCTCAAAGGTTTCCATCGGTTTTACATAGCCTTGCGTTGTTTGTGGTCTATTTACAGCATCATACGGGGATGCATACGTCGGAGCAGCCGCCGATTGATCAAAGCCGCTCGTCATATTCGTCTTAAAGGTTTCTCCATTTTGATTGCTATACGCAAAATCCAACTTTTTCGCCAAGCTAGAGGCTTGTCTTAACGCTTCATTTTGCGCGTTCGAGGCAAACATATTCGAATTGTTACCAAAGCCGGTTGCAATGATAACGATTTCCACTTCATCCGCCATATTTTCATCAATGCAAGCACCGAAAATTACGTTTGCGGAATAATCAATAACGTCTTTTACCAAGTTTGCGGCAATCGTTACTTCTTCCAAGCCCAAATCGCTACCACCGATTACGTTAATAATCACCGCATTTGCGCCTTCAATCGTCGTATTCAACAAAGGACTGCATACCGCGCAACGAACTGCCTCATAAATACGCTTTTCACCCTTTGCAACACCGATACCCATGTGCGCTAATCCGCGGCCCTTTAAGGTCGTTTTTACGTCCGCAAAGTCAAGGTTAATCAAGGAAGGTTTAATAATCAATTCCGCAATACCGCGAATACCTTGACGAAGCACCTCGTCTGCAACCTTTAAAGCGTCTTTAAACGAAGTACCCTTTGGTACAACCTTGGCAATTTTATCATTAGGAATGGTAATCAAGGAATCTACCGATTTCTTCAATTCCTCCACGCCCGTCAAAGCATTTGTCATACGCAAATGACCTTCAAAGCCGAAGGGTAAGGTAACCACTGCTACCGTTAAAATTTCCATCTCCTTGGCAATTTTAGCAACGACAGGAGCTGCACCCGTACCCGTACCGCCACCCATACCGGAGGCAATAAACAACAAAT
>JAZKZY010000121.1:0-17177 GCA_045612895.1 Candidatus Scatosoma sp. | reverse complement strand
CCCTATGTTGTAAAAGTAAAGGAATTTGCGGCACAAGAAGGCGCAGAAGTGCTTGTTATTTGTGCGAAAACCGAAGAAGAACTTTCCCAAATGGACGATGAAGACAAGGCTATGTTCATGGAAGAATTTGGGCTTGGCGAAAGCGGTCTTGACCGTTTGATTAAAAAGTCCTACGCCCTTCTCGGTCTTATTTCCTACCTCACCGCAGGCGAAAAAGAAACGAGAGCTTGGACGATTGTAAAAGGTACGAAAGCACCTCAAGCGGCTGGTAAAATCCACACCGACTTTGAAAAGGGTTTCATCCGTGCGGACGTTGTAAACTGGGAAATCCTTGTAACGCTTGGTTCGATTGCCGCGGCAAAAGCGGAAGGTAAAGTTCGTTCGGAAGGTAAAGAATATATCATGCAGGACGGCGACGTGGTTGAATACTACTTCAACGTATCCAAGAGCAATAAATAATCGAATAAAATGCGAAACGCGAGAGGTTTCCCCTCCCGCGTTTTTTATTTATAAAATTCCTTTTTCTTGTAAATACTCTTCTAAAATTTGCGCCGCCAACCCTACCATGTCCGCGCAGGAACGTTTTTTGTAATACTCCGCGGTGCGAGCTTCCGCGACACCGCCAACCTCTACGGGCACCTTCATGCCGCTTAACAGCTCCGCGCAAATTAAACTGCCCGTTTCCGCTTGAAATCTACCGCACAATTCCTGTACGATCGCATAAACCTCTTTTTTGTTTTCGGGAGAGCTTTCCGCATCGGCAAACACCATACCAACGACAGATGCCATACCGCTTACCGCGCCGCAGGTCAAACGTAAACGGCCAAGCCCACCGCCAAACGGTAACATCATTTTGCTTGCCGTTGCCTCATCTATACCCATTATGTCGCAAAAGGCGAGCGCAACCGCCTGCGAACATGCATATCCTTGTAAGAATTTCTCTTTTGCCCTTTCTACTCTTGACATTTTCAATTCCTCTTGTTATAATAATGTTAATTTATGGAAAAAATATTTTATGCAGACAAATCCGCTTTTACAACGGAAGCGGCATTGAAAAAAATATTTTCAGCGTATTACGGAAAAAGTGAAGTAACGATTTCGCGAACAAAAAACGGAAAACCTTACGTAGAGTGCGCTCCTTATTTTTCGGTAACACACACCAAGGACCGAATTTATATTGCCTTTTCCGAGGAAGAAATCGGTTTGGACGCCGAAGATTTGTCGCGTATATCCAACTATGGTCCTATCGTGAAAAAATTTTCACCTGCCGAACAAGCGGAAATCACTTGCGCAAAGGACTTTTTAACGCATTGGGTTGTGAAAGAATGCGCGGTGAAATATCTCGGCGGCACGCTTGCCTCTGATTTGAAACACCTTGATTATATACATGGACGTTTGACCTATCAACAGCAAGCTTTTCCTGCAAAAATCACCCTTTTACAGCACGAGGGATTTATCCTTTCCGTGTGTGGGAACGGCGATTTTGAAAACGCTGAATTTATCCATCTATCCATATTATAACATAAGAAAAAAATTTTATCAAGTATTACATAGGAGAAAAGAGAATATGATCGGTGTAGTAATTGCTATGCAAAGTGAAGCGGAAATTTTGCTTTCCGAAATGAAAATAACCCGCTCCTTATCCGTCAGCGGTAAAAAGGTACACGTGGGCAGAGTGTATGGGAAAGACCTTGCCCTTTGCATTTGTGGGGTTGGTAAAGTAAATGCCGCCCTCGGTACGCAACTGCTTGTTAGCAAATTTGATGCGGATAAAATCTTAAATTTTGGCGTGGCTGGCGGCTTGAACAAGTCCACCGAGCTTTGCGCTGTATATCAAATTGCCGCGGCGGTACAATTTGACTTTGATTTGGTGGAATTGAACGGCACGAAAATCGGTACGTTGAACGAATATACGGAAAATTATTTAACCCTCAACCACTTCAAGTGCGGTTTTGAAAAACGCAAGCTTGGTACGGCGGATCGTTTTAACGACTCCCCTGCTGATTACAAGCTGTTGACGGAAGAATTGAATGCGGATATCCGTGATATGGAAGGCGCGGCAATCGTACAAGCGGCTTTTGCGGCGGAATTGCCCGTTTATTCGGTAAAAGCTATTTCCGACGTGGCCGGTAGCGGTAGCACCACCGAACAATATCTTTTGAATAGAGATAAAGCCTTGAAAAACCTGAAAGCACAACTCCCTGCTATTTTTGAAGAGCTTTAATCGATTTCACACTTTTACAAATGATGAGGTGTCAATATGATTGATTTAGGCGACTGGAATGAACGGCTCGCCCCTTTGTTCGCAGATGAAAAATACCAAAAAATCCGTCAATTTTTAATTGAGGAATACCGCAATCACGTGGTTTATCCCGATATGTACGATTTGTACAACTGTTTCCGTTATACGCAGTTTGACAACTTGAAGGTCGTATTGTTAGGGCAAGATCCCTACCACAACGTTGGACAAGCACACGGTTTGTGTTTTTCCGTCCAAGACGGCATACAACAGCCCCCTTCCCTTGTCAATATCTTTAAGGAATTGAAATCAGACGTTGGTTGCGATATCCCTAGCAGCGGTAATCTTACAAAATGGGCAAAGGAAGGCGTATTACTTATGAACACTTCCCTTTCCGTGCGTGAGCATCAAGCAAATTCTCACTCCAAATGCGGTTGGGCATGGTTTACGGATAGCGTTATAAAGCTGATTTCCGACCAAAAGGAACACGTGGTATTCATTCTTTGGGGTGGAAACGCGCGTAGCAAAAAGCCACTCATTGATACCTCGAAACATTTGATTTTAGAATGCGCGCACCCTTCCCCCTTGTCGGCATACAATGGGTTCTTTGGTTGTAAGCATTTCTCAAAAACAAACGCATACCTTGAAAATCAAGGCCTTGCCCCCATTGACTGGGATTTAACAAAATAAAATAAATATCCCCGAAAGATTGACTTTCGGGGAGTTTTTTATTTACGTTTCTTAAAGAACAGCGCAAGTGCCGTTAAGGCTATCGGCGCATACGTTACGCATGCACCTATTACCGAATTGCACCCTGCCGCTGTTGCAAGATACGAGATGGGAGCCAATATCATAATCGCACAACCCGTTAAGCAACTCTTGAGTTGATTCCTTATTTTTTGGGGATTTTCCTCAGTAGAAAGTGTAAATTCTAACTCTCCCTCAGGCAAGCCATCCAAAGACAATGCATACCCCGTTTCTGTTTTCACAAACCCACTTTCATCGTTAATAAGATAATAAGGCGTATTGATTTCAATATCCAGCTTTCCGAATTTCCTCCACGTTTTTGCTGGCGAAGTTAAATAGGTATACCCGTAAATAGGCGGATTCCAGCCCGCATTGATAGACGGATATATCGGTGCTGTTACTGTATTGATTATCGTACCCTTTGCAGGAATTTCTATTTCGTATTGATACCAACGCATAAATTTCCGCTCGATTTCACCATACATACCGTAATAGTCAATAAAACCATGCTCGTATTGCGCATCGTTTAAGGAATGCACAACAGCATTATACCAGTCCACCTCGGATATATCCGTCGTTTGGTTGGAGTATTCTCCAAAGTAATGCAAAAAAGCAAACTCTTCAAAGGTCATAACATCGCGTTTGTCCGCGTTTTCAGTTATATTACCTGCAATTTCCGTTTCACGAGAGCCATTTTTAGACACTATCCAAGTGGGCGTGTATGGAAGATCCTCCCCAAAAACATATAGTATGATTACGTCGCCGTTTTCTACAAAGCTTCCTAACGCAACCTGTTCCCCCTCATGAATCCTACCATTTATACCCTTAAACCAAATACGGGTTTTTACAGGATCGCAGGTATGTGAAAAGTACGCATAGGCACTACGATGCTCTTCGGGAATACCCGAAACCTCGTAGCAGTACTTTGTAACGGGTGTATCCCTTTTATAGAAATCATCTTCTATATAGCTATCACCCAAATACGGCAAAGCATCCGCAATATCAAACGCATTGTAAGTAGGCGATAACGTATAGCGGAATTTCTTTTCAATTTCCTCGCCATCAATGGTAATGTTATACTTCTCTGTATCTAAAAACGTGATTCTTTCCCCTGTTTCATCGTCATAATCATACGGCGCGTAATACGGCAATGCCCCAAAAGGGAATGCAAGTGTCGCCTTTACCGTATAATCGGCAGGGTTATAAAAGGTATAAGTCGCCGAAACGCTTGCGTTATAAGCCATAAATGACTCTACGTCTTGATAATAATTTGTAGGAAATTGCGGAATATCAAAGACAAGCTTTTCGTGTTGCACTTCAATAGGACATTCTTCCTCCATTACAACCGCACCCGTTGCATCAATGCCTTCCCAGTAGGTTTGCGCGGAGTTTGCATTAGCGGTTATATCATCGGGCTTTACAATCGATACTGTTCCCACAGCTAAAAGCCCTAACGATAATATCGCATAAAAAAACTTCTTGCCCATAATAACCCTCCTTATCAAATTTGTCTTATTTCTACCCATATGATATCATATAAACACACACATGTCAATAGTGAATAAAAACGAGGCGCAATGCCTCGTCTTTTATTTGCTTTACATAAGTTTCGCAAGGATTTTCTTTAATGCATATTTACAATGCTCGTAGGTCAAACCGCCTTGGAAATAAGCTGTATAAGGTTCTTTTACGGGTGCATCGGCGGAAAGCTCGATACTTGCACCCTCTACAAAGCAACCCGCCGCCATAATTACCTTGCTATCATACCCAGGCATATCCCAAGGCTCTAAGGTAACAAAGCTATCTACTGGAGAAGCCTCTTGCACCGATTGAATGAAGGCGCAAAGCTGTTCAGCAGTGTCAAAACGAATCGCACGCGTGATATCCGCGGGCGTTTTTTCAATTTTAGGGAAGTTTTCGTACCCGAGGTTTTCCATACATTTGCCGATCAAAAGGCTGCCTTTCACCGCTTGGTTTACCGTATGAGGCGCCATAAACAACCCTTGATAGAACAATCTCCAACCATACGCGTAGGAGCCCACTTCGTTGCCGATAGACGGCGCAGTCAAACGACGACCGATTAAATCCACGTACTTTTCCGTACCGACAATATACCCACCCGTAGGCGCAAGACCGCCACCGGGGTTTTTAATGAGCGAGCCAACCGCTACATCCGCGCCAACGTCACAGGGTTCGAGTTTTTCAACAAATTCCCCATAGCAGTTGTCTACGAAAATACAACCATTGAAACCATTTTCACGAACAAAGGCGCAAATTTCACCGATTTCCGCAACCGTGAACGCATCACGAAGTTCATACCCACGAGAACGTTGAATATAAATCATCTTCAATTTATCCCCGATACGTTGCATATCGGACAAAATGGCTTGCTTGTCAAATTTTCCGTCCGCCGTCAATTCGGTACAATCAAAGGAAATGCCAAAATCTTTCAAGGAGCCGTTCCCCTCACCGTAAATAACGCCGCGAATGGTATCATACGGCATCCCCGATACGGACAATACCGCATCCCCCGTACGCAATACACCAAACAAACCTACCGTCAAGGCATGCGTGCCGCTTAAAAGCGCGGGCGAAACGATACCGCCTTCCGCGCCCATAGACGCCGCAAAAACGTCACCAAGCACAAATCTACCTTCGTCGCCATATCCATAACCCGTGGTTGGGTTAAAATGACGAAGCGCAATCGAATGTTGATTAAACGCCTTCAAAACCTTTTCTTGGTTGTATTCGCTAATCTCATCCGCGAGCGCAAACTGCGTCGTTAATTGCCCTTCACTCTTTTTAATCAATTCTTCTACCGTCATAATTTTCAATCCTCTTCCTATTATGTCAGACATAGGTATTATGTCTCGCATACTACCTATTATTTAATATCTCGTAAACCTTATCCGCCGTTGCCTCTTCAGGTGCTAAATAAGTGTGGTTTTGCATACGTTTGAAGAAGGTTTGCTGGCGTTTTGCATATTTTCGCGTATTATTTTTGATGATTTCCATCATTTCCGCGTCCGTCATACCAACACGCAAGCCCTCTGCAATTTCTTTATAACCTATGCCTTGCATACATTGCATTTCCTCGGTTACCCCGCTTTGCAATAATCCCTGCACTTCATCAATCAAGCCCTGCTTAAACATTTCCTCTACACGCAAATTGATACGGCTGTAAAGCTTATCTCTTGGATAATCAATAGAAACCGCCTCAAAATCAAAACGAGGAATCGGCTCATCTTGCTGTAAGGATTTCGCCTTGCCCGTTACGTCATAAATCTCCAACGCACGAATGACACGCTTCAAATCGTTGTAATGGAGCTTTTTCGCGCTCTCGGGATCCTTCTCGCACAAAATAGAATATACGTATTCTTTCCCTTGCGTTTCCGCCAAAGCCTCGTATTTTGCGCGCACTTCTTCATTTGCACCTACGTTACCGAACTGACTTTTGTAGAGCAAGGAATTGATGTAAAAACCCGTGCCTCCGCAAATAATGGGCGTCTTTCCTTCGGAAAGCAATCTTTCAACAATAGGCAATGCCATTTCTTCATAATCGCTGACCGAAAAGCTTTCCGTTGGCTCTACCACGTCTATCATGTGATGCGGAATGCCCTCACGTTCTTCCATGGTGGGCTTTGCCGTACCGATATTTAAGCTTTTATATACCAAAAGGGAGTCCGCGGATATGATTTCACCGTTAAATGCCTTGGCGCAAGCCACTGACAGCGAAGTTTTTCCCGACGCCGTTGCGCCGCATATCACCAAAACCTTCGCCATTAAACAATCCTCTTAAACATTTTTTCAATTTCCGTGCGGCTCATTTTTACAACAACGGGACGGCCGTGAGGGCATTTTAACCCCATATCGCCATCCATCAATGCAAACAACGCGTCAATTTCTTCGCGCGTTAAGTCCATACCGCCCTTTACAGCCGCTTTGCAAGCCGCCGATGCGATTTTATCCTTCAATATATCCGTCAAACGAATGGCACGATAACCGCTGATATCACCGAGGATTTCATTGAAAAATACCTCTAAATTGATATTTTGTAAATCTACGGGAATCGCGTAAATATACAGGTTGTCCCCCTCTATCCTTGCATCAAAGCCCATTTCCGTAATTTCAGGCAAATGTTCACGGATAAATTCGCGCTCGAATATATTCAACGCCACCTCATACGGCATCAACATAGGTTGTTGCGTAACGGTACGATTTTGCATCTTTTCCTTTAAGCGGTTGAAAATCAAACGTTCATGCGCGGCATGTTGGTCAATAATATAGACGTCGTCTTTACATTCGTACATCAAATAGGTATTAAACAACTTGCCTGCGTACACGCATGCGGATACGTCGATACGATTTTGCTTACTCTTTCTTTCCAGTTCTTCTAAAAAACGCTTATTTTCCTCAAACGGATCTATCGGAGCCGCTTTTTGAGGCGTCGCAAGCCGTTCGTCGCTTACCGCAAGAGAATGACGGCTAAAATACAAATCGGGGAACTTTTTGTGTAAATCCTCTACCGTTTTCTTTGACGGTTTTTTCGATTTCTTCGTTTTACCCGAGGGCACGTAATCTTCAATTTCATCCAACGGAACAAAGCCTGGAATGGGCTTTTGCTCCTGTTCTTTCACCTCAAACGGCAACACGATGCCTTGTTTCTTTGCCGTAAATGCAGGCGCGCTGAGTTGTATTTCACGTTGTGCATCTTCATAAGAAACGGGCGTGACATCAAAGGATTTTGACAAATCGAACATAGAAGTATACGAAGGTTTTTCGTCTTTCTTCTTTTCAACGGGCTTATTTTCTACGGGCGCAGGCGCAGGCGTGTCTACCGCCTCATCCGCATATATGGTGGAGGCAGGTCCCGAAACAACGTATTCCATCGCCTTGGTATGTCCATCTAACACAGCGGAAACAACCGAATAAATACAGCCGTAAATAATCTTATTATCCGCAAAACGCACGTCCGTTTTGTTAGGATGCACGTTGACGTCTACAATTTCCGTAGGCACGTCGATATACAATACGTAAAAAGGGTATTGTCTCTTCATTGCATAAGAGGCATACGCATTGGAAATCGCCGACGAAATGGTTAAATTTTGAATATAACGTCCATTTAAGAATACACTTTGATAGCTTTTATTTGCCTTGAAAAAGTTTTGATTGCCGATATACCCATGTATGCGAATACCGTGCTTTGTCGCATCAATTTGGAAACATTGTGCAAGCGTCGACGCGCCGTAAATACCAACGAGCGCCTCTTCTACGCCACCGCCAAAAGATTGCAACTGCTTTTTACCGTCCACGTAATAGGTAAAAGAAATTTCAGGACGATTTAAGATAAAGCGGGAAACGAAGTTGGTAATATCCGTTTCTTCACCCTTATCCGTTTTTAAGAAGTCCAAACGAACGGGAATATTACAAAAGAGCATTTCAACGGATACGTCCGTACCGTTTTCCCCTGCAACCTCCGTAATTTGACCAAGCTCACCGCAATCCGAATGCAGGGAATAGCATTTCCCCTCCTTCGTTTTTGAGGTAATCGTCATCTTCGACACCGAAGCAATCGACGCCACAGCCTCCCCACGGAAACCAAGGGTCAAAATATTTTCCAAATCCTCCGCTTTTGCGATTTTACTGGTCGCATGCGGTAAAAATGCGGAATGCAAATCCTCGCGTTCGATACCGCAACCGTTATCGACAACGCGAATGAGCTGTTTGCCACCCTTTTCAATGTAAATTTCAATGTCCGTTGCGCCTGCGTCAATAGAGTTTTCTACAAGCTCCTTTACGACTGAATACGGTCTTTCTACCACTTCGCCAGCCGCAATTCGATTGTACACCTTCGCAGGCAATATGTTAATTTTAGGCATTATACTTCTCCGTCAAGTTTATCCTTTAAGTCACCAAGCAACATAAATGCTTGCATGGGCGACATTGTATTCAAGTCGATTTCAGAAATAATTCTTTCAATCTCCGTCAAAGTCTTTTCTTCCACAACCTCTTCTTCCACGAATTCCGTTTGCATTTTGCCGCGCGCAATATCATTCTTTTCAAGCGCTTTCAAAATGCTCTTTGCACGGGTGGTAACTTCTTTCGGAACGCCTGCAAGCGAGGCCACTTCAATACCAAAGCTACGGTTTGCGCCCCCTCTTGCGATTTTACGCAAGAAAACAACCGCACCGTTGAATTCCTTTACCGTTACCTTGTAATTCTTCACGCCCTCCAACTTGTTTTCAAGCTCGGTCAATTCGTGATAATGGGTAGAGAATAAGGTCTTTGCGCCGATATGCTTGGTTAAAAATTCAATAACCGACCAAGCAATTGACAAGCCGTCGTAGGTACTTGTACCACGGCCAACCTCGTCCAAAATCAAAAGGCTGTCTTTGGTGGCGTGCAACAAAATCGTCGCAACCTCCGTCATTTCTACCATGAACGTACTTTGATCGAAAATGAGGTTATCGCTTGCCCCTACACGGGTGAAAATTCGATCCGTCAAAGGAATTTCCGCCGATTTTGCAGGAACAAAGGAGCCGATATGCGCCATAATAACAATGAGCGCCACCTGTCGCATATAGGTACTCTTACCAGCCATATTCGGACCGGTAATAATCGCGCAACGGTTGTTCTCATTGTCAAGCAACGCATCGTTGGGTACGAAACGTTCTTTGGAGATCGCCTCCACAACGGGATGACGGCCATCCGAAATTGTCAAGGGTTTACCGCTTTCCAAAATCTTGGGACGAACGTACTTACGTTCTTTAGCCACCGTCGCAAAGGACACCAAGCAATCAAGCAACGCAATCGCAGCCGCCACCGTCTTGAGCTGTTCGATGTGCGCAAGAAGTACTTCCATAAGCTGTCCGTACAGCTTGGTTTCAATTTGCACAGCGCGTTCGCCGCTCGTCAATACTTTTTCTTCAAAAATCTTTAATTCCTGGGTGATAAAACGTTCGCCCGTGGTTAAGGTTTGCTTACGGATATATTCAGGAGGGACTTGATCCTTAAAGGAGTTGGAAACCTCAATATAATAGCCGAATACCCTATTAAAACCAACCTTTAAGGTCTTAATTCCCGTACGCTCTCTTTCGTTGTATTCGATTTCACGAAGAATTTGCTCCGCATCCTTTTTAATTGTACGAAGTTCATCCAACTCCGCAAAGAAGCCGTCACGGATATAACCGCCATCTTTCATGTTTGCAGGGGCGTCCTCTTTGATTGCCGCGTCCAACAACTTTGCAAGCTCGGACATATCCAAAAGATCATCGTCTAAATCTTGAATAATTTGAGAGGTGAAGCCCGATAATTGAAATTTGAGCGAGGGCAACATTTGCAAGGATTTTTTCAATGCGTTGCAATCCCTAGGCAAGAAATTGCCGTTGGAAATTTTACCTGCAAGTCGTTCAATATCGCTGATTTCATGCAAATTTTCCGCCAACCCAACACGCACAACGGCAGAATTGTACAATTCCTCAACACCGTTTAAGCGGTAATTGATTTCCTCCCCATCTTTCAAGGGGGATAAAATCATACGGGAAAGCAAACGAGCACCCATACCCGTTTTCGTCTTATCTAAAATCCACAACAACGAACCGTATTTTTTGTTTTCGGCGTTGTTTTTGAGCAATTCTAAATTGCGTACCGCATTGCCGTCCAAGGTCATAAAGCGATCTTTATTGATTACCTTAATCGTGCTAATATTCGCAAGGGAATGCTTTTGCGTTTCGCGTAAATATTCAATCAATGCACCCGATGCAGAAATCAGGTTATCTTTTCCGCCGATACCGTAAGCGGACAAGCTCTTTGCCCCTAACTGTTCAAGCAAGTTCTTTTCCGCATGCTTTACGTTGAACGCCCAAGGCATATAACAGGAAAAAGGAGGTAAAAGATTGTGGCGGATTTCCTTAATTTCCTTTGTCAAGGACAACATATCATCGTTGCAAATAACCTCCGCAACGGAAAGCTTTACAAGGTGTTCTACTACCTCGTAAACAGCGGTTTCGCCTAAAAATTCTTCGGTGAAAAATTCACCTGTCGTAATGTCCGTCCAAGCCACAGCCACGCCGTCCTGGAATTTGAATACACAGGCGATATAGTTATTCCTGCTCTCATCCAGCATTGTTTCTTCCGTTAAAGTACCTGCGGAAATAATGCGGACAACATCGCGTTCTACAAGACCTTTGCTTGCCTTGGGATCGGAAATTTGGTCACAAATCGCAACCTTTTCACCGAGTGCAACCAACTTTGCAATATAGGTATCCGCCGCGTGGTAAGGAATACCGCACATAGGCGCGCGTTCCTCCAAGCCGCAATCTCTACCCGTCAAGGTCAAATCTAACATTTTAGATACCTTTACGGCATCCTCAAAAAACATCTCGTAGAAATCGCCGAGACGGTAGAACACTACGCAATCCTTATGTTTTTCCTTAACGGAAAGATAATGCGTCATCATTTGTGAAAGTGCCATATCTTCACCTTTTCCTTAAATCAATTCCCCAAACAACGAAATGCCGTTTGCCTTCGTTATCTTTAACTGCACAAATTGTCCGATTTTGTCCGTTTCACTCTTAAAGTAGCCCATTCTACCAAATTCGTCACGGCCCATGTATAACCCCTTTTTCTCATCGTAATCCTCGCAAAGTATTTCCACCGTTTTGCCAAGATATTTTTCCGATTTATTGCGAGTCAACGTATTCACCAAATCCACAAGGCGCATAATTCTATCCTTTTGAATATCGGGATGAATATGCCCTTCCATGCTTGCCGCTTTTGTACCTTGTCTTGTGGAATACACAAAGGTAAACGCCGAGGCAAAATCCACCTCCTTTACAAGCGCTTCCGTTTGCAAGTAATCCTCTTCCGTCTCCCCGGGGAACCCGACGATGATATCCGTCGTAACCTCCGCCTCGGGTAAATAGGATTTCAGCATACGGATTTCATCCAAGTACTTTTCACGGGTATATCGGCGGTTCATCGCGCTCAAAATGGTATTCGACCCCGATTGTACAGGCAAGTGCACAAGACGGCATATCTTCTTATGCTTCGCCATAACCTTAACAACGTCCTCGTTGAAATCCTTGGGATGACTGGTCATAAAGCGCAAACGGAAGTTTCCTTCGATGGATGCAATTTCGTCTAACAATTCCGCAAAGGTCATCCCCGTCGAGCCGTCCGTACCGTAGGAGTTTACATTTTGACCGAGTAAGGTAATTTCCTTATACCCCTCCGCAGCCAAACTACGAACTTCGTTGATGATGTTTTCAGGCTTTCTTGAACGTTCTCTGCCGCGCACATAAGGTACGATGCAGTAGGAACAAAAGTTATTGCAACCGTACATGATATTTACCCAAGCGTTGGGATAGCTGGTACGATAGGCATCGGTAAATTCAACGATTTCGCCTTCCTTTTCGCGGATAGAAATTACTTTTTTCTTCTGTGCTTTCTTTTGCAAAATTAAATCGCCAAGCTCTTCCAAATTAAGCGTACCGAACATAATATCAATAAACGGGAATTTCTTTTTCAATACGTCCGTTTTACCCTTTTCCTGGGTCATACAGCCACCCACCGCAATCAAGAGGTTGGGTTTTGCCTTTTTCATTTTTTTCAAGGCACCGATATTGCCAAACGCATGGTTTTCCGCATTTTCACGAATGCAACAGGTATTGAATACGATGATATCCGCATCCTCTTTTTCCTGCGTTTCTTCATAGCCAAGACGACGGAGAATCCCTGCGATTTTTTCCGATTCATGCACGTTCATTTGGCAACCATACGTCACAATGTAATATTTTTCTTGCATAGATTTACTTTCCATTTCTTCAATCGGGTATAATATCCGAGTATAATATTTTTTATATTATACTCTTTTTTTTTCATTTTCGCAAGTCTTTCCGCATAACTTGTTACATTTTGCAGTAAAAATTCCGCCGAAACGTTCATAAAAAAACTCAAAACTACAATACTGCTTGTGATGAGAATTATCAAAAAGTTGTTATGGTTTTTATTTTTACTGCTACTTATCCTTGCCTGCTTTGGGGTTGGGTATTATTTTGCTATCACAAAAGACGCTGTTTTACAACCCGAAAAATTAACCCTAAACGAGCATACTGTTTTGCTGTATGACCGCAACAACGAAGAAATCAAAAACACCTCTTCCCTTTTTCATAAACAAGCGGTAAAAATTGATCACATCGCCAAATACATGCGTATGGCAGTTATTAGCACGGAAGATAAACGTTTTTACAAGCACAACGGTTTTGATATAAAACGCATCGCAAAAGCTTTCGTAAATAATGTAAAATCAGGATCTTTCAAGGAAGGCGCATCTACCATATCGCAACAGTTAATTAAAAACACTCACCTCTCGCAAGAAAAAACAATCAAAAGAAAGTTAAAGGAATGGAAACTGACAAGACGTTTAGAAAAACGATATACAAAAGATGAAATTTTAGAAAAATACCTCAATACCATTTATTTTGGACACAGTTGCTTTGGTATCCGCGCGGCGGCTGAATTCTATTTCAATAAGCAACCGAGTGAGTTGACCTTGGCGGATTCCGCTGTCTTGGCTGGATTAATCAAGTCGCCAAACCACTACTCTCCGTTCAAGAATGCGGAAAAATGCCAACAGCGTAAGGCAATCGTCTTATCCTTATTACGTCAAAATGGGTATATCACCGAAAGCGAGCGCACATCGGCGTTGCAAACCCCTTTACCGACCACGCCCTCCCTTAACAAAAACAGCGACGGCTACCTTAACTTTGTATTTGATGAATTAGAAGAAATTGCGAAGGATAAACACTTTCGCCTTGGTGGGAATATACAAATTTTCACCGAGTTCGCCCCCAAGTTGCAAGCGCAAATAAATGATATTGCCGCGCAAGTAACCGATTGCGATAAAACACTCCTCGTCCTTGACGGTGAAAGCAAGCGTTTTAAGGCGGCATTTTCAACCGTTGGCAACGTTCAACGCTTACCTGGGTCCCTCATTAAGCCACTTTTAGTCTATGCACCCGCCTTGCAAGAGGACGTCATTTCCCCTGCAACACCTATCCTTGATGAGAAAGTGACTTATGGAAATTATGCCCCTGATAATTATGACAAACAATATCATGGCTACCAAAGCGCACGAGAATGCCTTGCCAAAAGTTTAAATATCCCAGCAGTGAAATTGTTGCAAGCGTTGAGTATTGACAAAGGGGTAAACTATCTCACAAAGCTTGGTTTAAGCGTCCCGAAAGAAGATTATTCGTTGGCTTTAGCGCTTGGTGGAATGAAAAAAGGATTTTCTTTGCGTGATATCGTCGCTTCGTATTCCGCTTTACAAGATGAAGGTGTTTTTTCTCCTTGCGGTTTTATCAAGGAAATACGCATAAACGACGTTTGCGTATATACGCATAAGCCCATATCAAAAATGGTATTCGGGCAAGACAGCGCCTATTTAACGACTGATATGTTACAAACAGCCGTTCAAGAAGGCACAGCGAAAAAGCTACGTAATCTACCCTTTCCTATTGCCGCAAAGACGGGTACGGTGGGCACGGAAAACGGCAACACCGATGCCTATGCACTTTCCTACACCACCAAAGACGTTGCGGCTGTTTGGTTGGGAAATGCGGACAACCGCTTTATAGATTATACGGGCGGTGGGTTGCCCTGCTCACTCTTGCGTGAAATCAACGAAAGCCTATACAACAATTACAAAGCGGAAAAGATAGATATTTTACCTTTCTCAAAACCGAAGGACGTTGTGGAAGTGTCACTTGATAAAGAAAGCTATTATGACACGCATAATATAATGTTAGCAGATAAGCTTTCCCCTATTGAATTTCGCTTTACAGAGCTATTCAAAAAGAGTATGGTACCCTCGAAAACGTCTGATTTCTTCAGCAATCCAAGCATACCAAGCCCCAAGATTGTTTTGACCAAAAACGGAGTTTCTATAACCTTTCAAAAACAAACGCCTGCCCTCTATCAATACCGCATCGAACGTTATGATTATACCACGCATACTACCGTCTATGAGGGCGATTTCTTGCCCGAATTTATAGATAATACCGTTCAAGCAAACAAGCGATATCTTTACACCGTCACCCCTATCTATGCAGGTAAGGTTGGTCAAACGGTTTCCTTGCCCGAAATCTTTATCTCGGAAAATAAGGACAAAATCGTTGAGGAAGAATGGTGGAAATATTAAAACCCCGTGAAGACTTCTTCACGGGGCTTCCCATTTTCAAAACTTAAATTTTAATTTTTTCAACCGATTCAAACGCTTCTGCAATCAACCCTTCCACGTCTAATTTTGCTTCCTCGCGCATAATTTCCGTCAATTTTGGACGAATTGCAGGGAAGTCGGGCAAGAACACGGTGCAACAATCTTCAAACGGTAAAATGGACGTTTCATACGCCCCCATTTTCACCGAGCGGTCAATGATCTCATTCTTATCAAAGCCAACCAACGGACGAAGAACGGGTAACTGTTCTACCACCGAGTTAGAAGAGGTCATACCCTCAATCGTTTGACTGGCAACCTGTCCCAAGCTTTCACCCGTAATCAAGCATTGCGCGCCGATACGTAAAGCATGGCGTTCCGCAATACGATACATAAAACGACGAAGCAAGGTAATCATCAATTCAGGCTTACATTTTTCATGAATTGCCTCTTGGATATGCGTTACTTTTACGGTGTACAAATTCGTGCCGCAGGTGTATTCGGACAAGATTTTCGCCAAATCCACCACTTTTTCCTTTGCCTGCATATTTGTGTAAGGATAGCTGTGGAAATGCAAGCAATCTACCTTCAAGCCACGTTTTGCCATCATGTGTCCTGCAACAGGGCTGTCAATACCGCCCGAAAGGAGCAACAAGCCCTTCCCTGCCGTACCAACGGGCATACCGTTTGCACCTTCGATAAACTCACCGAATACAAGCGCTTTACCGTTTTCACGGATATCTACACGCACAACGAAGGACGGCGTATGTACATCCACCTTCAACGCGCCTTTTGCATAGTCAAGCAACAAACCGCCAAGCGTTTTACTGATTTCTACCGAGGTTAAGGGGTATTTTTTATCCCCACGGTGGGATTCCACCTTAAACGTGCCTTCCGCCCTTGCAACAAGCTTTGCCGCCTCAAAAATGGAATCCATATCCGATGCGGTTTCATAAGCAACGCTCATAGTATGCAAACCGAATACTTTCTTCAGTTTTTCAACAATTTCATCCGTTTCATATTCGGGGAAGTTTTGCACCAAATATCTACCGCTGTTTTTCACGAGCTCCGCATCAAAGCCCTCCAAAGCGCGTCTTAAATTCGTTTCAAACGCTCTTTCAAAGAACCCTCTATTTTTTCCTTTTAAGTAAATTTCTGAATATCGAATAATGATAACTCTTTCCATGGTTTTTCCTTTATTTCATTTTCTTCGCAAGCTGATTGCCCACTTCGTTTAATATTTCCGCTGCCTGAACGACTTCTTCTCCGGTTGTTTGCGGTGAAAAGCTTAATCTAAGCACGCCGTCAGCCGTTTTCTCATCATAACCGCACGCCAAAATCACTTTGCTGTAACGATTTTTTGCATTTGAAGAACAAGCCGAGCCCGTACCGATAATCAAACCCTTGTCGTTTGCCATATGTAAGAGAATTTCTCCACGCAAACCAGCCGCCGCCACGCTTAAAATATACGGTGTACCATCTTCTGAGGATAAACGTGTAAAAATCTCTTTATCCAAGGCGTCCCACAACAATTCTCGGTATCCTTTCAACCGTTCAAAATCCGCTTTAATAGTGGCGAATTTCTCTTCCGCCGCATATTGAAAATGCTGAATCCCAAATACGTTTTCCGTGCCGCTTCTTCTACCGCCCTCTTGACCGCCGCCGATCAAGTATGGAGGCAACTGCAAGGTTTTACGCTTTATCAAAGCGCCAACCCCTTTCAAACCGCCGATTTTATGAGCACTGATCGAGTATAAATCCACTTCTTTGGCAAGCTTAAACGGGATTTTCCCATACGCTTGCACGCCGTCACAATGGAAAATTGCACGGGGATTTTTTTGTTTGACGAGCTTTGCAATTGCATTGATATCGTTGATTGCGCCGATTTCGTTGTTGACGTGCATTACGGACACAAAGGAGGTTTTATCATCCACCAAATCCAGCAACGCCTTCACGTTTACCCTGCCGTCCTTT
>JAZKZY010000120.1:0-20329 GCA_045612895.1 Candidatus Scatosoma sp. | reverse complement strand
AGATTAAGGTTGGATCAAAGATGTAATATGCCACTTGACATATCGCGCCCAAGCCGAATAAGAGTGCAAAATGTTTCCACTTGTTTTTGGTATAACGGCAACCCTCCGCGATTGCAAAGGCGAAAAGGGGCATGGATAATCTGCCGAGGATACGCAATATGCCGATGTTGTGGGGGAAGAACATTACCCCGATATGGTCAAACAGCATAAACGCCGCCGCAAGCAATTTAATGGTATTGCTGTTAAAAATTCGTAATTTTTTCAAGGCTTCCATATAGATAATTTATCCGTCAGTTACTTTTTTTGAATATGCTGGAGAAGAAACCTGCAATCTTTTCGCGGCGTTCTTCTTTTTTCTCTTCCTTTTCGCGTTGCATTTGTTCATCCCATTCCGCTTTTTCCGCGGCCGCCATTTCTCTCACGATTTCCATTTTCTCATTCGGTTCGGTATGGTCGGGATTGTTGGCAAGTTGACGCGCCCAGTTGCCGATAACGGGCCATTTTTCAAAATCTTCTGCAAGACAATCCAAAAGTAAGGTAGCGCGCGCCTCGATGATAAGATAAACAAGATTGATTAAGACGTCCAACAACCACGCAACCGTGATAATGATAGGGGAAATCAAGGCAACGGGGGTCAAATTAGATGAGGCAAGGAATAAGCTGTAAAGTGCAACGCTGATAGGGAACAACTTTAAGATTCGTCTTGTCCATTGCACAACGCGAGTAACCGTTTGTTGGGTGTCTTTTTTCACCTCTTTCACTTGCACTACGATTGTAAAAGAAAAATAGGCCAAGGTTAAAAGCAGTAGCGCCAAATTGATATACCACAAACCTGAAGAAGTAATCAGGTTATAAGATAAATAGCCGAGCATGGTGACTTGTGCGATGATATTTGCGATAAAGGCAAAGGTTTTCAATTCGTTACCGATTAGCTTAATCGCGGCTTTGGTATGTCCAAGAAACAGTGCCATAATACACCTCTTTATTATTTATTTTTTTCGTTGTCGATTTTGGGCGGTTTGCCAAAATAACTGTAAAAACCGCATACCAGGTTCGCGTTGAACAACTTTTTCTTCTTATCCGCGCTCTTGCCAAAATACCTTTCAAAGTCGGGCAAAGAGGTCAGGATATACGCATTCCAGTCAGGCAGGGCGCGGAAGGTATTGCCCACTTCACGCATCAAAGTCCGTACCTCTTTTTCCTCGCTCAAACGCTCGCCGTAGGGGGGATTTGACAGTAAAATGCCGTACTTTTTATAGCATTTGAACTTTCTCGCATCCGCTATGGTAAAACGGATATGCTTGTCCACGCCTGCGCGCTTTGCGTGATATTGCGCGATAGAAATGGCTTCCTTGTTGATGTCACTGCCGAAAATGACAGGGGCGGCGGTTTTCAATTCACCGTCCAACGCTTCTTCTTTTGCAAGCTGTAAAATACCCTTGGGCGCGCAAGCCCATTTGTTAAAGTCAAAATCACGGTTTTTCCCAGGCGCGATATGCAGGGCCTTCATCGCCGCTTCAATCGGGAGGGTACCGCTGCCGCAAAAGATATCCGCAAACGGTTTTTCGATGTCCTTATCGGGGTTGTAAAAGGTGCTGTCGATTAGCCCAGCCGCCAAGGTTTCCTTTAAGGGTGCGCTGTACGCAAGGGAACGATAGCCGCGCTTGTGCAAGCCGTCTCCCGAAGTATCAAGGGTGACCGTCACTTCGTCCTTATACACCGACACGCCGACGATGGAACGAGCGCCCGTTTCCGAAAAGGTCTTTCTACCTGAACGGATTTTGTCCGCAAGACGGGAAATAATCGCCTTTTTTGCCACACCGCCTGCCGCTTTGATCGCCGCGAGCTGGCTTTGTACACTCTTACCGTCCATCAAAATTTTCGACTCAATGGTCAGCCAGTTTTCCCAAGGGATATTGTAGATGCCCTCGTACAGCTCGTCAAAAGTGACGGCGTGGAATTTATCAAGGACGATGAGGACACGCTCGCCGCTGCGCAAAAAGACGTTCAGCCGCGCGATATCCTGCCAGTCCCCCTCAATTTCCAACCGTCCGTTGTCGGCAGGGGCTTTGTCAAAGCCCAAGGACAAAAGCTGGCGTTTTGTTGTCTGCTCCAAACCGGAAGCCACGGGAATTAATAGTTTCATAACGTATCTATTATAGCAATTTCCTTTCCGCTTGTCAAGTTGTATTGACAAAGCCGTAAAAATGGGGTATAATGTTTTTATGAAACGAAATTACGAACTGCTAATGGCGGAACAACTGAAAGGAATTGAGAAGGGTACGCGCTTGCTGTTGCACAGCTGTTGCGCCCCTTGTTCATCCACCTGCTTAGAACGGTTAAAGGAGCATTTTTCCGTCACCGTACTCTATTACAACCCCAACATTGACGAGAGGGAAGAATACGAGAAACGCAAGGCGGAGCAAATCCGTTTTTTGCAGGAAACGGGCTGGGCGGATTTTCTCGATTGCGACCACGAAGCGGAGGCCTTTGAAGAAATGTCGAAAGGGTTAGAAGAGGAGCCGGAACGGGGCAAGCGGTGTTATCTTTGTTACGAATTGCGCCTGGAAAAGACGGCAAAGGTTGCCAAGGAAAGCGGGTACGACTGGTTTGCGACGACCCTCACCTTAAGTCCTTATAAAAATGCCGAATGGCTGAATGAAATCGGGGAAAAGGTAGGGGGCAGGTACGAGGTGAACTACCTTTACACCGATTTTAAGAAGAAGGGCGGGTATCATCGTTCGGTGGAACTTTCGGACGAATATAACCTGTATAGACAGGATTTTTGCGGTTGTAAATTTTCAAAAAGATAAAGAAAAACGCGCGGTGTTTTTAACACTGCGCGTTGTTTATTTTTACGTTTCATATTGACTTATGATGTAGCGAATGAGCGAAGCAAACTACAAAAACGAACGATAAGACGCTATGCTGCATCCAAAGTCAGTTTGGTTACTTGGTTTCGATGTTTTTCGATTCGCGGGAGCGTTGCTGTTTTTGTTTTAACAGCAAGGTGTGTGAAAGCTTCATTTCTTGGATAATACACTTTACAAGCGAGTCCAAATCACTCCCTTCCTGATAATCCGCGGAGCAAATATAATTCACGCGGTTATCGAGCAAAAGGTTGGTAACCTTATTCTTTTTACCCTTCGGGTAAAGCGCAATCGAAATACCGCCCTGTTTCTTCACGAAGGTCATGCAGGGGATGTCGGTGATTCCGTCGCCGAAGTAGAGCATATTTTCATAGGAAACGACGCGTTCGGTCATCTTTTCATTGACCTTTTTGTTGTCCGTTTCATCGTAAATCCCCTTGGAAATACGGAAAATATACTGGGTTTTTTGCGTGTAATTGATGGCAATTTTCGGCCAAACGGCATTTCCGTTTTCATCGAAATAATACTGGCAGGCAAAGACCTTTTTGAACTCGTCTTTGATTGCCGATCCGTCGATGATGTCCTTTAATCCGCTGGAAATGACGTAGTGTTCGATATTTACGCCGATGGATTCACCGTACTGGTTAATACGCTTAAACCAGTTTTGCACACCCTTGTAAAAATTGATATTTTTCCCCAAGGAACGCAAATATTCCTGCGTGAAGGGGATACCTTTTTCCTTGCACTTGTACATCATGTAGTACATGTAGCCGAGGATGCCCTCCATGTAATTTTTCTTGCGGAACGCCTCCGTTTCACCCCAAAATTCCTCACTGGTCATATTGAGGTTGGGGATAAAGCCGTAATCTTGCATATCTTGATCGCAAAGCGTTTTATCAAAATCGTACATAAACGCAATCGTCGGTTTCTTTTTCATAGGGAACACTCCTTTGTGTAGGCTATACGGGTAGTATAGCAGTTTTTCGTGTAAAAGTCAATACCCATTTTACCCGATCGGGGTGGTGGTGATTTGCTTTCGGTAGGCAATCGGGCTGGTACCCGTAATTCTCTTAAAGATGCGGTTAAAATGGCTGAGGCTGTCGTACGCCAGCTTGTTGCTGATTTCCAAAGGACTGCTGTCCGTATGGCGCAAAAGAGTGCAGGCGTAACTCACCTTCAAGGTGGTTATGTAGGTGATCAAGGTGGTACCCACGTATTTGTTGAAATAGCTATTCAGCATTGATTGCGAATAGGGAGCGAGGGGGTAAATATCCTTCAATTTCATCGTGAAAACGTTGGGATCGTTCAGGGTTTGTAAAAAATCATTCAGCCATTCGGGACGGGTTTGGTCGTTGGAGAACATTTCAAAGGACTCCAGCTTATCCGCGAGGAAAAGCATCAGACGTAAGATGACACTTTTGACGGTGGCGTGGCTGTTTTGCGATTGCAAAGAATACTGGCTTAACCGTTCAATGGCATCCAAAACAAACTCGAATTCCTTTTGCTGTAAAGTCAAATGGCTCGGCAACGTCCAACGGTCAATTTTTTCCAAAATATCGTTGTGCCAAACGGCATCGGTTAATTCTTTCAGCATGGCGGGGGTAATGGAAAAGTTGATGTGTCGCGCCTCGTGATTGTGGTGGGGGAGGAATTGATGAAATTCCCCCGGTTTAATTAAAAAAAGCATTCCTTTTGAGGCAACGCAGGTTTTTGCGTTGTGACAATGTTTGGCTTTTCCGTCGATAATAACGATGAATTCATAAAAATCGTGTTCGTGTAAAGAGGTGGAGTTTTGGTAACACCAGTGATAGTTTACCCCCCTTTCGGGGGAAGGAAAGCTAATATTGAACATTTTATGTTCAATTACATCTATTGCTTTTAACGGAGCCATTGCGCACCTCCTATAAGGATTTTCTTTTAGTATAGCGTAGAAAAACACCTTTGTCAAGGGGTTATCGCTAAAAATCACTCTTTTATCATTAAATATAGCAAGACGAAAGGGGTGAGCGTATGGTATAATGTCAGCATGATAGTGTAATATGCGCGTATAGTAATGTTTCGCGTGTATGCGCATAAAGTACAAAGTACTTAAAAAAATCGGGAAAAATTCAGCCCCATGGGGCTTTCTTGTGCACACACAAGAAAAAGATCCTAATTGTTAAGTTGGTAAAAAACGCCTTGCGAGATCAGGGCGTGAAAATATTAAAAGCGAAAAAATGTATCTATAGGAGGATATTAAGATGAAAAAGACAACGAAAGCAATTTCCTTATTGCTGGGCGCGCTCTGCTTGAGCACGAGCTTGACGGGCTGCAGCCTTTTGGGCGGCGGTGGCAACGGTGGCGGCGGCGTTATTGACGACGCAAAGACCATCAACGTTAAGTGCAGAAGAGCTGGTTTTGGTACGGACTGGCTTTACGAATTGAAGGGTAAGTTTGAAGAAGCTTACAAGACGGAAGGCTACAAAGTAAACATTTTGACGCCTGATAACTCGATCAAAGACGACGTTCTTATCAAAGAATTGGCGCTTGGCTACAACACCACGAAGGTTGACCTTTATATCAGTAGCGGTGCAACCCCTGATAAGGTTGGTGAAGACGGCGACTACGGTATTTTGGTAGAAGAAATGAACGATATCGTTTACAACAAGACCGCAATCGGCTACGACGGTAAGGAAGAAACGAAAACGGTTGCTGAAAAGCTTTCCCCTGACGTAATCCCCTATATGACCGATTCCCATGGTAAAGTGTACGCGTATAACTGGGCGCAGACCTCTGGCGGTTTGGTTGTAAACACCAAGAAGTTGGCAAAATACGGCCTTGAAATCCCCAAGACGACGAACGAGATGTTCGATTGCTTCGACAAGATTTACTGCGGTACCAACGGCATCGGCAACTCGATGGAAACGGGTACGTATCCCATCACCTACGTTCCTGGTAATGCTGGCGGTAGCGGTTACGCTTTGTGCTTCACTTATACGATGGTTGCACAATACGATATCGAATTCTTCAACCAGTACTGGTCCTATCAAAAGACGGATGAAAGCGGCGCAACCGTAAACTTGACGGATGAAGAATGTTTCGCGCTTTATAGCAATCCCGCGCTCGCTGAAATGTTGGAAGTTGCATATAGAACGTTCGATATTAACCTTGCAGCTCCTGGTAGCACGGCGCAAACGGTTGACCAAGCGCAGGCAAAGATCATGGGCGACGTTGACGACGCAGTATTCATGTTCAACGGCGACTGGATGTTGAACGAAGTTAAATTGAACTACGCAGATGAATTGAACGACATCGATTTCTGCAACTATCCCGTAGTTTCCGCTGTTGGTACCAAGTTGTTCGGCGCAAACACCGCTTACGGTTTTGACGAAGCAAAGTGCGACGAATTGCTTGCCTACATCATCGACCTCGTTGACGCAAACAAATCCATTGACGAAATCATCGCGGACGTAAAAGCAAACAAGGATGTAACCATTACGGAAGCAGACGCGAAAGAAGTTGCAAGAGCAAGAGGCGTTTCCTACTCCCGTGGTGTTGAACACGTTGCATACGTAACCAAGGGCACGGCGAAGAAGGATATCGTAAGCTTGTTCCTTCGTATGATGAGTAGTAACGATTTCGGCGAAACCTTCAACCGCACGGCAAACGGTACCAGCCCTTACTTTGCGCAGGTAAATACCACGTCGCCTTACTTGTTTGTACGTAATGCGTCCAAGATCCCTGCAAACAACTACTTCTCGTTGATTTCCTTGTCCACGAACGCTCGTGGTTACAGAAAAGCAATGAACCGTAACTCGGCATTCATTACGGACGGCGGCAACTTGCCTTCCTACATCACCGAAAAGAGCCGTGTTTCCATCTATACGGAAGCTGGCGGAAAGAATGGCAACAATGCAAGCGTATATGAAACGGCTGCGCAAAACTTCTTGAACTCTGAACTTAACGACGTTAAGAAGAATTGGGAAAACTACAAACAAATTGCGGGGTTGAAATAAAAATTCACGATGAAATTATCCGAAGTTATTAAGAAAAATTATTCAAGGCTGGAGAGAAAGGACTTCTTATTCGCATATTTGATGGTCCTTTTCCCCGTTGCACAGTTCTTGGTGTTCTGGTTTTTCGTAAACGCGTCTTCGATTGCACTTGCTTTCCAAGACGGCGCAGGCGAATTTACTCTTTTGAACTTCAAGACTGTGTACACCGCCTTTATGGATAAGGATATGCTTGGTATCAATTTGGGTAAATCGTTGGGACGTTCCTTCTTGTTGTGGATTATCGGTGAAGGGTTCATTTTCCCGATATCGTTGATCACGACATACGTGCTGACAAGAAAGATTTTGGGACATTACATATTCAGAATTATCTACATTATCCCCAGCTTGATGGGCGCAATCATTTGGACGTTGCTCATCAAAGAAATGCTTTCTTATTCGGGGCCTATCACAAAAATGTTATTGTCGATGGGGGCGGATTTACCTTTCGGCGCACAAAAGAACGGTCTATTGCGGCATGAAGATACGGCGTTTATTTCCTTGGTACTCGTTCGATCGATCATGGGTATCGTTGGTAATAACGCAGTATTGACGGGCGCTTACACCCGTGTACCAGGCGAGCTGTTTGAATCGGCTGAGCTGGACGGGGCGGGCTTCTTTACGGAAATGTTTTGTATCGCAATCCCTTGTATTTGGTCCACGATTTGTACCTTGCTTACCTTCTCGTTGTGTAGCGTATTTACGTGCGACTACAACGTATACTTATTCACGGACGGTACGGGTGGTTATGAAACCTCAACCATCGGCTTCCAGTTGTTCAACTTGACCTACCGCTTATCTACGGGTACGGGTTCGACGGGGTATGGTTATCCCGCGGCGTTGGGCGTAGTGCTTACGCTTATGACGCTTCCCGTGGTACTCTGTGGTAAGAGCTTGCTCGAGAAAATGTCGGAGAACGTGGAGGTTTAATATGACGAAATTAAAATTCAAAAACGTTCCCGTCAGCGTAAAGGTGATTTACATATTCTTCTTTGTGCTGTTCACATTCTTCTCTATCCTGTATATCTATCCGTTGATTTGGGCGTTGCTTAACTCGTTCAAATCGATGAAAGAATACGCAACCAACAGTTTGACTTTGCCGGAAATTTGGCGTTGGGGTCATTACTTGGACGTATTTACCGAATTCCAAGCAGTACCTCTTTCGGGCGGCGCGCCTTACAAATATTTCGACATGTTGTTTAACTCGTTGTGGATTTTGGTGGTGTACGTAAGCGTAAACGTTGGCTCCAGCTCCTTGTTGGCATACGCCTTGGCAAGATTCCGTTTCCCCGGAAGCAAATTCTTGTACTCGGTGGTAATTTTCGCCAACACGATTCCCATCATCGGTTCGGGTCCTGCGGCGTACAAGCTTGCAATGGCGTTGGGTTTAATCAATAACCCTTCGGCGATTTGGTTGATGTGGGCATCTGGTTTCGACTTTGCGTTCATCGTATTCTACGGCTATTTCAAAGGGGTTAGCAACTCCTATTCGGAATCGGCAAAAATGGACGGCGCAAGCAACTGGACGGTTTTGGTGAAGGTTATCCTTCCTCAAATTATCCCTTGTATCGTGGCGGTTGCTATTACGCAGGCAATCAGCATTTGGAACAACTACTCCATTTCCATGGTGTACATGCGTGACTATCCCAACCTTGCATACGGTATGTATTTGTTCAAAGACAGCGCGTTCTTGGTTAAGGATTCCATGCCTATCTACTTTGCGGCGGCAATTATTTCGTGTATTCCTATCATCGTTCTTTACGCGTCTACGCAGAACTTGATTTTGACGAATATGACGACAGGCGGTTTGAAAGGCTAATGAGTATTTACAAGCAATATTTTCAAAAAAATGCAGGGAGAGAATTTCCCATTTACGGATATTCTCCCCCGCCCAACGGGCAATGGCAAATGGACGATACCATTATCCACACCGAGGATTTCCGAACGGTAGAAAAGTACAAGGAATACAAGGAATGTGGATTTACCGTATTGTTTTTACAACACACCGCTTTGTATAAAGGGGAGGGTTGGGAAAAGAGTGAAACGAAGATGGCGTTCAAGAATGCCTTAAAGGCAGGCATCGACAAAATCATCCTCGTAGACGATCGTATTTTTCAATTATCCTTGATACCGGGCGGGATCATCGGCGAGGGGAAGAAATTCTCCACCGAAGCCGAACTCGACGAATATATCAAAAATTGCATTCAAGATTACAAAGACCAAGAGGGGTTTTATGGCGTACAGTTGAGAGACGAGCCGTTTTTACCGTACTTAAAGACGGTAGGGCAGTTGTACCGCTCAATTGCGAGGGTGGACAGCAAAATTTTCGTACATTGTAATCTTAATCCATTGATTATTCCCTCGCTCACCTATCAAATTTGCCCTCCTGGGGAAAATATGATAGACGCCTATGAAAAATATTTGACGACCTTTTTGGAGGAAACGGGTACAAACCACGTGATGATGGATACCTATCCATTCTTCAAAAATACCGAGAAAATGAACGTCGGCAGATATTATTTCGCTGGGTTAGAATGTGTCGCAAGGGTATGTAAAAAGATGGGCGTAGAAATGCACATCGTGGTGCAATCCTTCGGGATGAAATGGAACAACAAACGCCGCCACGTATTGCCGAGCGAACGTCAAATGCAATATCAAAAGAACGTGTTAATCGGGTTTGGCGTAAAGCAGTATTCCTATTTTACCTACTGGACAAAGCAGGTCAATCGTTCGCAGGGGGAAAGTTTCCCCGATGGCGAGGCAATGATGAATCGCCGCGGCGAAAAGACCAGAATGTATCGTCACGTACAAAAAATCAACAAGGAATTGACGGCGCTTGCGCCCCTCTTGTGGGATTTTAACTATTGCGCGAATGCATTTTTTGTAAATAAACCCTTCTGTATCCAACCCACCTTCTTGGAAATGACGCGAGGCGGAAAGCTTTCGCAGGTACAAGAGGTGCAGGTGGATAGGGACGTAGTGCTTGTTACCGAGCAGTACGACAAGAAAAAGAAGCAATATATGTATTGCGTAACCAACGTAACTGATCCTATCGCATACGCGAAAAAGTATCAAAAGGAAAAACAGGTTACGCGTTTGCAATTCAATGAAAAGTATAACGTTGCTGATATATATTATAAAGGAAAGTGGAGCAAGGTTGCCTTAGACGAGGGCTGGTTGCAAATTTCCCTTTATAGCGGCGACGGGATAATAATACTACCTTATAAGGAGTAAAAAAAATGAGAAAAATTTGGTTGGCGCTTTTGGCTAGCTTAACGTTCGCTTGTTTGCTGATGGCATCGTCTTGCGCTATTTTTGGCGGCAAACAGGAATCGAAGTTGGCGTTTAACGAAATGTGTTTAACGGAAGTCATCTTAGGTGATCCCATTATGCTCGACGAATACATCGATCCTATGCTGACGGACGATTATACGGCGATCTTGACCTGTGACGAAACGGGTGAAGAACGCGATTTGAAGGTAATGGGGCAGTGGACGACGGATAGACCCGGCACCTACACCTTTACCTACACGGTAAACTCCGGTGAATATGCAGGTACGATTAGTACGAAGATCCAAGTACTGGTACAAAAGGCAACTTGGCAATATTCGAATCCTACCCTCGTTTATCGCGCAGGCGATACGATGTATTTCGCGGCTTTGAAGAGAAATTTGAACTTGTTGGTAAAATCTTACTACGATTACGAATTCTTCATTAAGTCGGTTTCCTATCAGGAACAAAAAGAACTTTTGACGGGTATGAATTCCTACACCTTCCCCGAAGAAGGCACCTACACCTTTACCTTCGGTATCAGAACGGAAGACGGGCAGGAATTGACCGCCGATCAAAAGATTAGCGTTCGCGCGCAACAGGTGCTTGCAAGCGGCGCTGAAGAATGGATGGCGGAAAACAACATTACTGTACACGATTATACCTACGTTTCCCCTAATGGTCAGGTAAGCTTGGACGGCGGTTATTTCAACAACAGCATCCTTGACGACAACGTACCTTACATAGCATTCAACGGCGAAGAGGGCGTTGGTTATGGCCCTGGTACTTACGTTATGACGGAATTCACGGGTAAGAACCTTCCTCAGGTTGCGTTCTTCTGTGATGAAGTTACCTCCAGCTACACCGACGGTAAGAGCGGTATCCTTATCACCAACGGTATCACGGGTAACGACGGTACGGACTTCTATGGCACGAAGCTCAATATGAGCCGTTTGACCATCTTTGGGCCCTACAAGGCATCCTTCCCTGAATTCGACAACAGAGGCAGAATGTTGGCAACGGGTAGCATAGAAGATCCGTTCCCTATCAGCTACCATGCATTGAGCGAAAACGATCAATATAAGTATATTGTAGGCGTTCAGGACGCAAGCGCAACCCACGTAACCATTCGTATGTTGCTCATCAACATGACGACCTTGGAAAGAGTGTGCGACTATACCACAAAATTGACCAACTCGTCTGGGGCTGGTACGCTTAACTTACCCGAGGACTACTTCAAGGGCAGTATCGTATTGTACGGTAGATATGGTCAAAAGATGAAGATGGATAAGGTTTATATGCCTATCGTTGGCGTTGGCGATATTTACGATTTGGATCAAGCGGCATCCTTCAAGAGCGCTGGCTCGTACAAGACGGAATATGATTTGCGCACGACGGTAAATGTAGCGGACTACATCGAAATCCCCGACGGCGATTATGAATTTAAGGTATTCGCTCCCAACGGCGAAGAAGTGGAAATCGACGCAGACGGTAACTTCACCTATAATATGAGCGGTAAGTATCGTTTGTACTTCGATCCTAAGCAGGGC
The DNA here is from genome assembly GCA_045612895.1 of Candidatus Scatosoma sp. Classification (GTDB taxonomy): domain Bacteria; phylum Bacillota; class Clostridia; order Christensenellales; family Borkfalkiaceae; genus Scatosoma. The sequence continues at coordinate 8,608 of JAZKZY010000120.1, read as the reverse complement.
GACCTTCGTCCCGCGGCAATCAGCGTTCGCGTATTGTATGATTTGGAAAGCGATTTACCTGCGGACTACCTCGAATTAGAAGGCGCGATTATCGGCTTTGACGATTGGAACTTTATTACGAATAAGAAAGCGGACTTCATCAATGAAGGTGCGCAGAGTATCGAATATTACACCATCAACAGCAAGAATGGTTCGATTACGATCCATGTCAGCAAGAGCTTTATGGACTTCATCTTCTTGTCGAGATTAGCAGACGGTATTTCCTTTGACGTATACAGCGCGAAGGCATTGACCTATAAGCTCGCTGACCAAGGCAAGGCGGATAAGCTTGCGGTAGATTATACGGGTGAAATCCCTGCGGAAACGTGGACGACCTTGACGATTACCCGTGAAATGGTTAGAAAGAATATCGGCGTATATGACGGTAAGAGCTACGCAATCGCAATCGAATTAAGAGCTGAAGATAAATTCATCCCTCGTGAAGTTATTTACGTTGACAACATCAAGCTTAAGATTGTAGAAAACAAACCTACGATTGCGGCAGGCGCGCAGACCTTCTTGGAAGAAAACAACATGACGGCTTACGGCTACGAATTGATCAATGATGATTTGAAGGCTTCCTTGTATGAAGGTATCTACGCAGGCGAATGGAATAAGATCAAGAACGACGACATTCCTTACATCGCATACAACGGCAACTATGGCGCGGGCAGCTACATCGTGGCAGACTTTACGGGTAAGAGCGTTCCTCAGCTTTGCTTCTTTGTAAAAGACATCACCCCTTCGTTGACGGACGGCCGCGCAGGCTTCTACGTGCATACGGGTATGTTAAAACAAAACGGTGAAGTTGTCAGTCCTCACGACGGCGGTCGTGTAACCTACTTTGGCCCTAACAAGATGGAAGCTTGTACGCCTGATAATGCAGGTCGTGTAGGTACGCAACATGGTTACAAGACGAGTGGGAAAGGCGACGACATGGTTGTCACGGAACAAACCTCGCCCTTGTCGATCAACGGTTTGGTGGACGGCGTACATTATAGATACGTAATTGGTATCAAGAGCGCACGGGCAGGTCACTTCGTAGTAGAACAGTTGCTTATCAACTTGGATACCAACGAAGAGGTGGTAAGATACGTAACGGATATTAAGGGCGACTGGATTACGGAAGATTACATTTCCGGCAACATCGTTATGTACGGTAGATACAACTACGCAATCACGTTGGATAAGATTTACGCAGCATACACGAACGTAAGCGACATCAACTCGATTGATAAAGTATCCGAAATCCTCGGTTAATAAGGAGAAAAACAATGAAAAAGAAATTTTTATCAATATGTTTGGCGATGATTTCTACGTTGTCTTTGGCGTTTAGCGGTTGTTCGTTTTTGGGCGGCAACACAAGCGAATCAAACGAGGACTTGCAATTAAACGGTAAGGTTGCTCCTGATTATTCCGATTCGACGTTGCAATACGATTTCTACGGTTATTCGGCGGCATCCAACGGTGAATGGTCTATCGACAACGTGAAATACTCCGCAGGCGAAGATTTCCGTACGGTAGAAAGAATTAAAGAATATAAGGAAGCTGGCATGAGTATCTACTTCCCTCAGCACCAAGGCGCAATGAGTGAAGGTATGGATTTTGAAACCAGCCCTGCAAAGAAGGCGCTTGACGATGCTAAGGAAGCAGGGATAGAAAAGGTTATCTTAAACGATACCCGTATTCAATCCCTTTCCAAACAGGAAGGCGGCTTGATTGGTGAAGGCAAGAAGTTTGCTACCGAGGCTGACCTTGACGCACAGATTACGGCGTACATGGCGCCTTATAGAGACCACGAAGTATTCTACGGCCTTATGCTTGGTGACGAACCTTTCTATTACCACGTTGAAAACTACGGTCAGGTTTACCGTTCTATCAAGCGTGTATGTCCCGAGGCGTTCATTCAGTACAACCTCAACCCCATTACCGCAGGTACGGGTATCAACAAGGAAGGCAATAGAAACATTGACGTACGTTTCCCCGCCTTGGTAGAAGGTGACGAGGGCTACGGCGCGGCGAAGGATTCGGATGCGGAATTGATCGCACGTTATAAAAAGTACATTCGTTCGTTCATGGATGCTACCGGTGCAAAATATATCCAGTACGACCAGTATCCGTTTAGACATGCAGACAAGGTAGACGAATATTACTTCCTTGGCTTGCAGGTAGTGGCTGAACTTGCAAAGGAATACGATGCAGAATTCCTTTTCGTAACCCAGACGTATGGTCAAACGGACGGTGTTCCAAATCCCAGAATGTTGTCGGAAGAAGACCTTTACTGGTTGAACAACGGCTTGGTTGGGTTTGGTATTAAGCAAATTTCCTACTTCACTTACTGGACGAAGTCGGACAACAACACCGAACACTTCATCGACGGTAACTCCTTCATCACTTGGTATGGTGAAAAGACGAATATCTATTACTGGATGCAAAAGATTATGGCAGAGGAGCAAAAGCTCGCGCCTACCATCTTGAGCTTTGAATATCAGACCAGCAAGATCTTCATGACGCAACCTACCATCTTCAATTCGAACTACGCATTGCGTACGATTGAAACGGCGGACTTCACAGCGCTTAAAAACGTAAACGTCAACAAAGAAGTTGCGCTTGTAACCGAATTGTATGATGAAGCAAAGGGCAACTACATGTATATGTTCCAAAACATCATTGACTCTACGCGTAAGGGTAGCAAGGCATACCAGACGATTACGGCAACCTTCGGCGAAGAATATACGCACGCGGTTGTATTTGTAAAGGGTGAAAGAACGTTGAAGAAACTCGACAACGGCACCCTTACGATGAAGCAGATGCCTGGTCAGGCGACCTACGTAATTCCCTTCTAAGCGAAGAACTTTTTACGGAAAAACACTTTGAAATACAGCGCGTTACGTTCGGTTATGTACGTCCTGTATACGCCCTCGTATAAAGCTTGTCTTTCTTGTGTTTTTCTCGTAAAAGTGTGAGGGTAGATTATTACATTATTATTTAAGAACTTGAAAACAAGTTAATTTGTTAAAAAAATATAAATTTCTAGGGAGGAAAAATATGAACAAAAAATTCAAAGCCTTGCTGTCCTGCTTGGCATTGACTGCAACGATCGGCGCAGTGTCTGCATGTGAACAAATCAAGGGTTATTTGCCCGAGCTTCCTTTCTTGGAAGGCCTTATGGGTACTTCCACCGAATCGCAGGAACAAAGCGAAACGGAATCCACCGCAACGGAAGAAAACAGCTCGACGCAAGAAGAGGAAACCCCCGGTGTTGGTAAAAACGAATACACGGCAACCTTCGTGGCTGACGGCGTAACCGTTAAGACGATCATCTACAAGAAGGGCGCAACTAGCCTTATCGCACCTGCAGTTCCTGAAAAAGCTGGCTACACGGGTGCGTGGGAAGCATACGAATTGAACGGCAACATTACCGTTAATGCAGTATACACCTTGATTGAAAACACGGTAACCTTCATGGCTGACGGTGAAGTTGTTGCAACGCTTACATACTCGGTTGAAAAAAACGAAATTACTGCACCCGCAGTTCCCGAAAAAGCTGGCTATACTGGTGTTTGGGAAGAATATGAATTGAACGGCAACGTAACGGTTAACGCGGTTTATACCATGGAAACCTACAACGTAACCTTCGTAGCTGACGGCGTACAGGTTGGCGAAACGCAGAACTATACCATCGAAAACAAGGAAATTACCGTTCCTGAAGTTCCTGCAAAAGCTGGCTACACCGCGGCTTGGGAAGTATACGAATTGACGACGGGCAACGTGGAAATTCAGGCGATCTATACCGCTATTGAATACACCGTAACCTTCTTTGCGGAAGGCAAACAGGTTGGCGAAGCGCTTACCTACACCGTAGAAAACAAAGAAATTACCGTTCCTGCAGTTCCCGAAAAAGCAAACTACGCAGGCGCTTGGGAAGCATACGAATTGACGACGGGCAACGTAGAAGTAAACGCAGTTTACACCGCGATTGAATACACCGTAACCTTCATGGCTGACGGCCAAATCGTAGCAGAAGTTCCTTACACGGTAGAAATGGAAGCAATCGAAGAACCCACCGTACCTAACAAAGATGGTTATGGCGGCAAGTGGGCTGCATACGAATTGAAGGGCGGCGACGTAACGGTTGAAGCAATTTATACCGTTGGTGTATACACGGTAACCTTCAAGGCAGACGGCGTCACGAAATTTGTACGTGAATACACCGTAGAAAATCCCGAAATTGCTGTTCCTGCGGTTCCTGCCAAAGCGCACTACACTGGCGTTTGGGAAGAATATGAATTGACGAGCGGTGACGTAATCGTTAACGCAATTTACACGGCAATCGATTACACCGTAACCTTCATGAACGGGGAAGAAACGGTTGCAACGTTGACCTACAACTTGGACAACACGAATATCGAAGTACCCGCAGTGCCCGAAAAAGCGCACTATACGGCGGCTTGGGATAAATACGAATTGACGGGCGGCGACATCACCGTAAACGCAGTTTACACCGCAATCGCTTATGACGTGGAATTCGTGGTAGGCGGCAACGTAATCAAAACGTTGACCTACACCGTAGAAAATACTACGATTGAAGAACCTGCAGTTCCTGAAAAAGCTGGCTATACCGGTACTTGGGAAGCATACGAATTGAAGGGCGGCAACGTATACGTAGAAGCGCAGTACGAGATTATCGAATACACCGTAACCTTCATGGCTGATGGTGAACAGGTTGGCGAAACACTTACCTATACCGTAGAAAACAAGAACATCAACGTGCCTGCAGTTCCCGAAAAAGCACACTACACTAACGGCGCTTGGGAAGCATATGAATTGACGACCGGTGACATCATCGTAAACGCAACCTACGAAGCAATCGAATACACCGTAACCTTCATGGCTGACGGTGAAGTAATCGGTACGGCAACCTATACCGTAGAAAATGCCGACCTTGGTGAAGTAGCTATCCCTGAAAAGACTGGTTACACGGGTAGCTGGGGCGATATCGAATTGACGGGCGGCGACATTACGGTAGAGCTTACCTATACGGCAAACGTTTATACGGTTACGTATAATGCAAACGGCGGCGAAGCAAGCGAATATACGCAGGAAGTTACCTACGATGCAGCTTACACCTTGGCAACGGCAACCGCACCTAAGGGCTATCAAGAATTCTTGGGTTGGGCTGATGAAAAGGGTAACCTTATTGTTTCCGAAACCTGGAACATCGCAAGCGACGTAACCTTGACGGCTGTTTACTCCGAAGGCGTTGTATTTGAATCTATGACCGAAGTTCCTTCCTATATGAAGGCGGCGGATACGACTGAATATCTTGCAATCACCGAATTGAACGGCAACAAAGTATTGCAGGTTAAGAACAAAGCGGACAGCGGTTCTCCTGCCTTGATTGTAACGCTTGACTTCCTTGCGCAGTTCTTTGCGGATAGCAACGTAGAATACGTTGCATTTGAAGCGAAGTCTGGGGAAACCATCACCAACAACTTCCGCCGTGTAACGAAGCGTGCCAACGGTACCTTCGCGGCAGACGTTTATATCAATGACTTCGCAGCAAACGGCGTACCTGTAAGCGGTATCCGTAACGATGCGTTCAAGACATTCTACTTCTCGAGAGCGGACTACCAGTCCTGGATCGATAACGGCGTAACCGAAGAAAGACTGATCGCATCGGGCGGCGTTGTAGGCGGCGACAGCTTCTACGTAGATAACATTAGACCTGTAACGAAGGCGCAATGGGAAAGAGAAGCATATAGCTTTGATAGTGAAGGTATCCGTGTAAACGATGCAGGCAGAACCTTGTTGTTCTATACGACGAAGAGTGTTGGCGACTGGGGCTTTAACCTTCAGGTTAACAGCGGTATGGTATTCGAAAATCCTGGTTACACCAGCGAATACGTAACCCATGGCGCTCGTGCATTGATGTTCACGAAGACGGGTGGTAACTTCTCCATTAACTTTAATTCCGCGAAGACGGGTTATACGGACGTTGTTACGAAGACTGGTTACTGGGCAGTAGATATTTACACGCCTGTGGGTGCTGGCGCAAGAATAAGCACCGCTCAAACTGGTTTGTCGAATAGCATCATTCCTGGCGCATCGCTTGTTGAAGGCGGCTGGACGACGGTTTATGTGTCTGGCTCCGTGAACTCGCTTACGGTTGGCGACGACAACGGCGGTACCTATTATATCGATAACATGCGTTCCATCACTGCTGAAGAATATGCAGCAGCTCAGAATAGCTTCGAATTTGCTACGGTAGGCCTTCGTACGAACAAATTGGACAGCGAAACGGCTGACAGCGCGGCATACGTTTACAACAAGGGCAACGACTACTCGGGTACGAAGTTCTCGTTGGCAATTGCTGAAGGTAACGGCGCAAACGACGTTAATTCGGTTTCCAACGCACGTTTCGACACTGAAATCGTTCATGACGGTCAATACTCGATTGCATTTGATAAGGGCGCAGGTTACATGTATCTTACGCACGGTGGCGATGCAAAAACGACTTTTGCAAACGGCCTTACCTTCTGGATGTATTCTACGACCGCAATCAATGGTACTACCGCAAACAACATCACAAATGGTGTAAACGGTAAGCTTAACGGCGGCGAAGGTATGAATATCCCTGCAAATCAATGGGTACAAATTACCATCACTGCTGATGAAATCGGCAACGGCCGTTTCCTTATCATTCAGGGCAGCGTAGAAGGTACCATCTATCTTGATGATTTTCAACCCTTGAACTAAGGCAAGATCGGGCTCTATTTAAGATCTAAAAATTAATAAAGTGTTTACGCGGCCGTCTTTACGGCGGCCGCTGTAAACCAAAATTAAAATTAAGGATTAAAAAAAATGAAAAAGAATTATTTAGAGATGGATATCCAGTTGTTGTATTTGGCAACGGAGGATATCGTAACTCTTTCGGCAGGCACTTTTGACAGTGCGCAAGAAGACGACTTAGTCAGTGATGACATTTTTAACGATTAAAGAAAGGAGAAAGTGACGCTATGAAAAAATTTACGAAAAAATTGTTGCTTTCTGCGCTTGCGGTGTTGACGGGAGCAACGGCAACGGTCGCAACAGCATTTAGTATTTCCACAAAGAATAGTGTATCGGCAGGCGCAACGACGAGTGCCGACTTTGAAATGGTAGACGGCGCGTCTATCCGTATGGCTACGCCTTTGGGTTTGCGTTTCATCGCGCAAATGAGCGAAGAATTTTATGGGGATTTGATGACAAATCGTTCGGATTATACCAAGAAAATGGGTATTTTCATCATTCCTTATGATTATCTTAGCGATGCGTCTAGATATTCCAACGGTGCAACGGGTATGGCGAAAAAGCAATACCAAAACATTACGAAGAAAATTGACCACGTATTCTACGACAGCGCGAATCCGGGTTTAGACAATAATATCTACGAAAAAGACGGTGGCTACTACGCAAATGCCGTAATCAGCAACCTCATGCTTGAAAATTATGACAGAGATTTCGTGGGTATCGCCTACATAGCGGAAGAAATCGGCGGTGTAACGAAATACACGTTCGCGGATTTTGACGTGGAAAACAACGTTAGAAACGCCGTATACGTAGCGGTAGAAGCATACGAAGATTATACGGAAACCGCTCCTCGCGCGGTATTTAGCGAATATATTTGGGGCGCGTACTTGGCAGACAAGGGCATGACCTCGAATGGTTCCACCTATACCTATGAGGGTACTACGTACAATACCATTACCGAGGCTGCTACGGCGACAAACGTAGATTTCTCCATTTCCTTGGATAAATCCAGCTACTACATGGCTGACGTAAACGGCACCATGAAGTTGAATTCGACGATTACGGACGGTACGGATACGCTTACCTTTAACGGCGCGCACACCGTTTGGGAATCCTCGAACGAAGAGATTGCAACCGTAGATGAAAACGGTAAAGTTACCGCAAAGAAAGCAGGTAAGGTTACCATTTCGGCAAGCTTTATGGGCGAAACCGAAACTTGTGATTTGATCGTATACGGTGAAGACTTTGAAAGCATGACCGCAGTGCCTTCCTACTTCAAGGCGGCGGATACGACCGAATATCTTGCAATCACCGAATTGAACGGCAACAAAGTATTGCAGGTTAAGAACAAGGCAGACGGCACAGCTCCTGGCTTGATTGTAACGCGTGATTACCTCGCTAGCTTCTTTGCGGATAGCAGCGTAGAATACGTGGCGTTTGACGCGAAGTCTGGGGAAACCATCACCAACAACTTCCGCCGTGTAACGAAGCGTTCCAACGGTACCTTCGCGGCAGACGTTTATATCAATGACTACGCAGTAAACGGCGTACCTGTAAGTGGTATCCGTAACGATGCGTTCAAGACATTCTACTTCTCGAGAGCGGACTACCAGTCCTGGATCGATAACAATGCGACTGAACAAAGAATTATCTCTTCGGGCGGCGTTGTAGGCGGCGACAGCTTCTACGTAGATAACATTAGACCTGTAACGAAGGCGCAATGGGAAAGAGAAGCATATAGCTTTGATAGTGAAGGTATCCGTGTAAACGATGCAGG
>JAZKZY010000119.1:0-5199 GCA_045612895.1 Candidatus Scatosoma sp. | reverse complement strand
GGCAAGCCCATCCGCTTTACTCTCATATTTACGTAATTCATCCACTACGTAAGCAAGCTGTTTTCGGTAAGCATATTTCACGTAATATTCCGATTCACAGCAAGCGGAAAAATCGTTATACCCATTAAAATACGTTGCGATACTTAAACTTGTAAGCAGTTTTGCGCAATCTTCCCCAACGAACTCACTGTAAACCTTTAAGATTTCTTCATCCGTTGAAATTTTTCCCGATAGCAACTGCCCTGCGCTTGCCATAAACGGCATCGCGCCAAGATAGAAAGAATCGCTGCGTATCCACGTCGTCGTTATACTGCCAAAGGGTTTGTATTTGGACGCGTAGCGTGCAAAGCTTTCCAAATTATAAAGCGAAGACGCCCTATGCGCGTACGTACAAAACATATATCGGAAGCCCAGCTCTTCATAGTAGCGGAACCAATCCTTTTTGATACGGTTCGTCCAGTGTCCCGCAGGCTCATCCGCCACAAAAAAGTAGTTCCAGTTGCAAAAAATAATATCCCTCGGCAACCGTTCCGCAACGTCCGCATACTCAAAAAAGTCATCCCACATCATCATTGTTTTTCCCATCGATTTTGCCAAATCGTAGGTATGCATAATGTGCTTGTAGAAAAGTTCCGTTTTCGTTTCACCGTTTACTATCCTTTCTTCGCATTTCGGGCAAACCGCAAAGTCAAACGGCTCATCTAATCCCATGTGAATGTATTCGCTATGAAACAGCGACGCGACCTCGCGAATATACGCGTCAAGCTTTTCATACAGCATGGCATTACTGATACATCCGCAAGAACCTCTTTTCGCCCTTTCAAAGCCTCTGCCTTCCTTAGAGGTATCCTCACATTCGGATAAGCTCTCCCACTCGGGATATTCAAAAAATTTCTCCAAATGCCCCAAATTTTCAAAAGCAGGAATCACGTCTAAACCCTTCGCCGTTCCGTAGGCTATGATTTCCGACATCTCCTCCATCGAATAGGTGTCTTCTTTATCAAAATATTCGGTAGATGGTGTTCTTACCACGTTTTCTAAGTACAGTAAAACCGAATTATAGCCGTTTTCAACGGCAAAATCCATATAGGATTTGACGAAATCTACGCGTTCTTTTTGACGCGCTAAATCAATTTGCAAACAAATTAGTTCCATCTTATTTCTTCAACTCCTTTGCTATGAAATTAACAATGAGCTTATCAAGCGCAGGATTGCACCCCAAGCAACCGTCCAAGCAGGAAAGCGTGGTTAAAATAACTTCCCCTTTGCCGTGTTTTTTCAGTGCGGCTATCATTTTGTGCTTTTTATGGAGTGCATACTTCGGGTCGCTTGTATCTTCAAACGTATAAAGGATTTCTTCGCAATCCGCCCACTCGAATTTAAACCAAGCCGTCAAGTCTTGATAATCCGTCTTTGCATTGTAGAAATTTTGAAAATCCGTTTCCGCAAACTCTTTCGTGAATTTGCTCGTTTCGCTTCTCGCCACAAAATTGTTCGCGCGGACTTCCTCTTCCAAAGTATGCACACGGAAAACAATATCTTCGCCAAGAATATGCAACGGCTTATTCGTAACAACAATCAAACGGCAACCGTCTTTTGCTTTGTTTTCTAATTCCTCTCGGTGTTCGTAGAAATAATCGTCGTCGGCAAAAATTACGCTATCCGTTGTAGAGCCGTCGCATACTTGTTTTACTGCCTGCACTCTATCACCCAACAACATAGGAGTTTTTTGTGCCTTTTCTACTTTTTCTTTGACAATATATTCCACTTCATCATAGGTGATTTCATCGCCGTTTTCAAGCTTTGCCACCACCTTGATAACGCCCGTTTTATCTTCGGGAATTTTCGTCAAAATTTCGCTTAAATACGTACATGCTACCCCCGTAGCCGTATTTTCACACACATATGAAGCAATTTCTTCGCCGTTAAAATAGACGCTTGCCGTCGCCTTTACGTCTACGTCTTTTGCGGTATCATTTAGCGCATAGATTTCCGTCGTCAGGGTGTCCCCTGCATACACAACGTACTTATCCCTGCGCAGGCTTATACGGACGGGAATATTCGCTTCCTTGAACGCATAGTACGCAGGCTTGGGAATTCTATCCACGTCCACAAGCGTTTTCGTCCATCCGCACGGCCACGCGTCAATGAGTAGATGCACCGCTGTACTTTCGATATAGTCTACCCTACGGCGCAAAATATGTACGTAGTCCTTGATGGCTTTTCTCTGCCATTCTCGGCTTGCTTGTATCCATTCGCGCGCCGTGTTTTGTTCAGGGAAAAAGTCCCCATGCAAGACGTAGCACTGCTCTTTTGCGATAGGTTTCGGTGACCACGGCTCGTCCTGCGTCATCGGCAACCATTCTTTGGGACAGTATTTTTGCATCAATTCCCAACGATCTAACCCGTCCACACCAAATTCCCCACAACCCGTCATCCAATCGGGACGAATAGGCGGAATATAGCCTTTTTGCAGTTTTCCGCTCGGCATTCCGTGTGATACGTACCAATAGGTGTAACAATGGAAATCGCTGATGCCGTGCGTTTCAGGCAGAGGCGCGTAATCGCCTTCGCAATATTTAATCACGCGGTCGGGATTGTATATTTCCACCACTTCTTTTGCTGCATTGAAGAATTTTTCAATTTCAAATCGGGATAAATTGTACTGCTCTTTCCCCCAAGCCGTTTTATCCAGCGTTTCATTGCAAAAACTTTCCACAACAACACACGGGTGATTGCGCGTGTGAATTTCCATTTCCCGTACCTGCTTTAACGCCTCGCCTACCGCACTCGGCTTCAAGTACGAAAATAGCGGGAAATCACTCTGACAAAGCATACCGAGCATATCGAAATAGGTGTAAATTTCATCGTGTACGGGACGTTGCGTCATACGATAGAAGTTCAAATTCGCCACTTTTGCAATCAAAATATCGTCAATAAGCTGTTCGTAATCTCCACGCATCACACAAAGGGGTAAGTGTCCCATTTCATTTGTTCCGCGAAGAATAATTCGCTCGTTATTGAGATAGAACGCACCTTTGGGCGTGCTGTTTTCGTCCATATGAAATTTTCGCATTCCAAAATGCGTTTGCTTTTCATCTATCTTATTGCCGTTTTCATCGTATAACGTTACCGTTATCGCATACAAATACGGCGTTTTTTGTGTCCACAATTTATAGTTAGGTATAGAAAACTTTTCTGTTAAATAATTTTCATCAATCGTAAACGGATCGGTTTTTCCTGCTACGTTTTCAAAGACTGTTTCTTTAAAGTTTCTGCCTTCTACCGTATATTCAATTTTATATCGGCAAGTTTTATAGGCATAGGTGAACACCGTTGTATTGACGGTGATTTCTCCCTTATCAATATCGGGTTTTACGAAGATATCAGTGATTCGGCTCGTACCTGCTACCGTCATTTTAACTTTCCCAAAGATTCCTGCACCAGCAGGACAGTGGTGCCAACCAAGGTTCGGTTCATCATAACCAAAGTGAGTTGCACCGTAGATTTTATCCCCGTAATGAGCATAGCCGTCTACTGTCACCGCCGTACTTGTCACGTCATTCTTCACAACGACAAGCAGGATATTCTTACCTGCGTGGATATAGTCGGTAATATTCACGGAAAACGGAGCAAAAAAGCCTTCGTGTCTACCTGCCATTCTGCCGTTGATATAAACTTCGGCAATATAATCTACCGCTTCAAAATCAAGAAGATAGTATTTCCCTTCTTCTTTTTTATCTAAACAAAGCTCAGCACGATAAAAAGCATTCCACCTGCCGTCAGGACCTACGTAATGGGGAATTTTTACCTGTTCCCATTCCCCGTCGCCATTTAATACGCGAGTAAAATCCACTTTATCTTCTTCCGTTTCTTTGCGGTAAGAAAAATCCGCAATTTCAATGGCATTATCCGTCACCTTTCTTGCGTGATTTTCCAAAAACGCCGCATAATATACACGCAAAGCCGCCTTCTCTTCCAAGAAGGATTGATAGGTTTCCTCTTCATTGAACGCGGACATGGTTATGCCTAATTGCGTGTTTTGCGGTTGCAAAACGGCGTGTTTAATCGGCAAAGGCGGTATTTCCGCCATACGTTTTACTTCCCCATTCATCTTTTTACCGCCTGCGGCAATTTGAATAAACCTATCTTTTTCCGCTTGCTTGTTGGTCGTTTTCATATTTTTACCCACGATATTTTTCATCAATTGAAATCATTTTTTTGTAAATTTTATCCGCCATTTTTACAAATCCAAAATCCGTCGGATGACAACCATCCACGGCAAAATCCCAACGGTTTTTCTTCCCGTAAAAGCTTTTTCCCGACAGGAAATAAACGTTTTCATCCCCATCTTTTTTTGCTTTTTTATACGTATCAAACACAATTTTAAGCCGTTCTTCCCCCTCTACGTCCCCCGTAATATCCGGTCTTGTAAGAAAAAGAATTGGCGTGTCGTGACGCATTTTTCTATAACGTTGATACAAACGATAATGCGTATTTTTCAAATGTTCCGCATTAGGTGCATTATGGTCGTAATCACATACAAATAATCCACAGTTTATACTTGCAAGATAATCCACCATAACGTCTTCGCCCTTTGCGCTACCGCTAAATCCTAAATTAATATAGTCGATATTATTGCGTTTTGCAATCAATGACTGATAGGCATGATCGGGGCGACTGGCGCAACCGCCTTGCGTTATCGAGGATCCGTAATATAAAATGGGTAATTCGTCGCGATACTTTTTACCAGCTTTCACCTGCGCGTTTTTATCCAAGGCGATTGTTATCTCTTTTACGTCGTTGTAAAGAGGAAAATATAAAATATAATTACGTATCACACCGCCTTTCAAGGGCGTTTCAGCCGTAAAACCATACGCGTCTGAAGATATCGGTGCTAAATTCTTTATGAATATTTCCCCTTTTTCTGTTTCCTCAAAAAGAGAAAATCCGCTTGAACCTGTCAACGGCATATGCGACATCAACCACAAAAAATCGTACTTGACCGTCAGTTGCAAAACCGAAGAATCGGTAGCAAAGCGGAGTCTTCCCCCCGCTGTATGCCGCGAAAGAGTGCCTACCCCCTCACTAACTGAGTCCGCTATGGAAAGGTCCATACGAACAAAACGTTTTTCCTTTTCGTCGTAGAATATTCCGTATAACGAAAATGCGGAATGCGGTAGATTGTACTGCGCTCTA
>JAZKZY010000118.1:0-6692 GCA_045612895.1 Candidatus Scatosoma sp. | reverse complement strand
AAAGAAGATAGGGGGGGATGTCCACCTGCAACCACGAATAGGGATTGTCGACCACTTGACACCAAAAATGACCACAAAGTGGGAATGTTGACCACCAAATCGCAAGAAAGTGGGTACTGTCAAATATTATCAAACAAATGTTCGCAAAAAGTAAGCCCAAAACATGAAAAAATTGTTTCAAGCCAAAACGTGTTTTTCTTAGGAAAACAAAGGGAAAACAATAAAAACATGCACGAACAAATGTTTGTTTGGGGTATATGAGTGGCAAAATGGTTTTTTGTGGTCAAAAATCCCAAAATTTTCAAAAAAAGTAGAAAAAATTTCTAAAAAATACTTGACAATGGTCAAAAGTGGTTGTATAATAGTGTCAAACCGCTAATACATAGTATTATCGAAAAGAAGCGAGGAGGAAATGCAAATGTTGTTTTACGGCATGTATGAACATCAGTTAGACGATAAAAACCGCCTGCGCATACCCTCCAAGTTTCGGAAGGGTCTGCTGGGTGAGTTAGGCGACAAACCCTATTGTTTCTTCAGGGGCAAAGATGGCTGCATCGGTGTCATGGCTGAAGAAACGATGAATGAAACGTTTGCCCCTCTTGCAAGAGGCGGCTTGAGCGACGTCTCCGGCATCAAGCGTGCGATCTTGAGTAGTATCGCAATGGCTGAGGAGGATGCGCAGGGTAGAGTGGTTTTACCTTTGGCGCTTCGTTTGCAAGCAGGCATCAAAAAAGACGTAATTACGATAGGCGTTGGCAACTACATTGAAATTTGGGCGGCTGATAAATATGCTGAACACATGGAAAAAGTTGCTTTCGACGATGAATTGGAAGATTTGGGGATTTAACGATGTTAGAATTTTCGCACAAACCAGTTATGCCGAATGAATGCATGGAAGGCCTTGCCTTGAGAAATGGTGGGGTATGGTTCGACGGCACGGTTGGAGGAGGCGGACATTCTTATGAAATCCTAAAACGTACCGCTCCCAACGGCCGATTGATTGCTACCGACTTAGACGATGAGGCAATCGCGGCGGCAAGCGAACGCTTGAAAGAATTCGAAGGTAGATTCGAGATTTACAAATCCAACTACAAAGAATTCGCAACGGTGTTTGAAAAAGCAGGGATTGATGAAATTGACGGGGCGTTGTTAGACTTTGGCGTTAGCTCTCATCAGTTGGATGACAGCGATAGGGGTTTTACTTATCGCAACGCTGATGCTCCTTTGGATATGCGAATGAATACTTCGGCATATCTCACCGCGGAAATCGTATTAAATACCTATTCCGAAGCGGATTTAACAAGAATATTAAAAACGTACGGCGAAGAAACTTTTGCAAAGCAAATCGCTAGAAACGTAGTCAAGTATAGAGAAAAACAACCATTAAGAACCTCGGGTGAATTTGCAGAAATCATCAAAAACAGTATTCCTGCAAAATTCCGATTCGGAGCGCCGTGTGAAAGGAAGAGCTTTCAGGCAATCCGTATTGAGGTAAACGGTGAATTAGACGGTTTATACGAGCTGGTGCTCAATTTAACGAGAAGATTGAAAAAGGGCGGACGAATCGCAATCCTTACCTTCCATTCGTTGGAAGATAGAATTGTGAAAGAGGCGTTTAGGGAATTAGAAAAGCCCTGCACCTGTCCTGGAAACTTCCCCGTATGCGTATGCGGAAAGAAACCAGAAATTAAGATTATTACACGCAAGCCGATTACGGCGAGCGAAGAAGAGCTTGAATATAATTCAAGAAGTAAATGCGCCAAGTTAAGGGTGGCGGAAAGAATTTGACCTCGAGATAAGGGATTAACAGAGGAAACACAGCAATTGGAGGAATGGGGATGAACATGTTGCGCGAAAGAACGGAATTGCAAAAAGCCGAAGCAGAAAGAGCTCAAAAACACAACGAGTCTATTAATGAGAACTTTCTTAAAATTAAAAATCTTGTTCACGCGCAATTTGAGGAAGACGAAGCGCAGGATGTTGTAGCGGAAGTGGTGGAAGAACCTATCGTGGAAGAAGCGCCCCTCTATATCTCTCCTTCTAACGTAGCGAGATTAGAACAAGCTCCGCTTGTAACTGAATATGCATCTCCCATGGCGGCTGCGGTATTTACTACGCAGAAATACGAAATGGCGAAGGAAAATATGCAGCCCGTAGAATTTACGGCTCCCGTTCAAGCAACGGAAAGAGCGGTAGAGGTTAGCTATGCGTTGACGCCTTTGGCAAAAGTGATTATGGCAGCGTTTACCTTTGTTGTTGTGGCAATGCTTGCTATGATTTGCATGAATACGCAGATTATTCGTCAAAAACGTATCCGTCTTCAAAACTTGGAAGAACAGAAAGAAGAACTCGTGAACGAAGTAGCGGAAATCGAACAACGTATTGAGGCTGCAAAATCGGAAGAAGCGATTAGACAGTATGCGTTAGAAAACGGTATTGTGCTTGGGAATTAACAAATAAAATTAAATATCAAACAGGAGTTTACGATTATCAAAAAATCCTATCAAGATTATTCGGTATCGGTTTTACGAAAGAGGTTATTTGCCATTGGCTTGGCAATAACCTTTCTTTTTTGCTTTTTATTTGCGCGTTTCTTCTACGTGCAGGTGATTTGGAGTGAGGAGTTGGGCTATCGCGCGATGGACCAATGGACGCGGGAAATTCCTATCGTGGCGGAGCGTGGTAAGATAACGGATAGAAACGGGGTGGTGCTGGCGGATAATTCTACGGCATACACCGTTTTTGCGCGTTCTAATGCGGTAAAGGATAAAGAGGCGACTTCGGGTTTGTTGGCGCAAACCTTAGGGCTTGACAGGGATGCGGTTTACGAACGGTTGACCAAAAAGAAATCCTCGGAGGTAACGATTGCCAAAAAAGTTACCAAGGAGGCGGTTGCCCAGCTTGCAAACACTCCTTTGGACGGGGTGTATTATTCACGAGATAATATTCGTTTTTATCCAAAAGGCGATGCGCTTTGCCAGGTGTTGGGTTTTACCTCTTCGGACAACGTAGGGACGACCGGGCTTGAAAAATACTACGACGAGAATCTTTCAGGGAAAAAGGGAGAACTGTTGTATGAAACGGATTTGGTCGGGGTGGAAATTGAAGGTAGCGTTGCAACCTATTTACCTGCGGAAAACGGATATAATATCCAGCTTACCATTGATTACGGCATTCAAGAAGGGGTGGAAAGTGTTTTAGAGAAAAACTATGCCACCTATTCGCCCAGTTCAATAGAATGTATCGTTTTGGACGTGGAAACTTTTGAGGTGCTTGCGCTTGCAAATTATCCGTCCTATAATCTAAACGAGGTACCCAGGGATGACATCGAGCTGTTAAATGCGTTATCGAGAAATCGTTTGGTGTGTGATATTTACGAGCCTGGCTCTACCTTCAAAATTATCACTTCCGCAATGAATATTGAGGAAAATTTACGCGGGAATTCTAAGGCGTTTTCACCAAATTATGTGTTTTCCAGCGCTCGCACGCGGAGTGTAGACGGAACGACGGTAAAATGTTGGAGTGATCATGCCAACGGCAAACACAGCAATCAAACGCTTGCGGAGGCGTTGAACACCAGCTGTAATCCATGCTTTACCGATATTGCGATGTCGCTAGGCAAGGAAACCTTTTATCAATATCTATCCGCGTTTGGCTTTGGTCGTAAGACAGGGATAGATTATGGCGGCGAGTCCTATGGCTTGCTTTTGGCGGAAAAAGTGGTGCGCGGTTGCGATTTGGCGCGTATCGGGTTTGGTCAAACGATTGCGGTGTCAGGGATACAGCTTGCTTGCGCGACCGCTTCGGCAATCAATGGCGGTTATTATTACACGCCGCGCCTCGTGAAAAAGATTTATGCGGATGACGGATACGTCTTGAAAGAGGAAACGCCGATTTTGAAGAATAGAACCATCAGCGAAAAGGCATCCAAGACCCTTGCGCAAATGTTGGAAGGGGTTGTCCGAGACGGCAGCGGTAAAAAGGCATACATAGAGGGATATCATATAGGCGGCAAAACGGGCACAGCGCAAAAGTTCGTTGACGGACACATTGCGCAGGGGAAATACGTATCCTCTTTTGTAGGATTTTTCCCTGCGGATAAGCCGAAATATTTAACACTTGTGATCGTGGATGAGCCGCAGGGCGCGTATTACGGCAGCGTTGTTGCCGCCCCTTGCGCGCGAGAAATTTTTGAAACAATTATCGCCTTAAAAAACATACAGCCAACTTAACTTGCATACATATAAATAAATGGAAGCGGAGGGGCAGGTATGCGATTATCGAAGTTATTTGGTGAAATTGTAAATGGTAAAGTGGTTGCCGAGGGTGAATGGGAAAGGGAGGTTGCAGCCCTCTTTATGGACAGCCGTCAGCAGGTGAATAACGGGTTGTTTTTTTGCTTGAAAGGAGCAAACGCTGACGGTCATGCCTATGCCAAAGAGGCAATCAAAAACGGTGCGGTTGCTTTGGTAACGGAACGGCAATTATTTGTGGATGTACCGCAAATTATCGTAGAAAACGTCAGGGACGCTTTGAGTATATTGTCATCGGTTTTCTATGGGGAACCGTCTAAAAAGTTAAAAGTTATCGGGATAACGGGTACAAATGGAAAAACTACGGTTTCCTATATGCTTTCTTCCATTTTACAGGCGGCGAATAAGCGCGTTGGGGTAATCGGTACGCTTGGTATCGTGTATGATCAGGTGAAAATTCCTGCCGAATTAACAACGCCCGACCCGATTTTATTAAACAGCGCGCTGTCGGATATGTATATGCGAGGGGTTGAATACGTTGTGATGGAGGTATCCGCGCATGCCCTTTATTATAAGAAAACGGCAGGGATTTGTTTTACCGCCTGCATTTTTACCAACCTCACGCAAGACCATTTGGATTTTTTCCATGCAATGCCCGCCTACGAGGATGCGAAAAGAAAACTGTTTTTATCAGAAAATTGTCCGCTCGCAATCTTAAATGGGGACGATGAAACGGGGCGTAGTTTTGGGAAAATGCGTGAGGGGGAAGACGTCAAAACGATTTTTTACGGCTTAAATACACCGACGGACGCATTTGCAGTTATTACCGATGAATCCGAACATGGTACCGAGTGCATGCTGAATATTGATGATAAACTTTGTCGTACAAAGGTGGGGTTGGTAGGACGGCATAACGTTTATAATGCCTTGGCCGCGGCTACATGCGCGGTGGAGCTTGGTATTGATATAAATACTGTGGCGCAGGGTATATCGGCGTTGACGGGCGTGGAAGGGCGCTTGCAATGGGTTGGATGCCACCATGGTGGGGACGTTTACGTGGATTTTGCGCATACTCCCGACGGGTTGGGGCGAGTGATAGATGCATTACGTCCAACTTGCAAAGGTAGATTGATATGCTTGTTTGGTTGCGGTGGAAATCGTGATAAAAGCAAACGTTCGATTATGGGTGAAATTGTTGCGAAAAAAGCGGATTTTGCCATTTTGACTTCTGACAATCCCAGATATGAAGATCCGCTGGATATTATTTGCGCGATAGAAAAGGGGTATCGGCGTTTTTCTGTGCGGTATGTGATTGTGCCTGATCGCCGTCGCGCGATTGAATACGGATTGGACTTTTTAGAGAAAGGTGACGTTTTGTTGGTGGCTGGTAAGGGCGGAGAGAAGTATCAAGAAATTATGGGTATAAAATATCCCTTTAACGACCACGATATAATACAAACTATATTGTCGATGAAAGGAAAAAGAGGGTGAAGCTGTATTTATTATCCATATTAACTTCGTTTGTTTTGTCATTTGTGTTTTGCGTTGTGTTAATTCCAGTTTTGCGACGGTTAAAAGCAGGTCAAAACATTTTGTCATACGTAAAAGAGCATAAGAAAAAGAACGGCACGCCTACCATGGGTGGGCTTGCCTTCATTGCCGCAGCCGTTGTTGCCGCGGCTATTTTTATCGGTTATAGCGGTCCGAACAATTTAAGAACGCCGATCTTATGCCTTGCCATAGGGCTGGCATATATGATGATAGGGTTATTAGACGATTATTTGAAAAAGCGTCATTGCGAAAATTTGGGTTTGCGCCCTTGGCAAAAGTTGCTTTTTCAAACTTCTGTGGCGATATTTTGTGGGATTTATTGCTACCGAGCGGATTTAAGCATTTTATATATTCCCTTTTGGAATATACAGTTTAACGTCGGTTGGTGGGTAATACCGCTTATCCTGTTTGTGTTTTTGGCAACGGTGAACGCCGTTAATCTTACCGACGGGTTGGACGGGTTAGCCGCAGGGGTAAGCGCGCCGTTTTTTGCTTTTTTTGGGGTATTGATCTTGTTGCAAAACGGAGAAATGCCCTTGTCTATGATTTCCTTTTGCTTGGTGGGGGCATTGTTGGCGTATCTGCTTTTTAATACGTCGCCTGCCTCGGTGTTTATGGGGGATACGGGATCTTTGTCGTTGGGCGGCTTTGCGGCGGCGATTGCAGGGTTTAGCGGTAATGCGCTCTATCTTCTCATTGTCGGTTTTTGTTTTGTAATTTCCGTCATATCGGTGATTATGCAGGTAATATATTATAAAGTGACGCACGGAAAACGCATCTTTTTAATGGCGCCGATTCATCATCATTTTCAGCAAAAGGGCTATTCGGAAAATCGTATTTCCTATGCGTATTTCACGGTGACAACGCTGTTGGGTTTGCTTTGCTTAT
>JAZKZY010000117.1:0-3551 GCA_045612895.1 Candidatus Scatosoma sp. | reverse complement strand
CTTAGAAGCGGCGCAGGTACGGGATATAAGGTACTTACCAGCTCAAAAGAAGGCACCATGTATGCGTTGATTGAAAAAACGGGCAGCTGGTACAAAACCTATTACCGCAATCAGGTTGCCTATATCAGCACCTCGTACGCCGCTGTGCTTTCCCTTGAAAAAAGCGACTCCTCCAAGATTGAAAACGTCATTTCCGAGGGGTATAAGTTGCTCGGCACACCCTACGTTTACGGGGCTGTGCGCCTGCACGACGGCAACGGCAACATGCTGTCCAACTTTTCCGTGCATAAATTTGACTGTTCCTCCCTCATACAATACATCTTCTACCAAGGGGCAGGAAAGCTGCTCAACGTCACCACGCGCACCCAAGTAAAACAAGGGAAATTCGTCAAAAAGAGCGAATTGCAACGTGGGGATTGCATCTTCTTCACCAACGAGGATCGGCAATACAATACGGGCATTGAACGGGTAGGACACGTCGCCTTGTACCTGGGCAACGATTACATTTTACACACCGCGTCCGACTACGCCTGCATTGAGAAAATCTCCGCAAAGCGTTGGAGCTACTATATCGAAGCACGCCGTTTCTTGTAAAAATAAAAACCGCCGACCTCGGCGGTTTATTTTTGTTCGGGCAAAGATGCGCCCGTCAAGAAAATCACGTCCACTGCGCCCGCTGAAAGCAAGCGCGAAGCGCACTCGCTCCCCGTTGCGCCCGTAGTTAAAATATCGTCAATCAGCACCATCGTCCGACCTCGGCATTCCTTCCGCTTTGCCACGTGATATGCGCCTGCCACGTTCTCCATACGAGAGGAAAAAGCCATGTGCTTTTGTTGTTCAGTATCCTTGCGCTTTAACAAAATATCCTCACGCAACTCCACACGATACCCCTTTTCTTGTAAAACGTCAGCCACTCTTTCCGCGAGCAAGGTTGCTTGATTATATCCCCTTTCACGCAAACGCTTTTTCGTCAAGGGTACGGGGATCAACAGCAAAGTTTCTTCCCCTGTCCCTGAAAAGTTGTACATTCCCGTAAAATCCGTCAGCAACCGCTCCGCCATTTTCTCTGCAAAATAAAGAGCAAGGGTTGGGTCGCTCGTCTTGATACGGTTGACGAAAGAGGCGCTCTCCCCACGATACACAAAGGGTGAAATCCCGACACTAAAACGAGGCGTATGCCCCTTACACGAAAGACAAACCCCCTCCGCCAAGGTCTTACGCCCGCACTTTGGGCAGGTACGGCCATCGTTAAAGCGCAAACCACCCTCGCACCCCTCGCAAAGACGGTGCGTAGGATAATCAAACAGTTCTTTCCCACACCCGTCGCAGGTAAAACCGCGCGCGGACGAAAAACTGCGTATTCTCTTTTTCAATCGATGAAACCAGTTCACTTTTTCCCTCGTAAAAAGGCGCACGGTACGTTCAACGCGTACCTGTACGCCCCATTTTTAATCTTCCGCTACCTTTTCAGCCACCGCTTCCGCATCTTTTTTGCGCTGATAACGCACCAACAAATACGCGCCGACAATACCCAAAGCAAACAATACGATGCCCAGCACAAGGTCTAACACCGCAACGCCGTTTTGCGCCCAAGCAATATACGTTTCAATGATATCACCGTTGCAAAACATTGACAAAATCGATCCCAACGACAAACCGACAATCATACAATAAGAGGTATGTCTTGCCTTGCCAAATAAATAGGTCAACAGCTTTGAGAAGGTAAAAATCCCTGCCAAAAAGCCCACGCCAAGCCCGATATACAACAGGAAAATGGCAGGATTGCTTTGCCAGTAGGTCATACTTACACTATCGACAAGACCGCCGAACCAGCCCACCGCCATTAAAAATGCGCTCGCGCTTAAGCCAGGTACTACCTGCGTTACACCCACCACGAAACCGATGAGCAGCCCCAGTAGAACATGCCACCATTCCACCTTTGCAAAAATATCGGCGGACACGCTTTCCCCCGATGCCAACCACGCCGACACACAGCCGAGCGCGACGGGGACAAACAACCCAACGGCAAATAAAAGGATACGTTTTGCATTCCATTTTGCATCCTTAATCTCGTCTTTTACGGCAGGGAATGCACCACACATCAACCCTGCAAACAAGCAAACCACCGCAAAGGGTATAATTTCCAACAGCTTTTTCACACTGATAAAGCCAAGCAACACCCCAAGCGCCATACCAAGGCCGATCGGGAGTAGGAATGCAAAGCATTGTTTGAACTTCTTAAAGAGGTTGCCCACCGCATACAAAAACTGATCGTACAGCTTAAAGATGATTGCCACCGTTGAACCGCTGATCCCAGGCACAATCACCGCAAGACCTATGAAAAAACCCAACAAACCGCTCTTACACCAGGTTTTTTTGTTGTATTTAATTAAGGCGATTTCCAAGCTATCTTGTTTCATGGGCTCTCCTTTTTTGTATCCATTTTCCCACAAGCCAAACGGTCAAAAGGGCAAACGCCACCCCAACACCGCCGCCGAGGACATCCAACGTCACGTCGAGAAACTGCGCCCCGCGTCCTTCCGCCGTGAGCTGTAAACACTCATCCACCACCGCCAGCAAGGTAACGCCTATGCTCGGCACCAACACCCACACCTTTTTATCGGTGTAGGAACGATAACACCAGCCAGCCAACACGCCCAGCAAAGCATACTCGGAAAAATGCGCCAACGACCGCACTACCGCGTGCAATTTATCATACGCGTCCCCCGTCGCCGTAACAATGGGCGAGTTTGGCGCGACGGTCGCCACAACCTTTTGCACCACCTCTACCGCGCGGCTGCTTTGTTTGGCGGATTCCACCGCAGTTTGTATAGAATTGTAGAGTATAAATCCGATTGCGCACGCGCACGCCACAGACAATAGGATGCGCACCGCCCACAGGAGTTTCTTATTTTCTATCCACATACTCTTATTATACGCGAAAAAGGGCGTTCGGTCAATATTTTATTTCACTTTTTTGCGTTTTTCTACGACTTTTTTTCCACAAAACCCGACATAAAAGCAAAACGGTTGTCAATTTTTGACAGGGCTTACCCCTTATAATAGTTTTACTGCCACAATAAGGAAGTGATATATCATGAACTACGTTAAAAAAATGTGTATCTTACGACAAATCAAGCAGGGCTTTTCAGGGGACGGGAAAACTCTGTCAGGGCTGATTAAAATAGAACAATACGGTAAAAATCTCGCCGTTGAAGTGTCGGTTATCAACTTTGCTCCCCTCGTTTCGGGGGAATATTACTGCCTTTTATCGGACGGAAAGGGCAAGACGGAAATGCTCGCCTTACGCGGAAAATCCTTTTTCAATCTTCTCTCCGACTTGGATATTTCCAACGGGTTTTGCGGTATCATTTGCTATGTGAAGAACGAGGTTGTGCCAATTGCTTACGGTATCAACGGCAATAAATCCTACGACTGGCGCGCGATCTTAAACGCAGCCCTGCCCCCCGTCTTCCCCAACGTAAAAGGGGGTACAATCAAGGGTGAAATTGCAAGGACAACCGTGCAAACGCCCAAAAACGAGCCACCCA
>JAZKZY010000116.1:0-4905 GCA_045612895.1 Candidatus Scatosoma sp. | reverse complement strand
CGCTGCAAATGGTACCGTTGAAGAATACCTTAAGGGTAAAATCGCAATCATCGGTGAAAAGATTGCTGTTAGAAGATTTGAAAGATATGAAACGGAAGGCTTCCTTGAAAGCTACATCCACCTTGGCGGCAAGCTTGGCGTGATGTTGGATATGGCTGGCGAAGCTACCGAAGCTGCAAAAGAAGCTGCTCACGACGTAACCCTTCAGATCGCTTTCACGAAGCCCGCTTACCTTACCAAGGAAGAAGTTTCCGAAGAAACGCTTGCTAAGGAAAAGGAAGTTTTGAAACAGCAGGCTATGAACGAAGGCAAGCCCGAAGCGATCGCTGAAAAGATGGTTATGGGTAGAATCAAGAAGTTCTACGAAGAAAACTGCTTGCTTGAACAGGCTTTCATTAAAGACGATTCCAAGAAGATTTGCGAATTGTTGAAGGGCGCTGGCGCTTCCATCAACAAGTTCGTGTTCTTCGTAATGGGCGAAGGTCTTGAAAAGAAGAGCGAAGATTTGAGCGAAGAAGTTGCAAAGCAAGTTGCTGCAATGAAGAACTAATCTTTGAAAAAAGACACAAAACGCGTGGTGAAAACCACGCGTTTTTTTGTTTTTAGCGGAGATTTCCTCAAAAAATGAGAAAAAATGGAATTATTTCACGAAATATGACAAGAAAAAGAAAAAAAGGTATTGACAAATCACGTCAAAAGTTATACAATAAGAAGACTAGTGTAGGAGGTTATTATGGATTATCAAAAGTCAATTGAGGGCTTGCTGAAAGAGGCAAAGCTCGGTCGCAGTTATCTGCAAATGGGGAAAGGATATCGTAACATATTAAAGATTGCTATGTTCCCCTTATATATTGTGGAAGTAGCACTTCTTTTCTGTTATTACGTACAGTTGTTCTTCTACAACGCATTGTTGTCTCCCGCGGCATATTTGGAAGAATGGCAGGAAACGAAGAAAGACGGTGTAAAACACGCTACGCAAGCGGTGATTTACTTTGTTTCTACCCCGTTTATTTTCTTCCTTCGTATCGCAATTTCGATGTTGAGCTTTAGCTTCTTCTTCCTTTGGTTCACCTTGATGTGCATTACATATCTTGTAACCGTTGGCGGTATTAAGTGGCAGCCTTGCATTAACCTTGCTGAATTCGAAACAGAAAGAACCACGAAGGTAAAATGTGCAGCTGTAGAAAAATTCGCTGTAACTTTATTCTTCGGTTTCGTATTGACGGCCGCTATGATTTTCTTGAACGCGGTATGTGGTATTTGGCAATTGACGACTTCGCTTTCGGTTATCGCTGGTACTTACGGCGGTATCATGTTCTTGGTGAATGCGCTTGTTTCTGCATTTGCAAGAGAAGCGATTACCGTAAAGGCTGAAGAGGAAGAAGAGGAAGAAGAAGATACGTACGCAAAACGTATGACGCCGTCGAAATCTAGCTTGGATAACGTTGTATTTGCAAGCTTGATGTGGGCAATCGTTGGTATCGTAATGTTCATTCTTGCCATTGTAAGAAACGACATCGAATTGTTTAGTGACTTTGATGAAGATGCAAATGGTCTTGCAATCATGAGTATCTTGTTCATGGCATTTGCTACGGTTATGGCGATTTCGAAGTTGTCTTCCAGTTCGAAAGGTTCCAGCAAAGCGATTATTCTCAACGCAAAAACGGTGTTGGCAGGTATTTTGGTTGCGCTCTGCTTGGTTGGCTCGTTGCTTGGTACCGTTCAGTACATCGCTTACGTTGTAGATGATGGTAACGTTAATAATTCGCAAACTATTTCTTCGTCTTCGTCTTCGTCGCAGGGTTCTTACTTGACGGAAACAATGGCAATCAACTATGCGAAGAACTCGCAAGATGTAAAGAATAAGATCTATGAATATTTCGGCATTTCTTACTACACGCCGAGCTATACTAGCTCCACGGCAGTGAAGGAAGTGACCGGTTGGACTATTACTTTGAAGGGTACGCTTAGTTATTATAACTTTACCGCTCTCGTATCTATGAGTGAAAGTGGTGAAGTAATCAGCACGACCGTTCTTCCCTACTAATATTACATAATCTAAAGGCGAGGGCATTTGCCCTCGCTTTTTCTTTTGTTTAAGAAAAGGCATTGTACTGCTAAAACTATATTTGTGGGCACCATGTACGCGTTTAAGGGGCTTTATAAGGGCTTTAGAATGAAAATTGAAAAACCGCTCACAATATATACAAAGGCAGGAAAATGATGATGAAAAAAAGGAAAGACGTGATGAAAAAAAGCCCGGCGCTCTATATCACAATGCTGGTATTGTGGACGGCGCTGGCGGTGTTGTTGTGGATAAATTTCTTACCGAAAATTATCGACGTACCCTTTCGAGCAGGGCGGTCGGTATCCCTTGGCGTGCGCATCGGCGCAAGAGTGTTGCTCACCTTTAACGGGATATTCATTTCTTATTTTTGGCTGAACGGCGTCAAGGATTTTCTTTACGTAATTTGGTATTATTGCTTTCGCCGTCGTATGCTACGCCGTTATCACGACGTAATTGATACGGACGTTTCTCACGCAACCGATAAGGTGCTAATGGCGTATTGTACCTGCAACGATTTTGACGGAAAGAGTTTGGAAGAGAGTATGAAACAAAGCTATCCGCATATCACGACGGTGATTTTGGACGATTCCACGGAGGCGGTGTATAAAGAGGCGGTGGACGTGTTTGCGCAAAAGCACGGCTTACAGGTGGTGCGCCGAACGGATAGAATCGGGTTTAAGGCGGGCAACATCAACCATTATTTCATGAGCGAGGAATGTCAAAAGCAGGGGTACGGGTATTACGTTATCTTGGATTCCGATGAAATTTTACCGCGCGATTACGTGGTGGAAAGCTTGAAATATTTTTACGCGCGGAAGAACGTGGGGATTGTGCAGGCAAACCATATTTCGGATAGAAACCGCAACTTTTTCATGAAGCTTTTTCACGTGGGGGTGAATTCTCACTGGCCGACCTATCAAACGATGAAACATTTTTATGGGTTTTCCACAATGCTCGGCCACGGCGCGATGTTGAAGAAGGAGTGCTATGAGGCGGCAGGGGGCTTTCCGCCCTTGGTTGCGGAGGATTTGTGTTTGAGTATTGAGGCGCGCGGCGCGGGGTATTACGTGGCGTTTGCGCCGAATATTGTGTGTCGGGAGGAATATCCGATTGACTACGTTGCGTTCAAAAAACGGCACTCCAAATGGACGCAGGGGAATCTGGAATTTATCAAAAAATACTCGGATAAAATCGCCCGTTCCAAGATGAAATGGTTTGAAAAAATGGACATCGTTTTGTTTACCTACAACCTGCCATTGACGGCGGTTTTCGCCTTTTTCATCTTCGCAAACTTGATGATTGCCCCCTTATTATCTATTGATTTAGGGGCGGCGTATGCGCTTTGGATGGTGATCCCGACGGTGATTTTCTTTTTCTCGCCCATGCTGAACGATTTTATCACCTGGGCGTTTCGCTTAAACCCTTTACGCACCCTTATCTATACGGCATCGGTGGTAATGCTGTACGGCTCTATGCTGACGACGTCCTTGATTTCCGCAACGATGGGGCTGTTTGGGAAGAAAGCGCGCTTTATCGTCACCCCGAAATCTTCAAGGAAGATGGGGCTGTTATTTGCGTTGCGGTTTCAATGGAAAGAAATTGCTTTTTCTACGGCGTTGTTGGTGATTTCCCTCCTCTTTCAAAAGGCGGTGTGGCCCGTTTTCTTGATCGTTGCTACGGGTTATTCGTCCATTGTCCTGCTCTTCTTCTCGAATAGGCGGTACACCGAGGAGGAAACGAGGGAGATTGACAGGCAAACGGCGGAGGTGTCCTTGGCAATCAACCCCTTGTATTTCTACGGGAAAGAGAGGAAATGATATAAATATTACACGCGCGCGAAAAAATTTTTCCCAAAACAGTTTACAAGTGAAAATATTTATGTTATAATGTAATTGGTGAAAATTTGGCAACCTGCGACCAAGCGGTTTGTGGATTTCACAATAAACAAGACAAGAAAAAAAATTATCATTTAAGGAGATAAAAAAATGACGAACAACAAGAAAGTGCTTCAATTCGTTGCAGATTGTCAGGCATTTGCACAGCCCGACAAAGTGGTTTGGATTGACGGTAGCGACGCGCAAAGAGACGCTTTGAGAGAAGAAGCTTGCGCAACCGGCGAAATCATCAAGCTTAACCAAGAATTGTTGCCTGATTGCTACTACCACAGAACGGCTGAAAACGACGTAGCGCGTGTAGAAGACAGAACCTTCATTTGCTGTGAAAACGAAGAAGACGCGCTTCCTCATTCCATCGTAAAATGGAAAGCACCCAAAGAAGCTTATGCAATGGTTAACGAAATTGCAAAGGGCGCATACAAGGGCAGAACGATGTACGTTATCCCTTATTCGATGGGCGTTGTAGGTTCGCCTTTCTCGAAGATCGGTATTGAAATCACCGACTCCATCTACGTTGTACTCAACATGATGATCATGACCAGAGTAGGTAAAATGTGCCTTGATCAGCTCGGTGAAACGGGCGATTTCGTAAAGGGCTTCCACGCAAAATGCGACGTTAACCCTGAAAAGAGATACATCATGCACTTCCCTGAAGACAACACCATCATTTCCGTTAACTCCGCTTACGGTGGTAACGTATTGCTTGGTAAAAAGTGCTTCGCGCTTCGTATCGCTACCAACCTTGGTAAGAAAGAAGGTTGGATGGCAGAACACATGCTTATCCTTGGCGTAAAGCGTCCTCAGGATAAGGAAATGAAATACGTTGCAGCAGCGTTCCCTTCCGCTTGCGGTAAGACGAACCTTGCAATGTTGATCCCTCCCAAGCAGTACCTTGACGCTGGCTACGAAGTACAATGCGTAGGCGACGACATCGCTTGGATC
>JAZKZY010000115.1:0-6827 GCA_045612895.1 Candidatus Scatosoma sp. | reverse complement strand
CATATACGGTAAGCCTAAACCCGCTGCAATCGCTTGCGCTGCCATCGTTTTACCTGTACCCGCAGGGCCTCGAAGAAGAAAGTTTCGCATTTGCTTTGCCTTTCCCGTCGTTTTTTGCGCGTGCAAACAAACGTCAATTACTTGTTGCGGTACGATATACCAGTCAGGCAATTTAGGAATCAACGCCTTTTCCGCTTTCGAATATTTCCGCTGAGAATACTTGTATTTATCAGGCAAATCTTCTACGTCCATAAGTTTTTTGGCTTGCGTTAACACACTTCCGCCCTTTTTCTCGGCAAAAATCACAAACTCACCCGCTACGACTTCCTGCGGTTCGTATGCGCCCGATTCTAACTGCGGCTTGGATATCGGCAACAAGGTTCCGCCTGCGTCAATATCTGCCTTGACGTGTTCTATTATCGTGTCGTTTTGCACTCTACGATATACGTTTTCACAAAGAACAGCCATTAGCATTCTCGCATTTTCAACGTCAGGCAAACCCTTTTTGTATTCTTCATAGTACGCATTGAATTTTTCGGCAAACTCCGTTTCCTCCATTAACGTGGGAAACATCGCCATAATAATTGCTGCACCGTCTCTATTTTTATCGTTTACCACATAACCTTGCATCAAGCCTGTATCTTTAGAATATACGCTTGCATTCAACGCACCCGTTGATTGATTGTAAATAATTAAATGGTATTCGTCACCAATACTAGACTTATACTCAGCAATATTTCTCCCGTTTAGAACGCCTACTGCACCCAAGCCTGTACCGTTTTTACATCCGCAAATAGCGTTTATCCCTTTGACAACGCCACCGCACAACGTCGATTCACTACTTGAACCAAATCTGGACGCCGCTTTTACCTTTTTTGAACCCGCATCAAACGGGGTCGGCAACGGTCGCCCGAAATGAAATAAGTTTCTTACTGCTATACTGTTCATTCTTTGTATTCATCTCCTTTATTTTAATTTAATTTTAATACCTTCACTGGGAATCACCTCCACGTTTTCAAGTCCCGCTTTTACAAGCTCGTCGCGTACATGCTCCCAGTATTTTTCTTCTGGCAACTCCTTAATTGTTAAAACCAATTCGTTATTGCCCAACCCAATTACGTCGTTGCATTTTTCATTCAATTCTGCAATATGCGAATCTACCCAATCAAAAGCAACTCGCTCACTGTCATCTCTTTCTTCCCGTTCTTCCACATTCGATACGGTTACTGCATTTTCGTTTGCCTCATCCAAAATTTCAATACCTGCGACGGTTTGATTTTTAACAAGAACCTTTATTCTGCGGTATCCCCCCGCTTTATTTAGTCTTATGTAAACGTCTTCGCCGTTTTGAATTTGCTCCCACGCTTTTGCGCTTTCCCAAATCCATTGCGCATCTGGATACACATCGTAAATATAAAACGATACGCTTTTTACAATAAAATCGTATTCCGTTTCCTGCGGTATAAAAGGTTCCTCTTTCGGCAGTTGCTCATCTTTCTGTAACTCCGCCTGGTTTGTCGTCGAGAAAAATGTTTTCTTTATCAGTAATCCCATACCGATAAATATCCCGACCGCTATTAGCGGCCATAAACGGAACTTAAACAGTAATACGGCAATTATGACAATGCCAATTATAATATCTTTTTTTGTATATACATATTTGTTTTTACGCATGATTTTTTACCTCCTTAGGTGGTTGAAGTTCACAAAATAAAATGTCTGGTCTATATTCGATATGAGGGCAAATGGAAAGCTCGTCTACACAGTTTTGGTCGCATAATACCATTGGCTCCTGCATAGATTGGCTTCTCTTTGCCCTACTACCTGGGGGGACGTAAATATGAATTATACCGTCAGCATCCGTATATGACTTTTTAATGATAATCGCCGCCACTTTTGTTTTATCTTTTAAAGTTCCCGACGAACCACCATCCGCAAATACAACAGTTCCTAATACAATCTTTACGTTGCCCATCTTCGGTTTTACAAGAATTTTCTCAAACGATTCGACGTTGAAATGCATTTGAATGATATACTGACATTTGAGTTTTACATTGTCAATAATACTCGTCAGCTCCGCATCCGTAAGACAGTTCTTTGTCTTTTCCTTTAAGATAAACTTCAATTTTTTACGTTTTTTTTCATCTGCCAATTTACCGAAATCTTCATTTTTCATTTTCATTTCCTCCGTAAAAGCAAAAAAAAGCACGCATAAACCACTTGCGTAATTCATACGTGCTTTATTTCACTCTTTTCTGTTAGGGACAAACCTTAACAGAACTCGTCGTAGCCTGCAATCGGCGCATACCCACCGAAATTCTCCGATTCGGTTGCAGATTTTTTAGACGGCGCTTTTGCGCTCGTTGCGTTTCCCGACACCTTGGGCTTCGTAGGTTGATTTTCCGTTTCTGCGTCATCGCTCGAAGTAGATCTTCTGCCGTTTCCACTCAACGCGAAATTCACTTCCAAAAGTTTAATAAAGATTTTTTTCTTTATCTCACCCTCGCTATCGGGAAACGTCCCGACAATCTTTTTGCCCACGTAGGAAATACAGCTCCCAGCTTTCAAATCCAAACGCTTGATTTCCTCACATACGCTTCCGTATGCTTTCAAGGTCGCATTTTCCCAAAAGGTTTTGTCCTCTGCATTCGGATCGTAATGCGGAATACTTACACGGAAACACACAGATTCGCCGGTCTCGGAAAATCTGAGTGGTTCATTGTTGTCGAAGCCTTTGCATACGACTGCTTTTTGTTCAATAGCATAACTACTCATAAAATTACTCCTTTGCAAGCCTTTCGCCTGCTTAAAATTTATTTATTCCTTCCGCTCTTCGCGGTTGAAACCACATTAAAAACAAAAAGTCGGTTAATTTCATAACCGACCAAAAATTTGAAACTATTATTTTCTAAAAAAAATAAAGACACAAAAAAATTGAAAACTATTTTATATACGCTCTTATAAGCATCCACGCCCTTGATAAACAAGGTCGATATTTGACTAATTCATTAACTCTACTGCATAATAGTCATTGACTACTTTTATATCATTAAACTCGTACACGGGTACCTTCAATGATATATAACAGTATACATACGCACCCACTTGAACCCTACGCGCATTATGCCGAATTAGGACTTTTAGCGTCCCGTAATTCGTTGTTAAATACATCGTCTTCGTGCGTTTCGTAATAAGCGTTTGCTCTACCCGTTCACACGTTCCTGAAAGTATTATATATCCTGCCGTCAAAACCGCAAAAAGAATATTTGCGCCGCTTAAAACCAAAACGGCTGATACCGCAAAGCAGGGTAAAGCAAACAAAAATCTCTTAGATATAATCCAAGAAACTATCCCTATCACGCAAAACAGTAATCCCATACAAATGCGCTTGATTACCTTCCGCTTTAACGCTTCAGGTCCATTCTTCCATCTTTCTTTCATTGTCCCTCCTTACAATAGATACAATCTATTCTTCTCAAGCAAACGCAAAATTGCGTTTACCACTACATCTCTATGCTTTGCCCCCAACATCTCTTGGCGCAGTAGATTATTTACGTGGACACGAGTTTGATGAATCCGTTCAGATAACGCTACCCCAAACTCATCATCCTCGTAAGCATAGGGATTCACGTCATACTCAATTAAGAATATGAGTTCTTCTACAGTCAATTTACGTCTACCGCCTTGAAGCCAACGCATAATCCGCTTCTCCAACCTAGGCAATAGAAAGCAGCACTTCTTTCGTCTATTAACACAAAGAATATTGTTCGTTAATAGGTAATACTTACCGTAAGAATTTGGCATATCCGTTTGCGCTAATACACCTTTCTTGCAAAGCTCGGAAAATATCTGATTTTCTTCCAAGCCCTGCGGAACAAAACTGCTTCTTGCACGCAACCAGACATGCGCCTTTTTACCTTTCAACGCGTACCTGCCCCCGTACTTTTGTATTACAATGCTGCTATTTGAATATTTTTTAACCAGCAATCCTTTAGATAAAACAGTGATACTTCCCCTCCTTACATCATGAACGCTACCACAGCACAGGCGGATACGATAATCGCCAAAAAGAACCCTACAAATGCGATTCCTACAATTAACCCCGTATTGTTCTGTTTGTTCTGCTCCTGCCCTGCATCTTCAGGCAAGACATCGGCATAATACGGGTCCGCAACCTCTAAAGCGCTTTTCTTTGGTTTGTTTTGCGGTTCTTTTTTTAACCGTCCTGCACCGCATTCAGGACATAATAAAACGGCGTCGTCTTTCACCACAACACCGCATTTCTTACAGATTTTCAATTGTGATTCCCCTCCTTTTGAAAAATAAAAGTGGAGCCGCTTTGACTCCACTCTACGTAATGTTAAATATGAAATTCTTTCTTCCTACGCTCATAAAAATGTAGGTTATAGATATGCTCGGTTTTTAAGAGGGGGCGTAATATCCGTCCCCTCCATTAACCTTACGCAACGTCGTATCCGTCATAGTCGTCAGCGTAATCATCTTCTACAGCTTGAGGTGCCGTAGATTGATTGTTCTTGCCTTGAGCTTGCGCTTTCGGCTGTTGCGACTGAATCATTGCGTTGCGATGCAAGTACCAACCCGTGAGCCAAGCGTCATAATGCGTTTTACTGACCAACAGCAATTCGCTGAACGCTTCAAACGTCATGCTTACAATTACCTTGTTTTCAGGTTGGTTTCCAAACTTAGGGACGATAAGCCCCTTTTCGTTTTCTTCCCCAGGACCGCTTTGAGCGACAAAAAGAATATCACTCCTGTTCCCTGCCGAAACGGTTACCATTCTCGATAAACTTTTTTTATCATTACGCTCTTGTCCCAAGGCTTTCAGGCGTTTAGCCGAAGTCCCGCCAAGACTTTCGTATAACGGCGCGCCGTCCTTACTCTCTTTGCGTTTATTCAACATATAACGAAACTCTCCAGAGGAAAGCTGCCTACAAAGCTCTATCACTTCCTCAATCGGCAAATAAATATTGATTTTATTCATTTGCCGTTGTTTTACAGGTTTTGTCACATCATACGTTGCAAAAAATAAATGCAAGCGTCCTATTTGGAACTTGTCATTTAACACCTCGACAAAGCAATTTTTAGCATCCTTTCGGATAATCTGATTCAAATTTTGTTCTTGCTCTTTCGCCATCTTATATTTCTCCTCTAATTATTTTCTGTCCAATAATTTGTAGTGAAGCATTTCTTCCCATTGCCCGTTATGCCACGTTGCAATGATCTTAAAACCAAATCGAGCGCAAAAGAACGCCGTTTTCCTACCGTCGCTATATTCAAATACAACAATATCCGAAACGGACATCGAACTTCCTGTATAACCAGTCGGTTGGTTACAATTGAAAATGTAGAAAACATCTTCAATTTCTTTTACATCCAACTGCCCGTCAAAAACGTTTTTGTATATCTCGCTTGGACTACGCTCCTTAAATGCTCTTCGCACAACTTCATATTCCTCAAAGATAATGCCTCTATTGGTTTCATTGTGTACTATTTGGTACAACTTCACTGAAATAATTGACACAGAACTTGCGTTTTCATTGTCCATAAATGCACCTGTTTTATGCCTGCTCGTCTTCCGCTTCTTTCAGCATTTGCTCAAACTCTTCTTCAGAACGGGTTTTAATGCCAAGGTTCATTGCCTTTTCGAGCTTACTGCCAGGATTTGCACCATAAAGCACATAATCGGTTTTCTTCGTCACCGAAGACGACGGCTTTGCGCCAAGCGCATAAAGTCTTGCTTCCACTTCCCCACGCGTACCGTAAGCAAAGGTGCCCGTTACTACTACCGTTTTTCCATTAAACGGGTTTTTGTTGTTTTGTTCGTTTGCCATATTTTTTGTCTCCTTCGTAAATTTAATTTTATTCAATAACGGACGCCAAAGCTTTTCTTCTTCCTTGTCCGCATACCAGATATAAAGATTTTTTTGCATCATTGCGCCAAAGTTCGGCAACTGCGTAAAGTCAAACCCAAACTGTAACGCAAATTCAAAGTCTTCCCAAGAGCCGTTGAAATACTCGTCGATATCTCTCCCTGCGTGCCTTCCGACCAATGGAATTCCCAACGCTGCGATAAACTTCGCAAGCGTACATTCGCGGCTTGTTTCAATAGATTTTTGTAAGCGTTCAAACGATTTTTCGCCAAACCCTTCCGTAGCCACGATTTCTGCGCGATGACGCTCTAACTCGTAAAGATCGCCAAAATTCTTCAGCCAACCGCGCGAAACGAATTTTTCAAGCGTCGTAGCCGATAACCCTTCAATATTCATTCGTGTCTTTTCACAAAAATGTTCAAACCTTTGCACGAGCTTCGCGCTACAAGTTTCATTTTCGCAATAAAGCTGGCGTGTCCCACCTGGCGTTTGCTTTACCACTAACGGCGCGCCGCAGCAAGGGCATTCCATAGGCAATTTGAAGGTGTTGCTTTTCGTCTTGTTCTCGGCTATCTGCGGAATAATCATATTCGCTTTATATACGCTAATCGTATCCCCTACGCCGAACTGAAACGCCTCGAAGATATCCAAGTTATGTAAGTATGCGCGAGATACTGTTGTCCCGTCAATTTCTACAGGTTCAAATAAACCCGTAATGCTTACCATCCCCCTTCTCGTCGTTGCCAACTCTACGCCTTTGAATTGCGTATCTACCGTTTCATCTTGCCACTTAAATGCAATTAAGCGGTTTTCGTGATGCCCCGTAGTCCCTAAACTTCGTCCGTATTCAAGGTCTGCATATTCCATAATCAATCCGTCAACGGGATACTTATATTCACTCGGCACAAACAGTTTTACTGCATTTTCGATTTGGTC
>JAZKZY010000114.1:0-3527 GCA_045612895.1 Candidatus Scatosoma sp. | reverse complement strand
GCATTACGGACACGAAGGATGTCTTTTCATCGACCATATCGAGTAGCGACTTGACGTTTACTCTGCCGTCCTTTTCCAAGGGGGCAAATCTCGGTTCGGCAACCCCACGGTTTTTCAGCTCGTGAAACGCCGCGCTAACCGCTGAATGTTCCCCTGCCGTTGTGACCGCATTTCCCCTTTTTGCAAAAGAGAAAATCGCTTGGTTGTCCGATTCCGTACCGCACGAGGTAAAAATCAACTCAAACGCCGTTTCGTCGGCTATTTTAGAAAGCAAAACGGAGCGCGCCTTTTTCAGCTCGCTCTGTAATGCAAAGCCCTCGTTGTACATACCCGAGGGATTATAAAATTTTTCCGTTACGTATGCAGTCGCACGATCAAATGCCGTTAAGGACGGTTTGGTCGTTGCTGCATTATCTAAATAAATCATGCTTTTGCCTGTTTCTTTTCTTGCATCACGTAATCGCTTTCCAACTTATTACGCTTTGCAAATTTTAACATATTCATCAACAACAATTCTCGACATTCCAGCACAAACAATTTTCTACCATTGTATTCCGCCAAAATGTACATAAAGAATTTTCCTTCAGGGGCAATATCGTTTGCGGTACAAAGCACCGTCTTTACGTTGGGATCGTTTCTAAAACGTTCGAAGGAGGGATTATCAACATCGCCAAACTGAATCATTTCTTCACAGTCGATACGAGCCACCAACTTTCTTCTATTGATATTGATGACTTTGGAAATGCGCAATTCACCCGATACAAAGGCATAGTCGTAGCTTACGTTAATACGCATCTTCCACATACGCAGTAAATACCACGCCGTAAGAAGCCATGCCAAGATCATACCCCAAAATATCCAGTCCCCGATGATGGTGGGCGTTATAAACCCGAAGGCAACAACGCCCCAAAAGATTGCCAAAATAAGAAATATCCCTGAAAATACCGATAAAACTTTATATTTTTTTTGCTTTTTATTAGAATTAGTCGCTATTGCGCTTTCCTCGTAAAAAACATCCATTCAATACATCCTACCTATCTTAAATTTCAAACATCCCTTCGTAAACGGTTTTCACGCTGCCGAGCAATTCAACCGTACCGTCCGAATGGTAGTTTACCGTCAAGTCGCCGCCACGCAATTTTACCGTTACGTTGGTGTCTTTTTCGCAATAACCTGCAAGCACCGCCGCAACAACCGCCGCGCAAGCGCCCGAGCCGCAAGCCCAGGTTTCGCCAGAGCCATGTTCCCATACACGCATCTTAATCGTTACCTTATTTACCACGCGGATAAATTCCGTATTAATGCCTTCGGGGAAATATTCACAATTCTCAAACTCAGGACCGATTGCCTTTACGTTGACTGCATCTACTTTATCACTGAAGATTACGCAATGGGGATTGCCCAACCCTACAAGGGTTACCTTATAATCAATGCCACCCACGTTAATCGTCTTACCAACGATTTGTTCTTCATCCCATACGCAAGGAATTTGTTTGCCTGTAAGCGCAACTTGACCGAGATTTACGCTCACGCTGTTTGCTTTACCGCTAAACGAATATACCTTTACGTCCAAGACGGATTTTGCCATCTCAATCTTCATATCCGTTTTCTTCACGATACCCTTTTCGTAGAGGTATTTACCGATGCAACGGATTGCATTGCCGCCCATGGGAGCCTCTTTACCGTCACGGTTAAATACGCGCACCTTTGCGTCAGCGATGTCCGACGTCTCAATCAAGGCGATACCGTCACCGCCGATACCGTAATGAGGTACAACGTAGTTTACCGCAATCGATTCGGGACAAGTGATCTTCCCGTCGCGGTTGTCAAATACAATATAGTCGTTACCGCACGATTGCATCTTTGTGAAGTGCAATTTCAATTTTTCCGTTCTCAATGCGTTGATGTCCACGAGTTCGGTATTATCTTCGGTAAACTTACTTGCAATAATGTCTGCAAGCGCATTTGCCGTATCCAACGCCGTCAATACCGTGATACCAAGCAAGATTGCATGGTGATGCAAACGAATGAAGTCGTTAATCGATTCCATATCCGTTTTACCAGTATAGACGATATAGTCAATCTTACCTTCGTCCATCAACTTGATAACCGTGTCGGTTGCGGACAATCTATCCACTACCGTACAATCAAAGCCAAGATCGTTAATAACCTTCGCCGTACCCTTCGTTGCATACATGGTACAGCCCAAATCGCCAAACTTCTTCGCAATCGTCAACACGTCAAGCTTGTCCTGATCGTTTACAGTCATATATACGCCAACCGGTTTGCGTTCGGAAGGATGACACATCTTAAAGCCTGCCGATACCAAGCCCTTGAACATTGCTTCTTCAATCGTCTTACCGATACCCAAAACTTCACCCGTCGATTTCATTTGAGGGCCAAGCTGGGAGTTTACATCGTTCAACTTTTCAAAGCTGAATACAGGTACTTTTACCGCTACGTAAGGCGAGGAAGGATACAAGCCCGTACCAAAGCCCAAATCTTTCAAAGCTTCCCCTACGATAATTCTCGTTGCAAGCTCTACCATAGGCACGCCCGTTACCTTGGAAATGTAAGGTACAGTACGCGATGCACGAGGATTTACCTCAATAACGTACAACTGACCACGGTAAATGAGGTACTGAATGTTAATCAAGCCCTTCGTTTTCAATTCAAGTGCGAGCTGCGTGGATACTTCGATGATTCTCTCAAGCATCGTATCTTCCAAGTTGTAAGGAGGATATACCGCAATCGAGTCGCCCGAGTGGATACCCGTACGTTCAATGTGCTGCATGATACCAGGGATCAATACGTCCTTACCATCGGAGATTGCGTCAACTTCAAGCTCGGTACCCATCAAGTACTTATCGCAAAGCACGGGGTTTTCAATACCCTGCGCAAGGATAACGTCCATATAACGGCATACGTCTTCCTGCGTGAATGCAATCGTCATGTTTTGACCGCCGATTACATAAGAAGGACGGAGCAATACGGGATATTCCAACTTTTCAGCAGCCGCAAGCGCTTCATCCTTGGTCATAACCGTGATTGCCTTGGGACGAGGAATGGAATATTTTTCAAGCAACGCCTCAAAACGTTCTCTATCCTCGGCCGCGTCAACGCTGTCCGCCGACGTACCCAAAATGCGGATACCATGGCTTGCAAAATATGCACAAAGGTTGATCGCCGTTTGACCACCAAAGGTGATGATTACGCCATAAGGCTTTTCAATATCCAAAACGTGTTGTACGTCTTCCGGGGTCAAAGGTTCAAAGTACAATCTATCCGCCGTATCAAAGTCGGTGGAAACCGTTTCAGGGTTGTTGTTGATGATTGCAACTTCATAACCAAGTTCTTTCAACGTCCAAACACAATGTACGGACGAGTAGTCGAATTCGATACCCTGACCGATACGGATGGGCCCAGAACCGATTACCACGATGCGTTTCTTTTCGCTGTTTTCAAGGAAAGGCTTCGCTTCGTCGTGTTCATAGGGATCGAATGTGGAATAGAAATAAGGCGTTTTT
>JAZKZY010000113.1:0-2146 GCA_045612895.1 Candidatus Scatosoma sp. | reverse complement strand
AGCCATGCCCCATCGCTTCTTCGCCGTGAAGCAAGTCGTAATTTCTACCTGCGTCGGTAATCGAATCCCCGTAAAATAAAACTTTCATTTTTCCACCTCTTAGAGTTCTACGATGTCAAACGAATTTTTAATGATTTGTCTACCCTCTTGTACGTTTGCAATGTCGCCGCAGCCAACCATTTGCATCATAAGGTTACCGATTGCCGTACCTTCCGCAGGGCCGGTGATAACGCGCTTGCCCGTATATTGCATCGTCATTTCGTTGAGGAGCATATTCTTGCTGCCGCCGCCGATGATGTTGAGGGTTTCATATTTTTCACCCGTAACCTCTTCCAACGCCTTCAACGCCAAATCGTAATATCTTGCGAGGTTGTTGTAGATTACGTATGCCATTTCGCCAACCGTCAATTCCTTGCCAACCGCCGCGGTGATTTCCGCCGTCATGTTTTCAGGAGCGAGGAAGCGCTGATCGTTTACGTTGATTTCGTAAGGTACAGGTTTTGCTCTTGCCATGTCCGCAAGTTCCGCAAAGCTGTACTTGTCATCCAACTCGTGACGAACCTGTTGGATCATCCAAAGGCCCATGATGTTGATTTGCAAACGAGCCGTGTAGTTCAAACCGCCTTCGTTGGAGTAACCTGCGTCAAGCGCGCTCTTCGAGGTGTGCGCCTTGTTTTGTTCTACACCGAGCAAGGACCAAGTACCGCTGGAGATGTAAGGGGTTTGCGCTTCCAAAGGAGCCGCCAAAACCGCGCTTGCCGTATCGTGCGTTGCAGGCAACACAACCTTTGCCTTGTAACCTACGATCGCCGCAACTTCATCGCTGAAGTCCCCTACCACCGTACCGGGCTGCGCAAGCTCGCCGAAGAGTTCTTTCTTATAGCCAAGCTTTTCGAGGATTTCTTCATCCCAAGTATGCGTTTCCGCATTCACCATACCCGTCGTGGTTGCGTTGCAGTATTCCTGCTTTTTCACGCCCGTCAAACGGAAGTGGAAATAATCGGGCAACATCAAAAAGCTCTTCGCTTTTGCCATTCTGCCCGTCTTCAAATCGTCGAGCAGCTGATAAATCGTATTAAAGGACGCAAACGCGATACCCGTCTTTGCGAACAACGTTTCAAAAGGGAATACGCTGTGCACCTGAGGAATGGTTGCTTCGGTACGAGAGTCACGATAGCAGTAAGTACCGCCGATTGCCTCATCGTTTTCGTCCAACAACGCGTAGTCAACACCCCAGGTATCAATACCTACCGAGTAAGGAATTTTACCGATTTCTTTCGCCTTCTTCAAGCCGTTGAGGATTTCGCCGAACAAACGCTCGTGCGTCCACATAAGGTGTTCATTTCCGTCAAAAGCCGTCAAATTTTCAGGACCGTTTTGGAAACGATAAATTTCTTCCGTGATCATTTTACCATTTTCCAAATAGGAAATAATATGTCTGCCCGAAGATGCGCCGATGTCGATTGCCAAATAGTATCTCATTTTTTTCCTTCCTTTTATCCTTTAGGATAACCGCAGGCATTTTTTACCAGAAAAACGAGGTGTTCCTAGTGTGCCTATTTTCTATCATAGGTATTATATCACAATAATTTTTTCTTGTCTATATATGTTCGAAAGATTGACAAAAAAATTTTTTTGTGGTAGAATATGAACATAAACGCGCATAATCGAGCATAAAACGCGCAAAAAATTATCAAAAAATAAGGTAAAATCACATATGGCTTTAACGGAAAGACAAAATGAGATATTGAAATGGCTGAAAGAGAACAAAACAGCGGGCGTAAACGAGCTTGCAAAAGCCCTTTTCGTCAGCGAGGCAACCATTCGCCGCGACCTTGCGGAGATGAAGAGTATGGGGCTTGTCGAGCGTAGCCACGGCGGCGCTTTACTACCCGAAAACGCGGAAGAAATTTCCATCTTTTTCCGCATGGAAAAGAATGCAAATGAAAAGGTGCGCGCGGCCACGTACGCCCTTCCCTATATTCCACCTTTCAAGTCCCTTTTCATCGACAGCTCTTCCACCGCCCTCGCCCTTGCGGAGCGGTTGGATTTGAGTTTCAAAACGGTGGTAACCAACAACCTGCAAACGGCCATTCAGTTATCGAAAAAACCCAACCTCAACCTCATCTTGCTCGGTGGTAACGTG
>JAZKZY010000112.1:0-4699 GCA_045612895.1 Candidatus Scatosoma sp. | reverse complement strand
CTACCTTTTCCGCCTTCAACACCTTATATTTGGTGTAATTGCCCTTGAATACGGACAATTTTTTGTTTTCGATTTCATAAATAGCCGTTACTAGGCGGTCGAGGAAATATCGATCGTGCGATACGGTCAAGATGGCGCCCTTGTAGGTGGAGAGGTATTCCTCCAGCCAAAACAAGGTTTTCATATCGAGGTGGTTGGTCGGTTCGTCCAAAATCAAAAGTTCGGGATCTTCCAACAACAAACGGCATAATTTCAAACGGGTTTTCTCACCGCCCGACATGGTGGAAATTTGTTGGTCGTATACGTTTTCAAAGCCCATACCATTGAGGACGGTGCGGATTTTTACTTCGTAGTGATAGCTGTCGCGCGCCGCAATTTGCTTGTTCAGATATTCGTATTTTGTGGAGAGGGCGCGGTATTCGTCACTTCCTTCGATTGCATTTGCAAAGAGCGTTTCCGTTTCACGGAGTGCCTCAATGGCGCGAATATCCGCGGTGAAAATGTCGCGCATTTCCTCAAATACGGTATTGCAGGAATCGTACCCACCCGTTTGCGCAAGGTAACCGATGCGGATGCCGTTTTTACGGAAAAGAGTGCCGCTTTCGGGTTCAAGCTCGCCTAAAATTAAGCGGATAAGGGTGGTTTTACCTTCGCCGTTTGCACCGATCAACCCAACCCTGTCCCCCTCGTTTAAGGAAAAACAGAGGTTTTCGAGCAACGAACCGCCGTTAAAGCCAAAGGATAAATTGTCCGCGGAAAGTAACATAAGCAACCTCTAAAAAAGTATAAAACACGCGCTGTGGCGCAAACTAAATAACGATGAAAAATAAGGAAAAAATCTATCAAAAAATCCGTTTGTACGAGCGTGAAGTGCTACTCGCGCCGCCCTCACGCGCGGCAAAGCTCGCCACTTGGCTCAACAAATGGAAGGGCAGGGTGTTCGATTAAAAATCCCATTGCGGAATGTACGTTTCACCGCTGGATTTTCGTTCCTGCGCAAAAAGACGAGGCTCTAACCCAAGCTCTAACGCCGTTTCCACCACGGTGTTGTATTCGCGCGCGGTGATGGGACGGGACAACTCTTTCATGCCCTCAATATCCCCAAACGGGGTGTACTGACTCATCAAGCTTAAATAAGTTGAGGGGGGCAGGTACGAGTTGAACCATTTTAACACCGCCTTGCTATCGTTGGTGCAAAGGGGCATTACAAGGTGTCTTACGATACACCCTGACAACATTTTCCCCTCGCTTGTCATCTTCAAGGGCTTGCTGTTTGCCATAAAGCTGACCGCCTCGCTTGCGATTTCAAAGTAGTTTTCCTTCCCCAAATACCGTTTGGAAAGGGCGGGGGACACGAATTTCATATCGGGCAGGTAGATGTCGATATAGGGGTCGATCTTTTGTAAAGTTTCCACCTTTTCGTAACTGCCCGTGTTGTACACAACGGGGATGCTCGGGCGGTAGATTTCAAACGCCTCCGCCAAATAGGGAGTGAGGTGAGAGGGGGTGACGAGGGAGATATTGTCCGCGCCCAGATCCTCTAATTGTTTGAAAATGTCCGCAAGCTCGGACGGGGTGACGGGTTTGCCGCGCTTGGCGCGGGATACCTCGTAATTTTGACAAAAAGCGCACCGCAAATTGCACCCCGAAAAGAAGATTGTGCCGCTGCCCTTTCCAAAGGAAATGCAGGGCTCTTCAAAGGGATGCAGGTAAAATTTTGCCACGCGCAAGCCGTCCACACCGCACGCGCCGACGCCTTTCAGGCGGTTTGCGCCGCATTCTACGGGGCAAAGGGTACATTTTTCCAAAAAAAATTCGTCCATAAGCTATATTATATCACGATTGATTGTTTTTTGCAAGCAATAATTGTTGACAAAACGGCTAATTGAATGTTATAATAACAGCGAA
Organism: Candidatus Scatosoma sp.; assembly: GCA_045612895.1. Taxonomy (GTDB): domain Bacteria; phylum Bacillota; class Clostridia; order Christensenellales; family Borkfalkiaceae; genus Scatosoma. The sequence continues at coordinate 2,791 of JAZKZY010000112.1, read as the reverse complement.
CGAATTGCGAAAGAGGACGATATAATGAAGAAATTTTTTACGAGTGAAAGTGTAACGGAAGGGCATCCCGATAAGGTTTGCGACAATATTTCCGATGGTATTTTGGACGCAATCTTGGCGTCCGATCCCTATGCTCGCGCGGCGGTTGAATGCGCGGCGGCGTTTGATAAGCTCCTCATCATGGGTGAAGTAACGACGACGGCAAACGTAGATTATGAAGCAAAAGCACGCGAAATTATCAAAGAAATCGGCTACGATTTCGGTACTTTTGCGTACGATAAATGTAAAATTATCGTGGCGATTCATACGCAGTCGCCCGATATTGCAATGGGTGTAAACGCATCCTTGGAAAAGAAGACGGAAGGAGGCGAAGAGGAAAACCAGCTCGGCGCAGGCGACCAGGGTATGATGTTCGGCTATGCTGTTCGTGAAACGAAAGAATTGATGCCTCTTACCTTGTCCCTTTCCCACCGTTTGGCAAAGCGTTTGACGGACGTTAGAAAGGACGGCACGTTGCCTTACCTTCGTCCCGACGGGAAAACGCAGGTTACGGTAGAATACGTGGACGGCGTTCCTACCCGTGTGGACACGGTGGTTGTTTCCACCCAGCACGATGCGTTCGTTTCTCAGGAACAAATCCGCGCGGATATGAAAAAGTACGTTATCGAGGCGATTATCCCTGCAAACTTGATGGATGAAAAGACGAAGATTTATATCAACCCTACGGGTAGATTTGAAATCGGCGGACCCGAAGGGGACAGCGGTTTGACGGGTAGAAAAATCATCGTAGATACCTACGGCGGTAGATGCGCGCACGGCGGCGGCGCTTTCTCTGGTAAGGATCCTACGAAGGTGGATAGAAGCGCGGCTTACTACTGCCGTTATATTGCAAAGAATATGGTTGCGGCAGGTCTTGCGGATGAGTTTGAAATTCAGGTTGCATACGCAATCGGCGTTGCAAAGCCCGTTTCCGTATTCGTAGACAGCCATGGTACGGGTAAGCTTAGCGATGAAGAGTTGGCAGAAGTAGTTAAAAAGGAATTTGACCTTCGTCCCTACGCAATCATCCGTGATTTGAAGTTGAGAAATCCTATCTTCAAGAAAACGGCGGCCTACGGTCACTTTGGTTACAAGGGCTTCTCTTGGGAACAAATGGACCGCGTAGATGCGTTGAAAAAGTATTTGTAATTACGAAGTAAACATAAAAAACGGAGAGTGAAAACTCTCCGTTTTTATCATTTGTACAATAAAAAATAGCAGGGGATAGAGGTATTTTATCATAAATTGTCTTAACATACGAAAAAGTGGGTATATAAATTAAGACGAACGGCCCTCATTTGCATATTTTTTATAAAAAAAGGGGTAAAATGCTTTGCCTTTTTTGTGGAAATATTGTACAATATATAATGATGGTAAAATGCCGTGTTGTGTGCATTTTTTAGGACACAAAAACAAAATCAGTAAAATAAATCTATCGGAGTTTTTCTAATGGGATTGATTAAATATTTAATGGGCGGCGACAGCCGAAGAAGCTTAGCAAAGCTGAACAAGATGACGGATGAGGTAGAAGCGTTAGAGCCGAAATATCAGGCGATGGACGATGAAACCTTAAAGAGTCAAACGCAGGTTTTGAAGGATCGTTTGGCAAAGGGTGAAACCTTGGACGATATCCTCTACGACGCGTTTGCAGCTTTGCGTGAAGCAAGTAAGCGTGTGCTTGGCATGCGCCATTTCCGCGTGCAGATTATCGGCGGTATTTGTTTGCATCAGGGCCGTATCGCAGAAATGCGTACTGGTGAAGGTAAAACCCTCGTTTCCACCCTGCCTGCATACTTGAACGCGCTGTCTGGTAAGAGCGTACACGTCGTTACGGTAAACGATTACCTTGCAAAGCGTGACGCGGAATGGATGGGTAAAGTGCATAAGTTCATGGGCCTTACCGTTGGCGTTGTCGTACCTGGTATGGAAGACGATGAAAAACGTGAAGCGTACAAGTGCGATATCGTTTATGGTACGAATAACGAATTTGGTTTCGACTACCTTCGTGACAACCTTAAGACGGATATGTCCCGTATGGTACAGCGTGATTTGACCTTTGCAATCGTGGACGAAGTTGACTCCATTTTGATCGACGAAGCAAGAACCCCCCTTATCATCTCTGGTAAAGGTGAAAAATCTTCCGATTTGTACGTGCAGGTAGATAAGCTCGTTCGCACCTTCTCGGGCGGTTTCGACGATGAGTTGAAAGATGAAGAAGAAGCGGCTTTGGAAGCATTACGCGAAGAAAAGAGAAAGAAAAAAGATAAGAAGAAAAAACATAAAAAGGGTGAAGAAATTGCCCTTGACGAAACGGATACCGACGAGGATGAAGAGTTTGTTGACTACACCAAGATGACCTTGGAAGAACAGGCAAACTACGAGGCTGAAATGGAAGAAAAGCGCGCTATGTCGCAGGCAAGCGCGAAAGAAGGCAAGCGTTCTTTGGCGGCTCAAAAGGAATGGGATTACATCATCAACCGTAAGGATAAGACGGTAGAATTGACGGAAAGCGGCGCAAGAAAGGCAGAACGTTTCTTCCACATCGACAACATTGCAGAAATTGAACACGCTGACCTCAACCACCACTTTATTTCGGAAGCGTTAGCGACAGCACGCAAAGGCTGAAAAGAAAGCTTGCGCAATCTTGATGAACACGGCTTTATCAAGCGAATGGCATACGGCTACGACACGGTGCTTGGCGACTTTTTATTTCGCTTGCAAACGTGAGCGTATTATAGCATACATTTTTTCT
>JAZKZY010000111.1:0-14344 GCA_045612895.1 Candidatus Scatosoma sp. | reverse complement strand
ATGTGTTTTTAAATTTTGCTCCTTGAAATGCAAAAACCCCAGGATTTTCCTGCGGTTTAGGCGTATGGATCTTTTTTGTCCACACTTTATGGTGACCCGTACGGGACTCGAACCCATGTTACCACCGTGAAAGGGTGGTGTCTTAACCGCTTGACCAACGGGCCGTCACTCTATATATTTACGATTTTTACGTTTATTGTCATGGTAGCGGCGATGAGATTCGAACTTATGACCTATCGGGTATGAACCGATCGCTCTAACCAACTAAGCTACGCCGCCATTCTGGTTGCGGGGGCAGGATTCGAACTTGCGACCTCCGGGTTATGAGCCCGGCGAGCTACCTAGCTGCTCCACCCCGCGATATATGTCTATTCCAAGCAGATTTTCACTGCACCGCTCAAAACAGCTTTATAATAATACTAAAAAGATTTGTATTTGTCAACTGTTTTTTTGCATATTTTTCAAAAAAATATAAAAAATAATTTTTTTCCATAAAAAACCAAAACCTCCTCCTCTTTTACACCTTTGCCTATTACTGCTTTCCCTTTACAAAAGATTATGATAAAATCAAAAAAAGCGAAACCAAACGGTTTTCGCTTTTTTCTTTTATTTCACCTTGTTTTCATCCTCAATCAAGCTTTCTCCACCCGCGCCGTCGTTTTCCTTGGCCTCTGACATTTCACGCAGGTGGTTGACGTATGCCGCATATTCCTCTTCCGTGATTTTCGGCACTTTACCGTGGTTGTTTTTCTCTGTTTTACCCATAAAAATTCCTCCATTCGGATTTTTTATGAGTATGCCCCTTTCCACCCTCTTTTATTCCTTTTAAGGGGGTTAAAAGACGATACAAAGCACGTTGCTTTTGCCGTCGTTGACAATCTTTGAAACGGTACGGCGCATCTTTTTACGCAACTCCACGGGCATTGCGTTGGTCTTTCCCGAAAGCTCGTCACTCACGAGCGAGCGCAGGGACTTACCAAAGATATTCGTTTCCCAAACCTCGTCCGTTTCATAGCTCTTCAAGGTATCGTGTACAAAGTCCTCACCCTGCTGTTTTGTGCCGATAATCGGGTTTACCGAGCCTGTCACGTTCACCTTAACAATGTGATAGCTAGGCGCTTTCGCCTTAAATTGCACCCCGTAGCCCACACCCTTTTTCACAAGCTGTGGTTTCTCCAAACAATACTCCGCCTCGTCGGGATATACGATGCCGTAGCCATTCTTTTCCGCCTCCTCCAAGGCGTCCTTTACCTTGTCGTAATCCCGTTTCGTCTGCGACAAGCCCTGCACGTAGCGCATCAATGCCAAATCGTCGTCAATGTTTTCCGCGCAAGCCGTACTGAGCGTTTCGTAAAATAGCCGACGCTTTGTTTCAATTGCAATCGTCACACTCCCCTTGCCCAAATCCATGTGGATTTCTTCGGGGTTGACAAAACCGCAACCTTCGTCAAAAGCCCTCTCAAACGCAAGGCAATCGCGCATCGTCACCGTATTTCCCGCTGTTTTTTTGACAATGGAAAGCAGCTTTTCCACCGTTTCATTCTCTTCGGGTAATGCCTGCAACCAACCGGGGATTTTCACGTCAATCCGCATAACGGGGAATTCAAACAACGCCTTTTGCAACACCTCGCAAAGCGCCTCTTCCCCCATTGTTTCCACGTTCAACGCGACCACGGGTGCCTCGTATTTGTTTTCAAGCCGATTTTTAAGCTCCATTTGCTCGTCGGGATTTTTACAGTTCAAGACAATCACAAACGGTTTTTTCAAGCTCTTTAATTCCTGTACGGTGCGCATTTCCGCAAGCTCGTAATTCTCACGCGGAATGCCCGTTACACTGCCGTCCGTCGTCACCAACACACCCACGGTAGAATGCTCCCGAATGACCTTTTCCGTACCAAATTCCGCCGCCTTTTCAAAGGGCATCGCCTCCTCACGCCAAGGGGTTTTTACAAGACGAGGCGCGCCGTCCTCCTCAAACCCGTTGGCCCCCTCTACGGCAAACCCCACGCAATCCACCAAACGCACACGCGCCTCCGCGCCCTTTGCGATGCTGATTTTTGCCGCTTTTGCAGGTACGAACTTTGGCTCCGTTGTCATGACCGTTTTCCCTGCCGCCGCCTGCGGCAACTCGTCAATCATTACCGATTTTTCCGCGCTGTCCGCCTTGGGCAAGACCAACGTTTCCATAAAGCGCCTAATAAAGGTAGATTTCCCCGTCCGAACGGGGCCTACTACACCGATGTAAATATCACCGCCCGTGCGGTTTGCAATGTCCTGATACACGCTGTAATTTTCCATCAACGACCTCCCATCGTGATTTCGCGGCGTTTTTAGACAAAGAAAAACTCCGCGGATCATCTTTTACGATTTACCTTATGCGGAGTGTCTTTCAATTATACCATTTTTTAACTTTTCACATCGGTTTTGGAGCTTGCCGCCTCAATCGCGAGATAGTCCTTATCCGCCGTAAAATCACGGGGCTCGTTATACTCGCCGCCAAGCGCCTCGATCGCATACTTCAATTCCTGGAATTCCACAAAACCGATACTTCTATCCTCGATACGGCGCAACAAGTACGGCAAGGCGCGTTCGTCGCCATACGCTGCAAGATAGCCGGCACAAAGCGCGCTTTGCGCATCCTCGGCCGCTAAAAACGCCTTTAACAGCACGTCGTACACAAACTCGTCTCTTTCCTTGACACGAGAGAGAATTTCCAGCATATAGCCCTTTGCAAGCCCTTTTTGATAAGTTTCCAGCGCCAAGCCTTTCACCTCGTCCGCATGCAAGCGGAAAATGTCGGTCACGTCGCTGCGGATATCCTCGTCCAAGCGGTTTTCCGTCAAAATGGCGAAGTATTTTTCAAAGGCGCGCGCATCATCGCCAAGCAGGTTAATGGCATAAGAAACCGTTTGCGTATCCTCGCTGTCTAAAAGGGGCAAAAGGGTTTCCGCCTCGCCGCGGTTTTCGATTTCCGTACACAAAAATTCAGGTACGGGTACGTCCTCGCGAAGATGCGCGGACAACGTTTCCGTCAGCTCCGCATTCGTCATTTTCGCATAATATTCCTTGGGCGTGCATTTGATTTTTGCAACGTAGGTATCCCCGAACTTTTTGTACAATTTCGGGATCACGTCCTCCCATTGTTTTTCCGTATACTTATTTTTATTTTCTTCCATATATTGGGTTAATTTCTCATCGAAAAGCCCGTCAAAATCAATCAATTTCATCCTTTTTTTCCTCTTCTACGCTTACCGTGCCAGCCGCCGTCGTCAACAGCTCGGCTACCTTTACCGCATTTGCATCAAACGCCGCCGCAATCGTTTCGGGGTTGTTGCCAAGCTCTTTCAAGCCCGCCGTTAAAAAGATGGCGCAAGCCAAATCGTCCGTATTGTCCACCAAATCCAACCCATTGTTGTCCGCAAGGGCTTTGTAGAGGTTTTCCGCCGCCTGCTGCAGCTTTTCCCCGTACAAATCGCGGATTACGATAAACTTCGAGCAAACCTTTGCAAACGCCTCGATAAAACGTTTTTTGCGTTTTCTTCCGATGGTAATACGAGGCAAGCTCAATCGCCTGTAAATATTACACAGCACCAAACCAAGCTCCATTTCCTCGTTGCGCTCTAACAACATCCGCAAGGTTTCCACCTTCAAAATGTCCACCACCTCGTAATCGAGCATCACTTCCTCGATAAACTCATCCGCGCGCACGTGTACAGCCGTCACCAAACCCAAATATTGCAATTCGTGATCGCTGCCGTCCATTTCGTCAAAGCACCACTTGAAATACCCGTCGTGCAGGGCAAGTAAACCGAACAATTCCGCATCGTCTTTCGGGCTCTTCCCCATTGTAATAAGGGAATGACAACGGTTTTCACGCTCCTCCTGGGGCAAATGGTAAAAATAGGTCAATTCGGGTGCGTCGCCCCCCTCTTCTTCATACGCGCGTAATTGTTTTAAATAGTATTTTGCAACCTCCGCGTCGGGATATACGGTACAAAGGTCGCTAAGCGCCATAATTGCCTCTTTTACACGACCGCTTTTATACGCGGAAACCCCTTTGAAATACAACATTCTACCGTCAAACGGGATCTTTTTATCCAGTCGGCAAAAGGTTTGATACGCCTCTTCGTGCAGGTTGTTTTCACAGCAAACGGTTGCAATTTTATACAAATCGTCCGTGTCCTCCGTTTTTACCTCAATCAAGCGGAGCGCCAAATCCTTGCTTTCCTCCGACCTGCCCTGTTCCAAATACACCGCGGCAAGCGTTGCTTTTGCGCGCACGTTGTCAGGTTCGGCATCAAGGAGCTGCAAACAAACCTCCTCCGCCTCGTTCGATTTACCCGATAAGAGCAGGGCAATCGCCTGCATTTCCATGGCTTGGCCGTATTGTTTAGAGCCGCGTTCTACCTTGGAAAACTCGTCAATGGCACGAGGCAAATCCCCTGCCTTTAACGCTTTCGAGCCGAGGTTGACCTCCTTAGAAAAATCGGCAAGACGAGGGGGATAAATAAAGTGGAATTTATCCTTTTTCTTTGTGGAAAACGCCTCGGCAATGTCAATCTTCGTTTCCTCGGAAATCATATCGTCCGCATCAATCAGCTTGTTGTAGTAATACGCGGACGCGCTTTCCTGTCCCAAGCTTAAATAATTGACCGCCAACCCCTCGTATACGTCGGGCAAATCCGCCTCCTCGGCAATATCCAAAAAACGGAACCACCAGTTCAGCGCCGTACCCTGTAAATTCATTGCTTCGTAAATATCGGAAAGGCGCATGAAAATATCTCCGTCGCCGCCGTATGCATCCAACTGCTTGTATGCAATACGCAACGCGGATAAAAAATCCCCTTCATTGTAGAATTTGTCCGCAAGTATCGACAAACGCTTGCGGCTAAAATCAATTTTTTGCACCTTTGTTTCTTTCATACTACTCCGCTGTTATTCTTTCGGAAACAGCAAATCCGCATCCTCGTTTGTAAATTCGTAATCGGTGTTACAGTAGTGGCAATGCACCCTTACCGCCCCGTCCTCTTCAATAATTTGACGCATTTGTTGTTCGCCAAGGGATACCAAAACACGGGTCAAATATCTTCGGGAGCAGTTGCATTTGTACGCCGCCTTACGCTCCTCCCAAACCGTTTTATCCGTTTCGAAATTTTGCGTGACGCTTTCCGCCGCGCCCTGTGTTTTTACCGTCGCAAGCACCAGCTCCAAATCCGCGTCCTCCACCGCTTTTAACACGTTTTCTTCCGCGAATGGCAAGGGCTGTAACGCCACAAAGCCTGCAAATACGCACACTCCGTTTTCGTCCAACTCCACCACCGTTTTCAAACGGGTAGGAAGCTGTTCGCTGATACGGAAATATTCCTCAAAGCCCTCGTCTAAACCACCCTTTTCAGGCAGGGCGCAAGCCCCCACGAAAGGACGATTGTAGCCATCGTCACGAATAATGGTAATGGCGGAATTTTGACCGATCGCCGCGCGTTCCGCCGCCGCAGTTGCGCCTCCCTCTAACGCCGTATTGCCAATAAAACCACGGATACGGAGCAATTTATTGCCCGATACCCCGATTTCACCGCTATCGCCATCCCCCTTTAAGGAAAGGGAGATCTCCCCGCGCTCATTCTTCAAACAAGCGCTCATAAAAGTCATCGCGGAAAGGGCTTTACCAAACACGTACGCCGATGCCGACGACAAATGGTGTAAACGCGCCCCCTCTTGGACCATTTCCGTTGTATTTGCTACCGTCAGGGATACCTGACCGTCATAGATTAAGGTGCGGACTAAATTCTTCATACTCACCTCTTTTGCACCAAAAAGCAAATTCTATCACTCGTCGCTTTGTCCGTACCAAGATGCCCTTCCACCTCGATTACGGTAAAGCCGTTTTCTTCCAGCGCGGAAAGGATTTCCCCTTCCTCATAGGCATATTGACGGTGCGTTTCGTCCAAGCGCTGATAGGAGCCGTCCTCGTTTTTCGCAAACAAGGTTACCTCCATCGTCACCCCGTCCTCTTCAGGTCGGTTAAAGCTAAGGTAAGTCACTTCTTCCCGATCGTCCACCGAAACAGTATTTGCAATTTTACCGTCAATTTTCCCTTTTGAGCTGATGTCAAACAGGAAAATACCCCCTTTTTTCAATGCGCCGCGGATATTTTTCAGCGCCGCGTTCAATTTCCCTTTGGGGATATAGTTCACACAATCGTTGATTGCGGTGACAAAGTCAAACCGCTGGGGCAATTTCATCTTGGAAATATCCCCCAGGAGATATTCGCCGCGAAGCCCTGCTTTCATCGCCGTTTCCTGCGCAAAGTCAAGCATTTCCGCCGAAATATCCAACCCTGTCATGGCATAGCCGTGCTTTTGAAAGGCGCGCGTAAACCACCCCCCGCCGCACCCCACGTCCAAGCCAACGGACACGGGATAACGTGACAGCTTCAAAATTAAATACTGCGACCAGTTTTCGTAGCCGCAGTCGTCGTTGAGATATTCAAACCATTTTGCAAGGTGGCTGTACGCCGATTTCTTTTCCATGGCAATCCTCATCCTAACGGATAAAGAGAGGGCATAATGCCCCCTGCTTTATTTTTCGTCTTTATTTTCATTCAAAATGCGAGGAGGTTTCTTGGCGCGTTTTTTCTTGCCCTTCATATCCTCTTCCTGCAAAGCGCGTTCACGTTCGTCAAATTGTTTATTGTATTCCACGTAACGCAAATCGTTTTTGTGTTCTTCCGCATACGCCTCGGAATCTTCCGCGATATTTTGCTTGCTTTCACGCAATTTCTTCAAGTCTTCACGGGTAAACGCTTGAGGCAATTCATATACCTGTAACGAGTCGTCAATCGGTTTAATAGGTCTTGCAACCAAACGGGATCTACCGTGCGAAAGAATGATACGCTGATATTCAATCGAAGCCGCGCTGTCATCCCCCGTAAGCTGGGACGAGCCGTCGCGGTTGTAAATACCTCTGCCAACCTTTGCGCCTTCCAGTTTGGGGTTGATGTATTTGTCGAATACCCATTGCGCGAAGTCCAACCAAACCAAGAGCGCATACGCAAACCCGAACAAAACGGTGATGATGATACCGAACGACATCAACATCGAGCCGCCGATCATAAACAACACGAGGGGAATCAACGCCAACACGCCAAAGAATACCGTTTGAGGCAACGTACCGATGGACATCAAGAAAGAATTCTTCAACATAACGAAGAAACTCATCTTGTAGTTTACACCAAGCGCAATCATCCAAAGGGACATCATAGCCGCAAGCGTCATAAACAAGTAGCTGGCAACCTGCGAAATGCGAAGCCAAATAACTTGCCCGTCCGAAACCAAGCCCCCTGCCAGCGACAGTTCGGAAATGTTAATCATCGTTTGACAGAAGGAAAAGATGATACAGAAGAACATCGCCGTTTGCAACGCGTTTTTGTAGTTGAGCTTTACGCCGCGCCAAAAGTCGTTGCCTACGAAAATACCTTCCGTCCATACCATGTTACGAACAACGTACATACCGCCTGCCAAACCCACCGCCGCCACGATAGAGGTAAGCGACACGATGAGGTAAATGGTCATACCAGAACGCAAGGTCAACGATTCGGAAAGCCCTTGCATTTGAGGTGCGGCAGGATACCCTACCCCAAGGTTTGCGCCAAAGGGATAAATGATCCCGTTATTTTCCGAAACCATCCAGCTCAATACGATTACGATCAAAAGAGGGATAAAGAAAAGTAAGATCAAAAGATTTACCTTTACGATTTTCCAAAAGTTCCCTTTGAAAATATCCCAGAACAACTGCCAACGGTTGGTCGGTAGTGTGCTTCTTGCATATTCCTCACTTCTTTCTTTGCCTTCCAGCATGCGGGCGATCAGCCCTTTCTTTTGTTGTGCCATTTCATTACTCCAAATTTTTGCTGTCCGTTTTAATATACCCAGCTTTCCATTTCGTAAAACGAAAAACACGGTATTTCTCGCGCGCAAATATAATTCCTATCTATTTTACTACAAATTTGTGATTATTTCAAGGAATTTGCTTGAAATTTTGAAATTATTTCTATAAATATTTCATTTCCCCTGCCTTTCCGCGCGAAAATACGTAAAAAATCTTTGACTTTTCTCATAAGATATGTTAAAATACTATGCAATAGAGGAGCGGAAGAACATTAGTACCCTATCGCAAGAGAGTGCAGGCACACTTTCAAGGCGCGGAGGGGAAAGGGTATCGCCGCCGAAGTGTAAGCTATGCCGAACTTACGCTGGGCATACGGGAGAATACCTGTATGACTGTCACCGTCCGTGACGTGCTATTTGGTGCGCAACGCCTAGTTGCTTTTACACCCAATTTTTGCATGTAAAGACGGATTTACCGTCTTTTCTTTTTATTACTCAATTTTAGGAGCATTGCACATGAAACAATACAAGGTAGGCGTTATCGGCGCGACGGGTATGGTCGGCCAACGCTTTTTGACGTTGCTTGAAAATCATCCTTGGTTCAACGTCACCGTTCTTGCCGCATCTTCCCGTTCGGCAGGAAAAACCTATCAAGAGGCGGTAGGCGATAAGTGGGCGTTCCCCACCCCTATCCCCGAAAAATACACCAACCTCATCGTCCTGGATGCCGAGGCGGATATGGATAAAATTGCGGAGCAGGTAGATTTCGTTTTCTGCGCCGTGAATATGGATAAAGCAAAAATCCGCGCGTTGGAAGAAGCATACGCGAAAAAGGAAATCCCTGTGGTTTCCAACAACTCCGCGCACCGTTTCACCCCCGACGTACCCATGGTTATCCCCGAAATCAACGACGACCACATCGAGGTTATCTCCTCGCAAAAGGCTCGCCTTGGTACGAAACGTGGGTTTATCGCGGTGAAGTCCAACTGCTCGTTGCAATCGTACGTTCCCCTCTTGCACCCCTTGAAAAAGTACGGCATCCAAGAGGCAGTCGTTTGTACATATCAGGCAATTTCGGGCGCAGGCAAAACCTTTGCAACGATGCCTGAAATCTTGGATAACGTCATCCCTTACATCGGCGGTGAAGAGGAAAAGAGCGAGAAAGAGCCGCTCAAAATTTGGGGCAACGTGGAAAACGGTGAAATCGTATCCGCGACCTTCCCTGCTATCACTGCACAATGCTTCCGCGTACCCGTTTCCCACGGTCATACCGCGGCTGTGTTCGTGAAATTTGAAAACAAACCGAGCAAGGAAGAAATTCTTACCGCTTGGGCAGAATTTAAGGGCGTTCCTCAGGAATTAAATCTCCCCTCCGCACCCCAACAATTCTTGCAATATTTTGAAGAAGAAAACCGACCCCAAGCCAAGCTTGACCGCATGGAAGGCAAGGGCATGTCCGTAACGGCGGGTAGATTGCGTGAGGACAGCGTTTACGATTATAAGTTCGTAGGGCTTTCCCACAACACCCTCCGCGGTGCGGCTGGCGGTGCTGTATTGCTTGCGGAATTACTCGCGGCAAAGGGCTACTTTGACTAATTTTGATAAAACTGAACAGGTAGAATATTAAGGAGCATACAATAACTACTATGAAAGGATTTTTCTATGGCAGCGCAACGGCGCTGATTACCCCTTTTAATGAAACGAGCGTAAACTACGACGTTTTAGGGGAGCTTATTGAATACCAAATCGCAGGCGGTACGGATGCAATCATCTTCCTCGGTACCACGGGTGAGCCCTCTACGATGTCCTTTGAAGAAGAACACGTTTTGATGGATTATGCGGTAAAGAAAGTAAACCACCGCGCAAAGGTTATTTTCGGGTGTGGCAGTAACAATACCGCGGACGCCGTAATGACCGCAAAGGCGGCTGAACGCTTCGGCGCTGACGGCTTGCTTGCCGTTACCCCCTACTACAACAAATGTACCCAAAACGGTTTGGTGGAATACTACAAGGCGATTTGTTCCGCCGTTTCCATCCCCGTCATCGCATACAACGTGCCTGGTAGAACGGGTGTGGAAATTCAACCTGCTACAATGGCGAAGATTGCGGAAATCCCCAACATCGCAGGCATCAAAGACGCAGGCGGCAACATGAGCAAAACCATGGAAACCTTCCGTCTTGTTCGTGAAAAGTGCGACGTCTATTCGGGCGAAGACGCCTTGAACCTGCCTATTCTTGCATGCGGCGGCGCAGGCGTTATCTCCGTACTTTCCAACGTTATTCCTGCGGAAGTGAAAAAGCTTTGCACCCTTATCCAAGAGGGTAAAATGGCGGAGGCGATTGCATTGAACGATAAGCTCCTTCCCGTTGCAAACGCTTGCTTTGTAGAGGTAAATCCTATCCCCGTTAAGGAAGCCATGAATATCCTCGGCTTTAACGCAGGTAAGCCCCGCGCGCCTTTGACGGTGATTGAAGATGCAAACCGTGAAAAGTTGCTGAATGCAATGAAGAATTTTGGTTTGGAGTGTAAAGCATAATGGCACAGACGAGAATTATTATTTGCGGCGCGTGCGGTAAAATGGGCGGCAACGTCCTCTCCCTGCTCGCCGATGATCCTAACGCAACGGCGGTTTGCGGTGTGGATTTGTACCCGAGAGAAATCGGCATCCCCGTTTATACCAGCTTTGCGGATATTAAGGAAGAGGCGGATGTAATCATCGACTTCTCCTCCCCTGTTGGCTTGGCTGAACGTTTAGAATACGCAAAAACGCACGGTTTGGGTATTGTACTCGCCTCAACGGGCTTCACCGCGGAAGATCAGGCGTTGGTTGCGGAATATTCGAAATCGGTTGCTATCTTTAAGACGGCAAACCTCTCCCTTGGCGTAAACCTTATGCAGGCCCTTGTAAAAGCGGCGGCGCAGGTGCTTGGGGATAACTACGACGTGGAAATCATCGAACGCCACCACAATTTGAAAAAGGACGCGCCCAGCGGTACGGCGTTGATGTTGGCGGATTCCGTAAACGAGGCATTTGACAACGCAAAGCGTTACGTGGGCGGCCGCGAAGGGATTGTGGGCGCGCGTGAAAAGAGTGAAATCGGCATCCACGCAGTCCGCGGCGGTACGATTGTGGGCGAACATGAGGTTATGTTCGCAGGTGAAGATGAAATCATCACGATTACGCACAGCGCTCGCTCGAAAAGAGTTTTCGCGGTTGGCGCAATCCGCGCGGCGAAGTTTTTACCTCAAAAAGAGGCAGGCATGTACGAGATGAAACATCTTTTGGCTGAAGAAAACGCGTAAAATTATATACACTAAAAGCACGGCAGGAGAGTCATTCTCCTGCCATTTTATATACATTCCTTTCTCCGAAAAGAAAAATTAAAAATACTTTTTGATAAAGCGAAAAAAAGATTTGACTTTTCAAAAGGTATTTGCTATAATGTATGCGTTTCTTATAAATCGAGGCGTAGCGCAGCTGGTAGCGCGTTGCGTTCGGGACACCGCCACCGGTCTTGAAGCAGTGATTTTTGAAAATCGCTAAACCCCTTGAAAAACCTGACAATTCAGGCGGTACACTTTTCTACAAAACGTTCGAAATAAGTGGCTTGACCACATGTTTGACCACTTACGAAAAATATAAAAACTTAAAAAATCGAGGCGTAGCGCAGCTGGTAGCGCGCAGCGTTCGGGACGCTGAGGTCGTGGGTTCGATCCCCGTCGCCTCGACCAAAAACCGGTGAAAAACAAACGGTTTTCACGGGGTTTTTGCTTGTTTTTTCAATTTTCCTTTTCTTTGTTTACTGCGTAGCAAAATTTGAGGGGTGAAGGTTTATTCCCCGTAAACTCCTCCATTTTACGATTTTGGCTGTTCTCTATTTTTTTACATATATCAATAAACTAAATGCAAGGATAAAAAATTATCCTAAAAATTGGATAATTCACATTTTTTTGCTTGACTTGTGAAAAACTTTGTAGTATAATAAGCTTATCAAAACACGGAGGGATGGAAGTATGGTAACTGATTTTGGGAAAATGATCAGAGTTTATCGCTTGGAACACGGTTTAATGCTTAAAGATATGGCAGACAAATTAAACGTTCCTTCTTCGTATCTTTCGGCAATGGAAATGGGACGAAAAACAATATCGAAAGAGTTTATCGAGAAACTTGTTTTTTTGTTCTCTTTTACCGAAGAAGAAAAAACTACTTTATATAAGGCAGTAGAAAACAGTGCAACCGTTATTAAGTTGGATTTGCGAACAATTAACGCTGCTAAAAGGGATATGGCATTAAGCTTTGCGCGCAAATTTGAAAATCTTGATGACGATACAGTACATAAGATTATGAGTTATCTCAGTGAGGAGGATGATGGTTAAGTGATTCAATATAGCAGCAATTACGAAGTTGCGCCTTGTAGCCGACTCGATTTAAGAAATTATGCAAAACAGCTACGGCAAACGTTGGGAATCGATACTCCGTATTTCCCTATTTGTCAACTTTTAGAGGTTTTACCTAACTTTGGGATTCAGTATGACTATATAGACGACGCAACCTGGGACTTTGTTTACGGAAAAGACAATCACGCACGATATGACTTAACGACTAAAACAATTAGCGTTAAAGAGTCCGTTTATGAGCGCGCTCTTCAAAATCATGGTCGCGATCGTTATACAATCGCACACGAAATAGCACATGCGTTGTTGTTGGATGGCAATAATATAACCTTAAATCGCGCAAGCACAGATAAACAATCAAAACTTTATACAAACCCTGAATGGCAAGCGGATTGTTTAGCGGGTGAATTGCTTATGCCACAGCATTTATGCAAAAATATGTCCGTAGAAGAAATCATAGTTTCTTGTGCCGTATCTTATGAAGCGGCAAACTATCAAAAACGGAAATTTTAACTTGCTATAAATACTTAAAAAGAAAAATGGAGCACTTGAAACGGCAATTTCAAAGCACTCCAGGCGGTCCCAAAGGACACAATAGATAATCTTATTTTACCATAAAAAATAAGACCTGTCAACATTTTAACCGCCTCTTTTCAAGTTTTTATAAATACTTAAAAGGAGGAAACCGGTATGCGGAACTCTAAAAACGCGTCCGGGTGGGTTGAAATCTTTACGCCTTATATTACGCGTAATGGCAGAATCATCTACCCGAAAAACGCAAAGTACTTCCATTTCTGGGTAAGAAGGAAGTAAAAAAGATGAGCCGAGAGCACCTACTCTCGGCTTTAATCTTACCCATTTTTTCAAAAACATAACCACGTTTTTTCATTTTTCTTTGTTTACTGCGTATCAAAATTTGAGGGGTGACGGTTGATTTTGTCACCCTATTTTTATAAAGCCCTTGCAATTTTCTTCTCTCTATGTTATAATAAAAACACAAACCCAAAAAGGAATCTTTCCTCATGAAGAAAAAGAATACAATTTCTTATCCTAAAGAACGGATAGAATTAAACAAAATGTTATACGAGGAGTGCTTAAAGACACCCTTAAATCCTACCGCAATCCAAAACCTTTTACATAAAGGAGCGGACTGCTTAGGTGCTATCGATGAAAATCCGCTGAATTATGATACCCATCTATTCGGTGAACTTATAGGTGAACTTTCCATGAGAGATGGTCGCAATTTACCTAGGATTACGAAACTATTTTTAGATGCGGGCATGGATATTGAACGCCCGCAAATTCCTTACGATGGCGGAAATAGCATAAATCCTTTATGGGAACTAGCATTTTGCACCAACAGGAATGGTATCCGCACCTTAAAACTGCTCTTAAACGCAGGAATATCAAAAGCTTCCGCAATTGAATGTTTTGACCATTTAACCGTAGATACCGCCACTGTTTATGATGGTAATTTAAGCAATTCCTATGATCTAAACAGCTTTATTTATGTATTAAAAATGCTTATGTTGATTGCATCCAACGAAGAATGGGTAAAAAGTGACCACTACCTGCAATTTTGGACTGGCTACCAACATAACAGCTATAATCTTAAAAAATTTAGAAACTGGGATTCATTTATCTATAACGTTGACTATTCAAGAGCACAAGACTTTTGGGATAAGCAGAACAATACCTACTCACCAGTCCCTAATGGTTCTACCATAAGGATTTATGAAAAGAAAACAAATAAACTTGTTTGGTCTTTCGTTTACGGTTCAAAAAATCCTCCCAACTAAATAAAACGTTTTTCTTTGTTTACTGCGTAGCAAAATTTGAGGGGTGACGGTTTATTTTTCCGTCACCCCTTGTCTTTTATTATCATCCCGATAAATTGGAATTTGTCGTTATAAATCAATCTTGATTTCGTATTGGTCATCAATAAGAATATAGTTTGAATTATGTCTTTTCGCAAGCGCCAAGACTTCTGCATTATCTGCCAATACACTCTCCATTGTACACCATTCATCATCCAAACGATTTTCAATGGCATTTGCATATT
>JAZKZY010000110.1:0-1740 GCA_045612895.1 Candidatus Scatosoma sp. | reverse complement strand
AACACGGAAGTTAAGCTCGCTTGCGCCGAAGATACTTGGCGGGAAGCTGCCCGGGAAAATAGGTAGATGCCAACATTTTTTGCCCTAATAGCTCAGTCGGTAGAGCACGCGGCTGTTAACCGCGGTGTCACAGGTTCAAGTCCTGTGTGAGGCGCCAAAAAAAGAAAGACAAGTCGAAAGACTTGTCTTTTCTTTTTTAATGAAATTCGCCTTGCGGCGAGTGAAATAGCTTCGCTGTGAAATACGATAATGCGTATGAAATATTTGCTTCGCAAATGTTAAGAGGCGAATTATATTTCACGTTTTACGTTAGCAAAATATATCGTAATCCGCAAGGATTATTTCATATAGCGAAGCCATATTTCATCAATTCTTGCGTCCCAACCGCCTTTTATGCTATAATCACTTAAAGCTCGGTAAGGTTGTGGAAAAATCACTAAAGATATGTGTTTTGTGTTTTTGAAAGATTATTATAAATCCAAAAATGTATCACAATCTATTATTTGTATTTTTGTTGTGATTGCTCTTTTTGTTTTATAGTGGTATAATAAAATTTAAAAAGCAAGTAATATTATGATAGTCATTGTGTAAAAGATTTTATAGTGATTTTTAAAAATAAAATATCCGAATTCAGGGGTTGAAATAATGCGCAAAAATGAAAACGTATCACGTTTTTTAGAAACCGCAATGCTTAAAATTGTGGGGGCAATATTATTGTTGGTCTCGGCGGTTGTTTTGCTGTGGTATGGCAACGTAAACAGTATGCAGGCTTTACCGGCTTTGATGGCTAAGATATATTTTGACGGCGAGTACCGTATTGGCGATGGCGAGTGGCAGAAGATAGTAGAGGGGGAGCACATTTCTTCTACAGAGGGCGATGTGACCCTGCGAGGCAATTTTCATATGTTGGCGCCGGATGGTGAGTATGTTGGCATTTACAGTGACAATATTCCAATTGCTCTTTATACGAATCATATTAATCTAACATTTTATGAGGGCGAAAATGAACCATTTATAATAGATGTGGAAAATCCGTTATACGGTGATTCCGCTTGCCATGAGGATTGGACTGCGTATACTCTTGTGGGTGGAAGTGAAGAACCTATCGAGATTGTTATTCATAATCCGCATAACTTTGGCAATGAAACCGCCATTGATGAGATGCTTTCCAATACGGCTTTGTGGGCGGATATTGGGTTTGAAAAGGGGATTCTTGACAGCGGAAATACTCAAAGAAATATTGGTTTGGCGTTTATTATAATTTCTCTTATTGTTTTGGGTACTGCTTTGTTTTCTACCCTTATACATATAAAAAACAGCAAGACACTTTGGGTGCTTGGCGCTGTAATTTTCTTTGCCGGAACATACCTTTGTTATAGCGCAAACGGCGTTTCATTTTGGAGCGAATCCGTCGTGTCTAATACGACAATTTTAGGCTGCTCAATGATGTTTTATATGCTCTTTCTTTCGGTTGCACTTGTGCACTTTTTGAAAGGTACAAAAACAATTGCTACAATCACCGTTACGCTACTTGGAATTGGTAACTCAGTACTTATTGTTTTGCCGATTTTGACCGACATCCTTTTTTATGACACCTGGCTTTATTGGGCTATAGCGCAGGTGATGTCAAATATCGTTTTGCTATGTTGCCTTATACGTGAGCTTTGTGCTACAAAAGGAAAAGAGCGTTGGATTTATGTCGGTGCTATTTTGCCGCTGATTTCTTTTGGTGTTGACGTT
>JAZKZY010000109.1:0-14518 GCA_045612895.1 Candidatus Scatosoma sp. | reverse complement strand
ATATCAAGGCGTTCACGAAATCAATGCTTTGAATGCAGAAGCAATCGCAAATGAAGGTTGTTATTATGATTTCTGGAATTTTGCATCCGAAGAAGTATGGAAGATGACGGGTATTCAAGTGGCAATCGATACGTTGAAATCTATTCTTATCGGCTCTGACGGCAAGTATATCAACAGTTTGGAAAACGTAGAAGAACATTCGGTACAAGATGCGGAAAAGAAATTGGTTGCAGGGGAAACGGCAATGCTTGTCGGCGGCTCCTTCTTCCATAACGAAATGAAACCTTTCCTTGACTGGAAAGAAGACGATGGCAAAGCGGATTACACCTTTAAGATGATGTATTTGCCTACGATTGCAAACGCAGAACAAAACGCAGACGGCACGACGAAGAAGATGATGTTCTATTCGACGGACGAAATCATCCTTGTTCCTGCAAAAGCGGTTAACCTTGACCTTGCAAAGAAGTTCCTTGTGCACTTGTTCAATGAGGAAAATAATTTGTATTTCACGCAAAGCACGGGCACGATGAGACCTTTCGATTATAATCCTATCGAATTGGCAGGAAGCGATTATCAGTGGGATCCGTTTACGGCAAGCGTACTCGATATGTACAACAACGCAGACGTAAGATTGTATTCCTATCCCGCAGGCAAAGCCAAGGAAGACGTGTCTTTGATTTACCGTTATAAGATGCCTGATATTTTCGGCTCGCACGGTTGGGCAACCTACCTTTCTGCGATTAGAAAATACACGTCGGAAGAAGTAATGGAAAAGGGTTACGGTTCTACTTATAAGAGTGTTTACGACGCAACAAAGGGTGATTATAGAAGCTGGTATAATAGATATTACGAAGATTGAGGAAAACAATGGAAAACAGTAACGTACAAGTAAAAAAAGGATATTATGCGACGAGAAAAAGACGGCAAATGTGGTTTTTGATTGCGCTTTGCATTTTACCTTTGATTAACTTTGCAATATTTTGGGTCTACGTTAACTTTAAAACGATTTTATTGACCTTTCAACAGTATGATTCCAGCACGGCGAGCTATGAACCTATTGGGTTAACGAGATATATTTCCGTGTTTAAGGATTACGTACTTGGACATGACCCTGCAAAGCAAAGAATGTATATCAACGCACTTCGTGCAATTGTCATCAATTTAATTATTTTGCCAATTGCATTTATTGCGTCGTATTCGTTCTATAAAAAAATACGCTTTGAAAAATTTTTCCGCGTATTGTTTATGTTTCCGTCCATTATTTCCATTGTAGTATTGACGATGGTATTCCGTTATATGTTCCACGGGGAATTTGGGCCGATTGCAATACTTGCGGAGAAATTAACAAGCGAAAAAGTCAGTTGGTTAAGTTCTGATTCCGACCGACTGTGGCCGCTGATTTATACGTATGCTATTTGGGCGGGCTTAGGCACAAACGTTATTATGATTAGCGGTGCGATGTTGCGTATCCCTGGTGACATTACCGAAGCGTGTTTGATTGACGGCGTTGGATTTTGGAGAGAAGCACTGCAATTTGTTTTGCCTCTCATTATGCCGACGATTGGGATTTACATTATTTCCATTTTGTCATCCTGTCTTGCATTTACCATGCAACCGATGTTGATTACAGGCGATAACGTAGGTCCTGAAAATAAGTTCTTGACGATGAGTTGGTATATTTACCGTGCGACTAATGGCGGTAATAAAGAGCAAATGTTGGAGGCTTCGACGGTGGGTATCGTATTCTCGTTGTTGCTTACGCCGTTTATCATCGGCGCGCGTATTCTTGCCAATAAGATTACGCCCGACGTAGATTTCTAAGGAGTTTTTATGAAAAATAAAAAGCTTTTCGCTTGCTTACTTGCAGGCATATTAACGTGTCCGCTTGGCGTCGGGTCATTCTCGGCGTCTGCGGAAACGTGGGCTACAAATTTCAAGGGTATTATTACGGAAACGGGTGATGACGGTTTCGTATACACCAATTATTATATCAATAAAAATGAATGGTTGATTGGCGACGGTGTTGTATTGCCTAGTTACAGTGATGGCAAGGCGAAGGATTATATGCGTTTTTTGGATTGCAACAACCGTTCGCTGTTTGGCCCTCGCGTACGTTATGAAGATTTTGTATGCCGTTTTTCGGTGATTATGAACGATATCGAATCGGCTGACGCAGGCGCTTCCTTCGGTTTGTCTTTTAATAGAAAGACGTTGTATTCTTACGCCAACGATTGCGCAGGGATTTTGTTTGTGAAATCGGACGAAGGGACGGCTGTTCGTGTTACGCAAGGCAACTTGGATAAATCGGCAGGCGGCAGCGTTTGGTTGCAGTATCAAGAGGATAATGCCATCGATTTATGGGCGGAAAAGGGCGGTAAATTCGACTTTATGGTTGTGAAATCGGGAGATACCGCACAAATTTATTACGCAAAAGCAGGCAATACGGAAGATTTGAAAATTCTTCGCGCAACCGTTTCAAACGTAGGCGGGGAAGGCTTGATTGCAATGTGCGGACTGATGGGCGTATACTTCCAGCTGGATAGCTTCGGCATTTGGAATTTGAACGACGAAAGTGATAAGTTGAGCGAATATACGTTTAACGGTTCTGTTTCGGCAAGCGGTAATCAGGCGGTAGTAGGACGTGGCGGCAGTTTGACTTCTGCCAAAGCTTATGAAGACGCGTCAGTTACTTATAATTTGAAGTTGACAGCAGGAAATTCGTTCGCTTGCACGATAGGCGAAGAAACGATTGAACTTGCGGCAGACGGCAGTATTACGGGCAGTAAAGGTCTTACACCTTTGCATAAGAGTACCGTTAATTTCTCGGCATTTACAAAAGGGGCTGGTGTGCGTTTGCGTAAGATGGGTTCACTTCTTTACGTGGACGTAAAGGGCGAAAACGGTTATATGGCGCAGGCGATTTTCAGCGGAGCGGCAAAGGAAGCGAAATTTGGTTTGAAAGCTGGGGCAGACGCTTCGTTGATTGTGGATACGCCCGCAATTGTTTCGTTGGCAGGTACGATGGAAATTGCTACCAAGGATTACGACCCTAACGTAGACGTTGATCCGATGGCGCCAAAGGATATATCCTTTAATGAGTATTACGGAGTGAAATGAGATGAAAAAATGGTTAAAAAATATCGTTAATTTTTTACTCTTGGGGACAATATTATTGTCGGGCGTTGCTTGTAAAGATACGGGGGATTCCAGCGGTAACAAAGGGCCTTTCACGGACGAACCTGCGCCTATCTTGACTTCCACAACAGATACGACGATTGCAAATATGGATATAAGCAATAGATGGAATAGGTTCGGGATTTGCGAGTTGCCCTCGGAATTTGGCGGTGGTTCGACGGAAAAAGAAACGACGATTGAATTTGTTGCGGATTCTTGTAAAAATCTTGGCGTAAAAAATATACGTGTATGGATGCATTTAAAGATGGTATTTACGCGCGATGATGACTCGGACGAGCTGTTTTTCAAGGAAGATGCAGTGGCGAATTATCATAGATATTTTCAGCTTTTGAAAGAAGCTGGTGTGAAAGAAATTCTTGTAATGAATCACCAGTTTATTAAGCCTTGGGATTATTACAGTCACGATAGTCAATGTATGCCCGACCCTTGGAACGGCGAATACGATTATTACGTGCGCACGTTGAAAATTTACGAACAAGCTTATGCGAAGATGCAGAAGGAATTCCCCGAAATCACCTATTGGGAAGTCGGCAATGAATTTGAGTCTAATCAGTTCTTGCATAAGGCAGGTTGGAAAAATGGCAGTACGGATTTTCTGTTTACCACACCTGAGTTGGCGGTTATTTCCGCGGACTTATCTTGGTATGCAAACCGTGGCTTAAAGTCGGTTAACCCTGCAAGCGTTACTGTAGCGCCGGGCAACTCGTCGCGTGGTATTGTTCCCGAGTTTGTGGAAACGATATATTCCACAATTTCAGAATCTCGTTGTGTTCCGACAGGACAACCTTTCTACGATCCTAATCCTGACCATTATTTCCAAATCATGGCTTGGCATCCGTATGCACATAAGGATACGGACGCGGTGTTAAAGCGTAGTGATGAAATCTATGAAATCATGAAAACGTACGGTGATGGGGATAAGAAGGTTTGGTTTACCGAATGCGGTTTTTCGAATTCCGAACACCCCGACGACGAAACGATGCTTGATAAATATACGTACTACCTTGATGAAATGGCAAAACGTCCGTATGCGGAAAAGTTCTTTTTGTTCCGTATCACGAATTTGTGTAACTTCCAAGATAACGAATTGGAAACCAACTATGGTATTATGTACGCGCAAATGGACCCCGTAAATCGTGGGAAACCGAAATATCAAGCGATTGCCATTTACAAGTGGTTCTATGGCAATGATGCGGATTTAACGCCGCTGTATTGGTATTATAACAAAGCGACGCAGGGTGAAAATTAAAAATAGGAGCCGTTACTATGGAAATATTGTTTTTAGGTACGTGTGCTTGTGATTATTCACCGCTTTTACAGACAACCTATAAAGATGTGTTTGATAAAAATGCACGCCGTTCTTCATGTGCGTTAATAAACGGAAGATATTTAATTGACTGCGGTTATCATTGTTTGGAAGAGTTGCGTATCGCAAAAATTGATCTTGCACAAATTACGGACATTTTCGTTACGCATTTTCATAGCGACCATTATAACGTGGAATGTATTAGCCAAATTGCAAAAGCGAGCGATAGAACTTTACGTGTTTGGGTGCGCGCGGATGCAAGGAGAACGGACATTGCGAACGTAGAATGGAAACTTATGCAAAAAGGCGAGCAATATACCGTTGATGAAAATATGAAGGTGATGGGTTTGCTTGCCAATCATAACGAGAGTGTATATCCACAGCATATTTTGTTGGAAGTAGAAGGGAAGAGAATCTTTTATGCTCTTGACGGGGCTTGGTTTTTACACGAAACGTATTACGCATTGAAAAATGCAAAGCTTGACTTCCTTGTTCTCGATTGCACTTGCGGTGATTATGAGGGCGATTACCGTATCGGGGAACATAATTCCATTCCTATGATACGGTTGATGTTACCTTCTTTGAAAAAGTGGGGAACAATAGTCGAAAATACGCAGGTATATGTTTCGCATTTAGCCCCTTCTTTGCATAAGACACATGAAGAAACGGTGGAAATTTTGCAAAAAGACGGCGTTTATGTAGCTTATGATGGTTTAAGTTTACAGTTATAAAATTACATCATAAATGGAGTGTCGGCGCAAATGTTAATTTGCGTCGATATTCAAAAGAATTATAAATTTCATAAGGAGTAAAAAATGAAATATTTGATTAACCCAAACAAAACGCAATTTAAGGCGAATTTACATTGTCATACCAACTTATCGGATGGGCATTGGACCCCTGAGCAGGTGAAAGAGGAGTATAAAAAGCGCGGATATTCGGTAGTTGCCATTACCGATCACGAGCGTTTGGTTTCGCATAACGACTTAACGGATGATAGCATCTTGTTCTTGACGGCGTATGAGGTTTATATTAAAAATTTCCCGTTTGATGCGGTGACAGACGCGCAGTCGCATATCAATCTTTACTCGAAAACGCCTGAAAATAAAATGCTGTATTTTACGCCTAACCATACGAAATATATTCCCAAAGAGGATTGGGAAAACGTAGAATATCATTACCTTGTAGAGAATCGGGAAATCTCTGTTCCCTTTATACAAAAGCTGATTGATGATGCGCGTAAACACGGATTTTTAACGTGCCACAATCATCCTACTTGGTCGTTTGAAGATGAAAGTATTGCGGATGCTTACGAAAATTGCTTTGCGATGGAAATATACAATCATTCGGCGTGTATGGTCGGCCATAACGAGCACAATGAGCATTTTTACGACTATCAATTAAATAAAGGTAGAAGAATGGCATTGATTGCAGCGGACGATAATCATAACGCGCGACCTGTGGATGATTCGAGGTGTGATTCGTTTGGCGGTATAACGTATATCTTAGCGGATAAGTTGGATTACGAAAGTATTATCACAGCACTTGAAAAACAAGAATTTTACGCCTCAATGGGGCCGCAAATCTTTTCGCTTTCGGTAGAAAATGGTGTGATGAAGATCGAAACTTCTCCAGCAAAGCGCATCGGTTTCATAACAAATTGTCACAAGCGTGGCTTAACAATTGCCCCGAAGGACGAGAGTATAACGCAGAGTGAATTTGCCCTTCACGAGAAGGTGGAATGGGTATATGTTGAAGTGATAGACGAAGTGGGAAATAAAGCTTATTCTCGCGCCTTCTTTAGGGAAGAGTTGGAGAATGCATAAGAAATTATGAGTAATCATCTTTTGTTTTCCATTGCCGATATTTCCGAGAGAATGGTGAAAGCTCTTGATGGTGCAATGGGGATTGGTTATCCTATTCTTTTTAATGCCATAGGTGTTATCTCTATCTTTTTACAATTTGCCATTTTTCAAATGAAGCGCAAAAAGCAGATTGTATTTGTGGGGATTTTAAGCGATATAGGCTGGCTTTCCTATTTTACATTACAAGGCGACTTTATCAGTAGTACTGCGAATATTATCGGTATTATGAGTAAGATTATTATTCTTATGCAAGGTAAATATCGATGGGCTGAAAGCAAGCTGTGGAATATATTTTTTGTGGCGTTTGCGGCGGTATTCTCTATATGCACCTTTAAGGTATGGATGGACGTGTTTGCGGTTGCCGCGTGTACGCTCTCGATACTTGCGTTCTTTATGACAAAAGAAAACAATATCCGAAAAGTCGCATTGCTGGCGTATTGTGCATTCGCTTGTAACAGTATTTCAAAATTGTATGTCGTAGCGTTGATAGCGGATATTACCGCATTGATTTCCTGTATAATCGCTTTGATACGGTATAGTAGAGAAGAAAAAAAGGAGTTATCATGAAGAAATATGAGATGCTTGAAATGAAAGTGCTATTCTTTTTCGAGCAGGATATTATTACAAATTCAACGAGTGAAGCTGTTGACGACTTGGGCGGCTGGAATAATGATTGGTTTGCTAAGGGCGATTAAGGAGATATTATGAAAAAGAATACGATTAAAAAAGCAGTCATTTTATCTTTATTTTGCTTGATGTCATTTGCATTTTGCGGCGGAATAAAAACACTGGAAGTAACGGCGGACGCTCCTAGCACCGTATACGTTTCTGCAAGCGGTAGCAATTCTAATGCAGGTACGGAATCGGCCCCTTATGGTACTTTTCAATATGCGATTAGCCAAGTGGAGAACGGCGGTACGATTGTTTTGCAAGACAGCGTATCCGTGGGAACTTGGACAAAGCATAATAAAACGATTATCGTGACGGGGGGCAGTTTGAATGCAACCTCGGTGCCGTCTTTGCAGATATATGACAATGTGACGTTTATAGATACAAATATTCTTGTAAACGCCAACAGTTATATTTGCGCAAACGGTTATACGGTGACTATGGATGAAGGCGTTTCTTTAAGCAACACAGTAGACGTATTTGCGGGCGGCGACGAAGGAACGACGGTACCAGGTACGAGTTTAACCTTGCTTTCGGGTGCATATAGGGGTGTATACGGCGGGAGTCGAATGGGTACTGTAGACGGGGATACACATCTTACCGTAGGTGGTAGTGCCAACGCAGGACTTGATGTTTCCGATCATGAAGGAACGGCGATTTTCTATGGCGGCGGCGCAAAGGATACAATCACGGGCAACACCTATTTGACATTTGGTGAAAATGCAAAATCGACGCATCTATTTGGCGGTTCGTATGGTAGTGGCGCTACAATTAACGGTAGTGCAAATCTTACCGTAACGGGCGGCGCGTCTATGAGTATGTACGGCGGAAGCAAAGGTGTCGATACGGGCTGTGACGTCAACTTAACAGTGACGGGCGGTACGTTCGAGCAAATTTTTGGCGGTTGCGAGAGTGCAACGTTGACGGGAAACGTAGACGTACGCGTACTTGGCGGTACTATTACTCGTCGTGTTTATGGTGGCTGTTATAACGATTACGGCTGGACGGGTTGGAAAACTTCGGTTTCCGTAAATGGTGAAATCTGTCTGACAATCGGTGGTGATGCGAATATTACGCTGAATTATAATGACGACGATAGAAGTATTTATGGGCATTCTCGCTATAAGACGAATTCAGCTGCGGAGATTTCTCAAATCGTGTTTGCGGATGTAACGGCTTATAACGCTTATAAGAACAAGTTGTGCGCGCAAGATTCAACAATGAAAGGGATTATGGGTAGTCTTTCGGCTGCCGATAGTATCCACTATTATACGTATGGCGTAAGCGATAATGTAATCACGCAAAATTGCGCTTATCATTCGCTGGTGGCGACGGCTACGCTCAATTTCGATAGCGCTTTACAATACACTGGCGAAGAAATTACACCCGTTAGCATTGTGTATGGCGACGATTGGGAGTATGATAAACTCACGCTTTCGTATACGAACAACGTAGAGGAAGGCACGGCAACTTATGCAATCAGTGCGGCGGATACAATATTTACGGGCAGCTTTGAAATTAGAAAATCACCTATTATCTTAGGTGGTAGTGTGCGTCTTTCTGCACCTGCGGGTTTGCGCTTTCAATCCAAAGTATCTGAAAATCTTGTAAATGAAGGGGCTACGTTTGGAACGTTGGTAATCCCCAAAGCAGTGCTTGGCGAAGCGGAACTCACTTGTGAAACAACGTCCGTACGCAATATTGCACAAACGAAGTGGGCTACGGATAGCGTAAAAGAGAATAATCCACAAGACTATCAAGAAGGTTATGCGTATTTTAATGCGGTGTTAACGGACATTCCTGCAGAATATTATGACGAAGTCATTGTAGCGCGTAGTTATGCGTGCTTGAACGGCGTTTATTATTATTCTGAACCAGTGGAACGTTCTATTGCGCAGGTTGCGGCGTATGCAATTCAAGACGGTTATACGGAAAGCGTGTTGTTTACATACGTGGATACGGCGTTGGCGAACGAAACGCTTTCGTTGGAAAGTAGGGTTGAAGTGAAGGAAGGACTTTCCTATCAATTAAAACTTACGGGCAATAAGGGCTACGTTGCGATTTGGCAATCGTCCGATGAACGCATTGCAAAAGTGGATAAAGATGGAAAGGTAACGGCTCTTCGTCCTGGTGAGGTAACGATAACGGCAAAAATCGGCAATAAAACGGTGGAATGTATCCTTGTTGTAAAGCAAAACTGGTCGGGGACGTACTAATATATTAAAAAAAGAGGCGACTTTCGCTAAAATTAGTGAAAGTCGCCGTATTCTATTGCTTTAGGCTTATAAAGTTAAACATTTTTCAGGGGGAGTAGAATTGGGCAGGGATAGGTTGCTGGCGATATAATCGACATCCTTTAAGGAACAAAGATGAAAGGAAGAAGTTTTGCCGACTTTCGTATTATCGCAAAGAAATACTTTCGTTTTGGCGTTTTTAATCATAGCACGGCGAAGGAAAATTTCATCCTCGAAGCAATCGTAAATTTCGCCGTCGTTATCCATGGCTTGCGCGGAGAAAAAAGCAATGTCCGCATGGAAGTTGCTGATCATATCTTCTGCATACCGACCAACCAAAACGGAAGGGTTTTCCAAGGAAATTTGACCGCCTGTGGAGTAGGCGAGAATATGATTTTTAGACAAAAGCGATAGAGTATCAATTCCATTTGTGATTACGCGTATGTTTTCAAATTCCTTCAAATATTCCGCAATATAAAATGCAGAAGTGGAACCGTCCAAAAAGATGATATCTCCATTTTTAATAAGTTTGATAGCAGAAAGCGCAATTTTTTTCTTTTCAAAGCTATTTTGGTGGATGCGGAAGGTAAAGCTTGGTGAAAAATTGTTGTCGCTGTTGATTTTAACGCCGCCGTGCGTTCTCGTAACCAAGCCTCTTTGTTGTAGAGTTTCCAATGTGCGACGAACGGTAGACGTGCTGACGCACAAAATGGCGGATAATTCTTCCACGGAAGCGTATTGTTGTGTTTCTAAAATTTCCAAAATTTTCTTTTCTTGTGATATTTTCATAAAAACTGCTCGCTTTGATTAAAATAATCATTGTTTTATGCGCATTTTAGTGTTTTAATAAGCAAAACAACTTAATTGCTATTCCGTTTTGCGTATTTTAATATTTTTAGTATAATAAAAATAGCTTAAAAAGTCAAGTGAAATATAGGAGTAAAAAAAATGTTTGACGTAGTTGTGATTGGCGGCGGTGTTGTCGGTGGACTTATCTTGCGAGAATTGACAAAGTATCAATTAAACGTTTGTATGTTAGAAAAAGCGAACGACGTGGCTATGGGGGAAAGTAAAGCAAACAGCGGCATTGTTCACGCGGGCTTTGATGCAGCAATGGGCAGCTTGAAGGCAAAATTTAATGTAGAAGGCAACAAGATGATGGAAGGCGTTTGCGCAGATTTGGGCGTAAAGTTCCGTCGTAATGGCTCCTTGGTTGTAGCATTTTCGGAAGAAGATTTCCAAACGATAAAGGATTTGAAGTTCCGTGGCGAAATAAACGGCGTTGAGGGCTTGGAGATCATAGATCAAGGGCGTCTTCGTGAAATGGAAAAGAATATCTCTGATGAAGCAATTGCGGCTTTGTATGCGCCTACGGGCGGTATTGTTTGCCCTTATGAATTGACGATTGCCTCCATCGGTAACGCTATGGACAATGGTGCAATTTTGAAAACGGATTTCACCGTAACGGCTATTGAAAAGACGGAAAATGGCTACCTTGTAAAGTCGGAAGACGGGCAAGAAGTGTGCGCAAAGCTTGTTATCAACTGTGCGGGCTTACACAGCGGTAAAATTGCGGAAATGGTCGGTGACGATATTAAAATCGGTGCGAGAAAGGGAGAATATATATTACTTGATAGAGAAAGCGGCGATTTTGTTAATCATACGTTGTTCTTTACGCCTACAAAGCTTGGTAAGGGTATACTTGTAACGCAAACGGTGGATAACAATATTTTACTTGGACCTACTGCGGAAGAAGGCGTAGATAGCACGGAAACGAGTGCGGAAGGTTTAGCGTTTGTTATCGAAAAGGCAAGAAAGATGTGTAAAAATCCGCCTTTGTTTAATACGATTACGTCCTTTGCAGGAGTGCGCGCATATTCGGACAGACACGATTTTATCATCGAAGAGAGTAAAAATGCAAGAGGGGTTATCCATTGCGCCGGCATTGAATCGCCAGGCTTAACGGCTTCTCCTGCGATTGCGAAATACGTGGTAGAAACTTTGGTTGGTGAAATGGTTGTGCTTGAAAAGAACGAAGCGTTTAACGGCACGAGAAAACCCGATTACTTCTTCAAAAACCTTTCTATGGAAGAGAAAAATGAAATCATTAAAAAAGATCCGTCGTACGGTAAAATCATTTGCCGTTGCGAACAAGTGACGGAAGGGGAGATTTTGCGTGCGATTCGCGAAAATCCCCCTGCGAAAGATATCGACGGCGTAAAGCGTAGAACAAGGTCGGGAATGGGCAGATGCCAAGGCGGTTTCTGTCAGCCGTACGTAGCTGAATTAATTGCAAAAGAAAGGGGCATGTCCTTAACGAACGTAACGAAGAACGGGAAAAGTTCAAACCTTTTAACGGGGGTGACGAAATGAAAAATACCTATGATATTGTGATAATCGGCGGCGGCCCGGCGGGCCTTGCGGCGGCAATTTCCGCGTATGACAACGGCGTAAAAGATATTTTGGTTTTGGAACGTGAAGATAAAATGGGCGGTATTCTCAATCAGTGTATCCATAATGGTTTTGGTTTGACGAGATTTAAGGAAAGCCTTTCAGGCCCTGAATATGCCGCTCGTTTTGTACAGGGTGTTCGCGAAAGAAAAATTGAAGTTTTAACGGAAACGACGGTGCTTTCCTTGACGAAAGATAAGAAGATTACGGCAATCAACACCCAAGACGGTATTTTTACCTTGCAGGCGAAAGCGGTGATTTTGGCAATGGGTTGTCGTGAAAGAAGTCGTGGCGCTTTGAACGTAGCAGGTACGCGTCCAGCAGGTATTTATTCGGCAGGTACGGCGCAAAAATACGTCAATATCAAAGGCTATATGCCTGGTAAGAGAGTTGTTATTCTTGGTTCGGGTGATATTGGCTTGATTATGGCAAGAAGAATGACGCTGGAAGGTGCAAAGGTGCTTGCCGTGTGCGAAATTATGCCCTATTCCAGCGGCTTAAAGCGTAATATCGCGCAATGCTTGGACGATTTTGATATTCCTCTGTATCTCAATCATACGATTACGAAAATCGAGGGGGATAAGCGTGTGACGGGCGTAGTTGTTTCCAAGGTGGACGAAAATAAAAAACCGATTGCAGGTACGGAAATGCACTTCGAATGCGACACCGTTTTGTTCTCGGTTGGTTTGATTCCCGAAAACGAACTCACAAAGGAAGCGGGGATAGAATTATCCCCTAGAACGCGTGGTGCGGTGGTCAGCCAAACGCGCGAAACAAGCGAGGACGGTATCTTTGCTTGCGGTAACGTTTTGCAGGTGCATGACCTTGTAGATTTTGTGTCTGAAGAAGCGGAGATGGCAGGCAGGTATGCGGCGAAGTATGTTTTAGAAGGAAAAACGGAGCATAATTATGCGGAAGTTTTCAACGGTAAAAACATATCGTATGTATGTCCGCAAAGGGTAGATAAGAGCTTGGACGAGCATGTAAAATTATTCTTCCGTGTAACAAACACCTTTAAGAATTGTACGATTACGGCAAAATGCGGCGACAAGATTTTGGTGCAAAAGAAGAAGCAAATCGCCGTGCCTGGGGAAATGGAAACGCTGATGCTTGTGAAAAATAAGCTAGGTGAAATTGATGGAAATATCGAGGTGTCGTTGGAGGTGCAGGAATGAAAAAAACGTTGACTTGTATCGAATGTCCTATTGGTTGTGAAATTGAGGTGGAATTAGAGAATGAGAAGGTAGTTTCTTTAACGGGTAACGGTTGTCCTCGTGGGAAAGTGTACGCGGAAGCGGAAGTGGTATGCCCTAAAAGAGTAGTGACTTCCACCATTCGTGCAGAGAATGGAGAAATGATACCCGTAAAGACGGATAGACCTGTAAGAAAGGACGCTATTTTTGAAGTGATGCAAAAAATCAACGCAACTACGTGCAAAATGCCTATTGCTTTGGGTGATATTCTCGTGGAGAATATTTGCGACGATGCGAATTTGATTGTTGCTGGCAATTTTTAAGAGGTTGATATGAAAGATTTTTATGGGAATGATGCAACGAGATTAAAGGATAAAAAGCTGTTCTTATTCGATATGGATGGCACAATTTACCTTGGGGAAAATTTGTTTGAAGGTGTTCCTGAATTATTGCAAAAAATCGAAAACAAAGGGGGCAGGTACGTGTTTATCACAAACAATGCTTCCAAATCGGTGTCTGATTACGTGGCAAAATTGCACCGCCTTGGCTTAACAAAGGTGACGGAAGAGCATTTCTTTACTTCCGCGCAAGCGATGTTAATGTTACTCAAAGAAAAGCACTCAAACGATTTGATTTATTTGCAAGGCACGAAATCTTTGGTTGCGGAATACAAAGCGAGCGGTTTGAATATCATAACGGAATATACCGATAAAGCAGGGGCAATCGTCGTTGCGTTTGACACCGAATTGACGGGAGAAAAGATGTATAACACTTCCAAGATGCTGACCTTACACGATTTGCCTTATTATGCGACAAACCCCGATTGGGTATGTCCTGTGGAATTTGGCTATATTCCCGATTGCGGTTCGATGTGTCAAAGCTACGAACGCGCGACGGGAAAGAAACCGATGTTTATAGGCAAACCGCAACCGACGATGATTTTCGAGGTGATGAAAAAGTTTGGTGCAACCCCCGAAGAAACGATAGTTATTGGTGATAGATGTTATACGGATATTGCTTCGGGAAATAATGCTGGCGTGGACACAGTATGCGTTTTAAGCGGTGAAGTTACGCTTGAAGAAGTGAATGAAGCGCAAGGGGTGGAAAAACCTACGTTCTTGCTCAACCACGTGAAAGAAATTCAATTGTAATATTGGGATAAGGAATGGAAAGAATTTTAGAATATTTGAATGTAAACCAGCTTTGGTTGGGAATTGATTTATTGTTAGCGGCTTTATTGGGCTTTTTTATCGGCTTGGAAAGAAAGTTCCGTGATAAAGAGGCAGGGATTAGAACGCATACTATTGTGTCCTTTGGCGCGGCTCTTATGATGATTATTTCAAAATTTGCATTTGACGCAGAGGCGGATTCCGCGCGTGTAGCGGCGCAAATCGTTGCTGGTATCGGTTTTTTGGGCGCAGGGATTATCGTTTACAGAAAAAACGTAGTACACGGTCTTACAACGGCGGCAGGTGTGTGGGCAACCGCAGGCATCGGTATGGCATGTGGAGGTGGTTTATGGCTGATTGCTATTCTCGCAACCTTTATTTTGATTTTTATTCAATGGTGTTTGCATAGAAAAATTTTCCGCCATAAGAAGATATA
>JAZKZY010000108.1:0-17858 GCA_045612895.1 Candidatus Scatosoma sp. | reverse complement strand
GAAGCGTGCTTCGGCTGGTCGTATCACGGCGGTGATTCCTTATTTCGGTTATGCAAGACAAGATAGAAAGGCGCGTTCTCGTGATCCCATCACGGCAAAGCTTGTGGCAAACTTGATTACGGCTGCAGGTGCTGACCGTGTTCTTACGATGGATTTGCACGCGGACCAAATCCAGGGCTTCTTCGACATCCCTGTGGATAATCTTTTGGGCGGTCCTACCCTTTATCAATATTTTGCACAGCAAAACAACATCGACGTTGTTGTTGCACCTGACTTGGGTAGTGTAAAACGTTCGAGAAAGGTTGCTGAAAAATTTGGTGTGCCTCTTGCAATCATCGACAAGCGCCGTCCTAAGGCGAACGTTATGGAGGTTATGAGCATCATCGGTGACGTTAAGGGTAAGAGATGCTTGATGATCGACGACATGATCGATACGGCAGGGACTCTTTGCCAAGGCGCACAGGCAATCAAGGATGCAGGCGCAACCGAGGTTTATGCTGGTTGTACGCATGCTGTTTTGAGCGGTCCTGCAGTAGAACGCTTGAAGAATTCCGCGATCACCAAGTTGGTTATGCTCGATACCGTACACTTGGACGAAAATAAGAAGCTGGACAAGTTCGAGGTGCTTTCCGTTGCGGATATTTTCGCGGCGGCAATCGAAAACGTATATCTTGACAAACCCATGTCGAAATTGTACGACTAATCGTCAACACAAAAAAAAGAAACACGAAAGAGCCGTCGCCAACTGTGACGGCTCTCAATCGCTTATAAGAGGAAAATATGTATTTGATCGTAGGGTTGGGAAATCCCGACAAGAAGTATGAAAAAACCTTTCACAATATGGGTTATATTGCGGTAGGCGACGCCGCGGAGGCGTTGGGCGCAAAGTTCAAGAAAAAGGAATGCGAGGCGTCCGTTGCGGAGGCATTCGTCGGCGGAGAGAAGGTGATTCTCGCCCGTCCTTTGACGTATATGAACAATTCGGGCAGAGCGGTAAAACAGCTTATGTCCAAATATAAAATTGACGAAGATAAACTGCTTGTTATCTATGACGATTACGATTTGCCGAAGGGTAAAGTGCGCATTCGTGCAAACGGCAGTGCAGGTACGCACAACGGTATGCGTAGTATCATCGGGGAAACGGGTATGAAAGATTTTGCCCGTATCCGTATCGGTATCCGCGATGAGGAAGTCAATATTCCCATCATCAACTACGTGCTTGCGGAGGTGAGAAAGGAAGATTATCCTTTGTTTGCCGATGCTTGCCACAAGGCAGGTGAAGCGGCGGCGGAATTTGCGCGCGGCTTGGATATTGAAAAGGTAATGTGTAAATTCAACAGCAATAACTAATCGCTGAAAGAGTAAGAGATGAAACGCAATTTTTTAACGCTTGAACAAATCGGGGAAGAGTATTCCTCCTATGCAGAAGATATCCGCCGCGGCACGCCGACGGCGGTTTTCGGCGTTTCGGACTCTTTTAAGTATTTACTTGCAGGACTTTCCCCCTTGCCTGTGGTGTACGTGACGGCAGACAGTATTTCCGCGCGCAAGGCGGCGGATAATATTGCCGCATTGACGGGAAAACGCACCGAGGTTTTGGCGGCGAAAGACGAAGTTTTGATGTATCGAAAGGCGCTGTCAAAAGACTCGCTGTATCGGCGTTTGAACGGGCTTCACGAGCTGTGGAACGGTTGCGACGTCGTGACGGCGGAGATTGACGCGCTCATTCAGCTGTTCCCAAAAAAGTTACCCACGCTGACCTTGAAAGAGGGGGAGGATTACGATTTTCTTTCCCTGCCGAAAACACTTACGGCAATGGGTTACGTGCGCAATTTTGAGGTGGAAACCAAGGGCGTATTTGCTATCCGAGGGGATATTTTGGATATTTATCCCATCAATGCCGAGCACCCCGTCCGCGTTGACTTTTTCGGGGATACGGTAGAGAAAATTAAACCCTATGACGAAGTAACGGGTACTCGTCTTGCAGGGGTAAAAGAGCTGACCATATTGTCCGCTACGGACGTGGTGGTGTCGGAGGCGGATCGTTTGCGTATCCCTGCCCTTTTGCAAAATGCAGTAAAAACCTTTAAGGCGGCGGAAACCTATGCGCGCGCGAGAGAAATCGCTGACGAGCTGGTATCGGAAGAGGATTGTAATAACGAGTTTTTATTGCCTTTGCTGGAAAATTCCGCCGACTTTTTCTCGGTTTTACCCGAAAATACGGTGCTGATTTTTGACGAGGGGAAAACTCTTTGGGATAAATTCAACGCGCTTTATAAAGAACATGAGGAACGTTTCCACCGACTGCAAACGGGTGGCGAGGCGTTTGACTTCACACGCAATCAATACGCGGATAAAGAGGGGTTTTTGGAAAAACTGCAAGGGGTGCGCCGTATAGCGATGCAAACCTTTACGGGCAATCCGTTCTTCTTCCAACCCTTGAAAATTTATAATTTTTCCGCGACGCCCGCGCCGAAATATTACAACGGTATTTCCGCGATTTTGACGGATATTTCCAACTGGAAACGTTCAGGTTACCGCATTTTATTGTACTGCGGTGACGAAAAACGCGCGGCGAAAATGAGCGAGTATTTTTCCGAGGAATACATCTCTACGGTGAAATTACCAGATAGCATGTCCGCGTTCACGGGGATATGTATCTTAGACGAGCCGTTGGATAAAGGGCTTATTTTGCACGAATGTAAGCTGGCGATTATCGGTACGGGCGATCTTTATATGCAAGCCCGTGAAACCAAGCGTATCCGTCGCAAGCGCGGGGATATGTTCACCGCTCCCGAGGTGGGGGATTACGTTGTACACGAAACGCACGGTGTTGGTAAAGCGGTCGGGATGCAAAAGATTGAAACCACCGACGGGATCAAGGAATACGTTGCCGTGGAATACAAGGACGGCGCAAAATTGTACGTGCCTGCCGAATGTATGGACGTACTGTCCAAATACGTCGGCGCGGAAAACCCTACGTTGAGTAAAATCGGCGGCGCTGACTTTGAAAGGGTTAAAAAACGTGTACAGGATTCGTTGAAGAAGCTTGCGTTTGACTTGAAACAGTTGTATGCTGAACGCGCGGAGGCGTATGGTTACGCATTCCCTCCCAACGAAGTGTTCATGCAGGAATTTGAGGATGCTTTCCCGTACCCCTTGACGGTGGATCAGGCAAGCTCCGTTGTGGAAATTAAAATGGATATGTGTTCGCCCAAAGTAATGGATCGTTTGCTTTGCGGTGACGTTGGTTTTGGGAAAACGGAGGTGGCGTTCCGTGCCATTTACCTGTGTATTTTGGCAGGAAAGCAGGCGGCGTTGATGTGTCCGAGTACGGTGTTGTGCAGTCAGCATTTCAATACCGCTATGGCTCGTTTTGCTGAATTTGGCGTGCGTGTGGCGTGCTTAAATCGTTTTAACACCCCCAAGGAAACCGCCAACATTTTGCGTGGCTTGGAAGAGGGTACGATTGACCTTGTAATCGGTACGCATCGTTTGTTGTCGGCGGACGTAAAATTCAAAGATATGGGCTTACTTGTGCTGGACGAAGAACAGCGTTTCGGCGTAGAACACAAGGAAAAAATCAAGCACCTGCGCAAAAATATCGACTGTCTTACCATGACGGCGACGCCTATCCCTCGTACCTTGCATATGTCGTTGTCGGGGATTAGGGATATTTCCACCATTCAAACGCCCCCGTCCGAACGTTTGCCTGTGCAAACCTACGTGGTGGAGGAAACGGAAACCCTCATTCGCGATGCGTGTATTCGTGAATTATCCCGCGGCGGTCAGGTGTTTATTTTGTACAACAAGGTAGAGAGTATTTTTACCTTTGCGTCGCAAGTGCAACGGATTTTGCCCGAGGCACGCCTTTCCGTGGTGCATGGTAGAATGGAAAAAACGGCACTTGAAAACGCCGTGCTGAAATTTTACGGCGGTGAATCGGACGTATTGATTACGACGACGATTATTGAAAACGGTATCGACCTGCCCAACGCAAACACGATTATCGTGGTGGATAGCGATCGGTTGGGGATTTCACAGCTTTATCAGCTCAAAGGCAGGGTTGGACGCGGCACTCGTTTGGCGCACGCTTACTTTACCTTTAAGCCGGAAAAAGTGATGTCGGATAACGCCTCGGCGCGTTTGAAGGCGATTATGGAATTTACCGAGCTTGGCTCGGGGTATAAACTCGCTATGCGCGATTTGGAAATCCGTGGCGCAGGCAACGTGCTTGGCGCGGAACAGCACGGGCATATGGGTAAGGTCGGGTATGAATTGTACTCGAAGCTTTTGAAGGAAGAATTGACGGGCGAAACGCAATCGGTGGTGGATTTGGATATCCGCGCCAACGCCTATATCAATGAGAAATACATCGAATCGTCGGCAGGCAGGTTGGATGCGTATAAGCAAATTGCGGAAATCAATACGGTTGCCGATTATAAGCGCGTGTACAACTCCCTTTTGGATATGTACGGCGAGTTGCCCAAGGCGGTGGAAAACCTGCTTGTTATCGCCGTTTTGAAGAGCTACGCCGCAAAATTCCACGTCAAGAAAATCACGTTGATAAAGGGTGTGGGCTCGTTGGAATTCCCTTCACTGGAGGCGTTGGGGGATGAAAGAATCCTCGCCGCGATGGATAAATATCAGGGTAGGGTGCGCCTGAATATGTCGGAAGCGCCCGTGATTGAATTCTTCGCAAAGCGCGAGGCGGCGGAATTGATGGCGGAAATGACAAAATTTTTGAAATTTGCGCTAACTTTTCAGTAGTTTATAAGCAAAAACGTTTGCACTTTCTATAAAAATAAGGTATAATATAGCTTGACGATATTATGTATATGGGAAAAGTATGCCATTTTGGTGTTTTTCTTGTGAGAGAGATATCGGCAATGAAGGATAAAAAATCGGAGCGATTTTATGAACAACAAACACACATTTAAAAAAGCAGCGGCATTGTTTTTGGGACTTGCACTTACGGTAGGCGCAACGGGTTGTGATTTTGTCACGACGGACAACCAAGCAGACCTTGAACAGGTAGTAGCAACGGTTGACATCAGCGGTAAGCTTGCAAACGAAGAAAATTACAAAGCGGTTGCTGGCGACTTAAAGACGATTGTAAACAAGCTTTCTACGGACGTATTGAAGCGTGATTTGATTTCGTACTACCTCAGCACGGGTTACAATTACGTAGAACAATACGGCTATTCCTATGCAGACACCTTCAACATGTTGTTGGACGGTCTTGTAAGCAGAGAAATCTTGATTCAAAATGCGGTTGCATATTACTTGAAGAAAGGCGCATCTTGGGAAGAATGCGAAAAATTCGTGAATGCGAAGTTGGCAACGCTTGAAACCGAAAAGGGTAAAGATTTGAAAGAAATGGTGGCATCCGAACACTACGAAGTGCTCGTGTTGCAATATTTCCTTTCCCTTGACGATGCAAACGAAGTGGATTACAAGAAAGCGGAATACAGCTTAAAGAAATCTTTGAACGATTCGTTGGATTCCTTGGAAGCGAACTACATTAAGGCAGAAGAGGAAGATCACGACCACGAAGAAGCGCGTACCCTTCCTACGGGCGTAGATACGGAAAAGGAAGATTACTTACCTGAAAACGGTTACGAAATCTACACCGGCCGTAACGCTGCAGGTGCTTGCGGTGAATATGAAACGGTAGAAGGCTCTACGGTTACTACCCGTCAAAAAGCATACAACGCATTCTTGACTAACTTGCAGGCGTACAACCTCATCAACGTAGACAAAAAGAAAGGTGAAGTGGAAGATACCCGCGACATCACGAAATTGCATTACTACTACGTAGAGTTTGCTTCTATCCTTGGTCAAAGCTTGATCAACAAGTATTTCGAATCCTTGGAAAGTGACGTAAGCGGCAAGATGAATGCGGAATACGTAAAAGCAAAATATGAAGAGATGCTTGCTCAGCAAGAACACGACTATGCAAAAGACCACTCGGCATTCTCGACCGCGTTGGACGGCGTAGCGGAAGGTAGCTACCTCTTGTACGGTTTGGAAAACTACGGTTTCGTTTCCAGTATCCTCATTCCTTTCTCCACCGCGCAAAACATTCAATATACGCAGGCGCAGAACAGAGGCTTGTCGGAAAACGACCTCTTTGCGGTTAGAAACTCTATCGCTAAGAATATTAAGGCAACCGATCTTCGTGATACTTGGATTTCCGAACACGATCATGCAAACTACTCCTATCAAAGAGAAGACGGCAACTACTACTTCTTCGAAGATTCCATTGAAGAAAATGGTAAGAATGAGCAGTTGAAACATTACGCTGGTAACTACTACTTCAGAGGCGAAGTAGATGCGGAAGGCAAGGCAACGGCAACGGAAGAGTTGACGATTGACCAATTCATCGCAAGATTTGAAACCTACGTAATCGAACAGGCGAACTTGGGCGTTGAAGACGAAACGAAGAAAGCAACGCTTGATACCCCTGTTAAGAATACGAGCTTCTACACCGAAACCAACTTCAAGGGTACGGACGGTAAGGTTGACTACAACAAGTTCACCTACTATACCGGTAAGGTAAACTTTGGTGAAACGATTAAGGCATCCGATTTCCTTAATAGAAACAGCCAGCAATACAAGGCATTGTCCGCTGTAAACGAATTGACCTTCGCATATAGCACCGACCCTGGTTCCTTGAACAGCTACATGGGCTATGCAATTTCCCCTTACACGACCAGCTTCGTTAAGGAATATGAAGCTGCGGCGCAAGCAGTTGTGAAAGAAGGCGTTGGCGCATACTCCGTATCCGTTAACCAGTACGGTTGGCACATCGTATATTGCACCTTCAAGTTTGACGGTGGTGAAGTATATGGCGGTATGACCGTAGAAAACTGGGCTGAAGAAATGCAGAAAGAAGGCACCTTCGCAAACTTGTTCTACGAAACGATTAAGGAAACCGCATACAACAACCATGCAACGGAAGAACAGAACCGTGCAATCAAAGAATATGACGTTGACGAATGCGTAACCCGTTTCGAAAAGGCATACAAAGATTTGCTTGAAATGGATCAATAATAACAATAATCAATAATAAAAGCCCGACTGCTTTCGGTAGTCGGGCTTTTTATAAGGAAACATAAGCCATGGAACGAATCCGTTTATCC
This sequence comes from Candidatus Scatosoma sp., assembly GCA_045612895.1. Lineage (GTDB taxonomy): Bacteria > Bacillota > Clostridia > Christensenellales > Borkfalkiaceae > Scatosoma. Next base: position 10,713 of record JAZKZY010000108.1, on the reverse strand, counting down.
GAACATTTTAATTATAAAAAATTAATCCGCTTTGTAATGCCGTCTATTGCAATGCTGGTGTTTATTTCCATCTACGGTATCGTGGACGGCTTTTTTGTGTCTAATTTTGCAGGGGAAGTTCCTTTTGCCGCGCTCAATTTAATTTTTCCTTTGATAATGATTTTGGGTTCCGTCGGCTTTATGCTCGGTACGGGTGGCAACGCCGTGGTATCCAAAACGTTGGGTGAAGGGGACACCGAGCGCGCAAATCGTATCTTTTCCATGTTGATTTACGCGACGTTGGTTATCGGCGCGATATTGTCGATAACGGGCATATTGCTTGCCCGTCCCGTGGCGAAATGGTTTGCCTCTACGGAAAAGAATATGACGGTGGAAGAGCGCGCGGAATTGATTGAATATTGCGTTATTTATTGCCGTATTATCTTATCGGTATTGCCTGCGTTTATGTTACAAAACGCATTTCAAGGCTTTTTTGTGACGGCGGAAAAGCCCCGTTTGGGTTTATACGTAACCTTGACGGCTGGTTGTAGCAATATGATTTTGGATGCATTGTTTGTCGCGGTATTCAATCTTGGTTTGGTGGGCGCGGCAGTTGCTACGGCGCTTAGTCAATGCATCGGCGGTTTGTTGCCCTTGCTGTATTTCACAAGAAAAAACGACAGCTTACTTCGTTTGGGCAAAGGTCCTTTTAAGCCGCGCGTATTCCTTGGAATTTGCGTGAATGGTATGTCGGAAATGATGACCAACATTGCGCTTTCGGTTGTGGCAATTTTCTACAATGCGCAACTCCTCACTTACATCGGGTTGGATGGGGTGGAGGCGTATGGTATCATCAATTACGTTGGGTTTATTTTTATCGCGGTATTTATCGGCTATTCGGTAGGGTGCGCGCCCATTGTTGGCTATCATTACGGCGCGGAGAATAAAGACGAGTTGAATAACATATTCAAAAAGAGTATGGCGATTACGTCGCTCTTGGGGATAGCCATGGCTTTGTTTGCGGTGTGTTTTGCAACGCCGCTGTCTATGATTTTTACCCGTGGCGATAAGGAATTGCTTGCCTTGACGGTACATGGCTTGCGTTTATATTCCCTTTGCTTTTTGTTGGTAGGGGTAAATATTTTCACTTCTTCCTTCTTTACCGCATTATCCAACGGGGTAGTATCCTTGATTTTGTCCACCGTCCGCACCTTTTTATTGCCGATTGTGGCGGTGCTCGTTTTACCGTTATGGCTTGAGGTGGACGGTATTTGGCTGTCTATCGGCATTGCGGAAGTGTTTGCTTTATTTCTTTCTATCGGTATGCTTTTTGCCAAGAGGAAAAGATACGGCTACTGGAAATGAGAGGGGCATGTACGCGTTGAATGTAAAATATTGCATAGAAAATCAACAAAAATCCACATTTGTGGTAAATTTGTGGATTTTTATATTGTACTTGACAAAGAGATACGGACATAGTATAATAGGGGTATAATATCAGGCGTATAATGATTTTATCATTATAAAGGGGCATATATGGCGCGAACGCAAAAAAAATTGAAAATTTTTACCGCAATAGCGACTATTATTGTGCTTGTCGGATTGTTGGTATTTCTTTTCTCGGGGGATAATTTCATTATTTTGCAGGAAATGTTCCGCGGTGATATTACCCGTGAAGAATTGCAGGACTCCCTTTCCGATTTGGGTTATAAGGGGTACATAACCTTTGGCTTGCTTTCGATGTTGCAGGTGATATTGACCTTTTTACCTGCTGAGCCCGTGCAGGTAATGGCAGGGATCAGTTTTGGTTTCTTAAAGGGTGTTGCGATATGTACGGTCGGGGTGTTTATAGGGAATACCATTATCTATATGTTGTATCGCATTTATGGGGATAAATTAGAGGACTATTTCGCGAAGAATGCCGAATTTGACTTTGAAACGGCAAGACATTCGCGCATAGTAACCTTTGCGGTATTTTTACTCTACTTTTTACCGGCGATTCCGTATGGTTTGATTTGTTTCTTTACGGCATCCCTCGGCAATCGTTACTGGAAATATATATTATTGACGACGGTTGGCGCAATTCCCTCCATTTGTATCGGTGTGGGACTTGGGCATCTTGCGATTGCGTCTAGTTGGATTCTTTCCATTATTATATTTGTGGTACTGGTGACGTTGCTGATTATTTTGTATCGTTACAAATCGGCGCTGTTTGCCAAGGTAAACACATACATGCAAAAGAAATCGCAGCCATATTCCTCTGCAACCGTTGCGAAAAAGTACAATCCTTGGCTGTATCGCACGGCCGCTTTTGTCAGCCGTTTGATTTTTGCACCTAAGATCAAAGTGGTGTACAAAAACGAGGTGAAGAAGATAGAACAACCCAGCTTGGTGCTTTGTAACCATGGCTCGTTTGTGGATTTTCTCTATGCTGGTCAAGTGCTTAGAAAGACAAGACCGCACTTTGTTTCGGCGCGTTTGTATTTCTATAAAAAATCAGTGGCGCGCATTTTAAGACAGGTGGGTTGCTTCCCCAAGAGTATGTTCACCTCCGATTTGGAAAATGCGAAAAATTGTATGCGTATTTTAAGCAGCGGCGGTACTCTTGCAATGATGCCGGAGGCGCGGCTCTCCACGGTTGGCAACTTTGAGGGAATACAAGAAACCACCTATCGCTTTATTCAGCGCGCACGTGTGCCTGTTTACACAATACATATCTCGGGCGATTATTTTGCCTATCCCAAGTGGAGTGACGGTATTCGCCGCGGCTCGGTTGTAGAGGTGGAATTGAAGCAGCTGTTTACGGTTGAGGATTTGACCGAATTGCCTTTAGAAGAGGTAAAACAGCGGGTAAACGATGCGATGGATTACAACGAGTTTGAATGGTTGGAAAAACATCCCAAAATCCGTTATAAACATAAAACCTTGGCGGAGGGGTTGGAAAATATCCTTTGCCGTTGCCCGAAGTGTAACGCGCGTTATTCGATGTTCACAAGCAAAAAACAAATTTCTTGTGAAAAGTGCGGTTTTACACGAGAGATAGATACCAGGTATGCGTTCACCGAGCCTGTACCCTTTGAAAACTTTGCAAAATGGTACGCTTGGCAGGTAGATGAAATGCGTAAGGAAATGCTCGAAAATCCCGACTTTGCGTTGACGGAAAAGGTTACCTTAAAGCATTCGTCGAAAGATGGGAAAGAGATGTTGCGTGTGGCAGGGCAAGGTGTTTGCCGCTTGGATAAAACGGGTCTTACCTACGAAGGGGAAGAGGACGGACAGCAAATTACCAAAACCTTTGCAATGGCGGATATTTATCGTATATTATTTGGTGCAGGCGAAGATTTTGAAATCTATGACGGTAGTGAAATTTGGTTCTTTGTACCTGAAAACAAGCGCTGTTGTGTGGACTGGTACATCGATAGCGGATTATTTAAGGAATTGTACTCGTAATATAAAGAATGAACTCGCACAAGTCCATGCGGCTTATGAGAGAGGAAACAAATGGAAAACGAAGTAAAAGTAAAAGAACAAAAGCAGAATGAAGAAAAATCCTTTTCTTCCATTAACGTAAAATCATTTGTGACGGTAGCGGTGCTATTGATTGCGATTTTGTTGCTTTGCGGCGCAATGTCCTACTTTATACCGCAAGGTGCATATCAAAGAGAGGCGGACAAGGTAACGATTATCGACGGTACTTATCAGCAGTTCGAGGTGGACGGCATTGCCATTTGGCGTGTTTTGACGGCGCCTTTCCGCGTGTTTGTGTCGGAAGATGCAGTATCCATTATCTTTATCAGCGTATTTTTGCTGATTATGAGCGGTGTATTTAATTTGCTCGAAAAAACGGGCGGTATTCGTGTTATTATCTCTAAAATCGTGCAGAAGTTTGCCAAAAAGCAAAGCGTTGTGATTTGTGTTGCGGCTTTGATCTTTATGGCGTTTGGCAGTTTCTTTGGGATGTTTGAAGAACTGGTTACCCTCTTACCCCTCGTTGTGATTTGTATGTTGTCAATGGGCATGGATACTTTGACGGGCTTAGGCGTTTGTATGCTTGGCGCGTGCTTTGGGTTTTCCGCGGCGATTACCAACCCCTTCTCGGTAGGACTTGCCGCAAACTTTGCAGGTACATACGTTTTGGACGGCGCATGGCTGCGTATAATCTTCTTTATATTGATTTACGCGCTCGTTTGCGCATTCTTACTGCACCACGTAAAGAGAATTACCAAAAATCCTGAAAAATCGTTGAGTTATCAAATCGATTTGGAAAAGAGAAAGAGCTTGGATTTAGGGGTATTTGAGGATTCCTTGCGTGAACATAGGGTCTTTAAGGTATATGCCATTTTCTTTACGGTACAGCTCGTGATGTTGGTGTTGATTGCCAGCATCCGCGCTATTTCCGGGTACGCAATCCCGTTGCTTTCCTTCAGCTTTTTGTTTGGCGGTATCGCGGCTGGCTGTTGTGTATGTGATAAGAAATCGGACGTAGCCAAATACATGGGGCAGGGCGTTTTGTCCATGTTACCTGCGGTGGCGTTGATTGCTTTGGCATCCTCGGTAAAGCTGGTAATGACGGAAAGCGGTATTTTAGATACCGTAATGTACAACGTAATCGAATTTTTACGCGGTAAGGATAAATTTGTTTGCGTAATTTTGATTTATTTCTTGATTTTGTTCTTACAAATCTTTATCGGCTCGGCATCGGCAAAGATTTTCTTGATTATGCCGATTATCTTACCCATTTGCACGGCGTTAGGGTTGTCGCCTACGGTGGTAATCCTGACCTACTGTATTGCGGACGGCTTTACGGATATGATTTTACCGACCAACCCCGTTCTCTTGATCGGGCTCTCGGTGGTAAACGTTTCCTACGGGAAATGGGTAAAATGGACGTGGAAATTGCAGGTGCTTATCCTTGCAATCACTATGCTGGTGCTTTTGTTTGCGGTGCAAATCGGTTATTGACGACGAAATAAAATAAACCCCCGAATGAATTTCGGGGGTTTTGTTTTTACCGTTTATTTTTTATCGGGCTGACCGTCGGTAAGGGTAAAGCTGAATTCAATGTCCGGCTTTACTTCGCGGAGGGCTTGCACAAAATCGTTGTTCCATTCGGGGTTGGTGGTTACGACGAAAAAGCTTTCACCCATATACACCGTCAACTTTTTACTGTCCGTATCGAGTAATACGGAGGTGAAATCCGCAACGGTGAACTTGCTCTTGATAAACCCAAACTGTATCACCAACGCATCTTTCGTGATGACGTATCGGGAGCGAATAAGCATTGCCGTTACGATGACGATACCGAATATACAAATGGCAATCAGCAGGGGGGATTTTAAGGCGTCATTAAAGCCATGGATACCTTGTACGGCGATTCGCCATATACTTAATGCGGTCCCTGCCGTCGCGAGTACGATTACGCAAACCGCCAAAATTAGCATCAGCGGAGTAAAACGGAATTTGAAAAATTTAGCCTCATGGGGCGCGGATTGTTTCTTCATAGATACATTATAACACGAAGATAAGAAAAAAGCAACCTCAAATCGCAAAAGAATGGGGCGTGCGTGTGAAAAGTTTGTAAAAAAAGGTGGATTTTACAAAATTAATGGAAACAGCGGCTTGCTAAAAGGCGGGGAAAGTAGTATAATAGAAAGGTAAATATAGTGAGGTAAAGGATGTCACAGGTAATAGAAGAAAACGAAGCCGCGGTTGCGGAGCGTGAGAAAAAACAATATGATAAAATGACAAAAACCCCGATTTCCCGTTTGGTTATCGGTTTGGGGATTCCTACCACGCTTTCCATGATGGTAACCTCCCTTTATAACCTTGCGGATACCTATTTCGTTTCCTTGATAGGGGATGACGCCATTACGGCGGCGGCGAGCAATCTGCTTGCGCTGATGTCCATTATTCAAGCCATCGGCTTTACCTTTGGTATGGGCAGCGGCAGTATCATCTCCCGTTTGTTAGGGAAAAGGGATAGAGAGGGCGCGGACAGGGTATTCTCTTCCTCGCTCTTCATTTCCTGCGTGTGTGGGTTATTGGTGTTGATATTCGGGTTTGCCTTTTTCGAGCCTATGCTACGGTTACTTGGTTCAAAGGCGGCGGACGTTTTAGAATATTCGAAACAATATGCGGTGTATATCCTGATTGCGGCGCCGTTCATGTGCATGTCGTTTGTGTTAAACAACGTCTTGCGCGCGGAAGGGAAAGCAACCTTGTCGATGATCGGGCTTGTTATCGGCGCGCTTGTCAACGTGGCGTTGGACCCGATTTTGATTTTTGCCGCAGGGCTTGGGATTAAGGGCGCGGCAATCGCGACCTGTTTCAGCCAGCTGTTGAGCTTTGTGATTTTGCTCTTTATGTTCCTTGGCGGAAAGACGATTATTCGTTTCCGTTTCCGTTCGATATCGAAAAAGTTCGATGTTTACAACGACGTTATTTCTACGGGTTTCCCGTCCTTTTGCCGTCAAGTCCTCGCCAGCCTTTGCACCGTGTTCTTAAACGGCGCGGCATTCGATTGCGGCGTTGCGTATTATGGCACGGAAGACGGGGGAAAAGCGGCGCAGGCGGCGCTCGGCGTTGTGCAAAAGGTATTCATGCTTGCATTCTCCATGTCGTTGGGTATCGGGCAAGGCTATCAACCCGTTCTGGGGTATAATTACAGCGCGAAACGTTACGATCGTGTAAAATCGGCGTACTTATTCACGCTCGCATTCTCGGTGAGCGTTATGTTGGCGTTTGCGAGTGTTTGCGGTGTGTTCTCCACCGCGGTAATGCGTATGTTCAGCCTTTCGGCGGAGGCGCAAAATATCGGCTCGTTAGCTTTACGGTTGCAATGTATTTGTATGCCGCTTTTGCCGTTAAACTTTATGGCAAGTATCACCTATCAATCGTTGGGGAAGAAGATCAACGCGTTCGTTCTTTCCGTTTCCCGTCAGGGCTTATTCTATATCCCTGCGGTGTTGATTTTGCCAGGAATTTGGGGTTTGTTTGGCGTACAAAGCTGTCAAGCGATTTCCGATTTGCTCGCATTCTTCTTTGCAATACCCTTTACCATGGCGTTCTTTAAGGATTTGAAAAAGGATGCGGAAAGAGATATGGCAGTCAAGGAAGAAAATAAGGTAGAGGCATAGCAGGTACGAATTGAAAGTGTAAAAAGGGGTAAAATATGATTACTTTTGGCGCATTAGAATTTGATATTAACGAGGGTAAAATCCTTTTGAAACGCTGTGGGAATATTTCCAACAACGGCTACGGCTTTGTGGAGGTACAAATCGCAGGGGAAAACAAAGATACGCATATGGGCGCAAAAATGGTGAATTCCTCTGAGGGCCGCCGTTTGCGTTACCTTTCTCATCAGGTGACGGGCAACGTATTGACGATTGTGCAGCAATCCGATTTGGTGCAAGTGCAATCGGTTTTTGAAAAGTACGACGACAGCAACGCAATCCGTACTTATACGGTGGTGAAAAACATTTCAAAACAACCGATTGTTTTGGAAGAAGTGTCGGCGTTTATGGGTCTTGGTCTTGGTGAAAAGGGGATTGACGGATCGGCGGAAATGCATTTCACGCGCTTTTTCCAAAGTCATCACGGCGAGTGCCAGCCCCAACGTTATTCTTTCCGCGATTTGGGGTTATTCCGCGCCAACGTGCAAAGCCAAAAACGCATTGCGTTTGCCAACGTAGGCAGCTGGTCCACCAAAGAGGAATTGCCGCAGGGCATTATTGAGGATGAACAGGGACGCTTTACGATGTTCCAAATCGAAAGCAACGCTTCGTGGTATTATGAAATCGCGGATGCTTGCACCCAGTATTACCTCTATTTAGGCGGCGCAAATTTACCCTTTGGCGGTTGGAGTAAAGAGCTTCTTCCAGGTCAAGAATATACGACGATTAAGGTGGCTTTGGCATTTGACGACTCACTGAACGGCGTGCTTGGTGAAATGACGAAATATCGTCGTGGGATTTCGGGTAAAGCGGCAATAGACTCGTACCTGCCTACCATCTTTAATGAATATATGCACCTTTCGTGGGATAGCCCGACGGAAGAAAATACCCGCTTGGTTGCACCGATTGTGGCGCAAACGGGGGTAAAATATTACGTCATCGACTGTGGCTGGCACAACGAAGAGCCGGGCAATCAGGTGTACCCGTACGTAGGGCAATGGAAAGAGAGTAAAGCCCGTTTCCCTCACGGGGTAAAAGCGACGACGGACTTTATCCGTTCGTTGGGTATGAAACCGGGGCTTTGGATCGAGCCGGAAATCGTTGGTATTCAATGCGAGGAAATGCTCTCCTATTATAACGATGCTTGTTTCTTGCAAAGAAACGGGCGCAGGATTGCGGTGATGAATCGTTATTTCCTCGATTACCGCAACGAAAAGGTACGCGCGTATATGTCGGAGACCATTCGTAGAATGGTAGAGGACTACGGCGCGGAATATATCAAGTTTGATTACAACGAAGATTGCGGCGTAGGTACCGATTATATGGCGCTTTGCGCAGGCGAGGGGTTGGAATTGTGCGCGCAGGCATATCTTGACTGGGTACAGGAAATGATTGCCCGTTTCCCGAACGTTATTTTTGAGGGTTGTTCGTCCGGCGGTATGCGTATGGATTACAAAACGCTGTCCACATTCTCTTTGGTATCGACCTCCGATCAAACGAATTATCTCAAATATCCCTATATCGCAGGAAATATCTTATCGGCGGTTATCCCCGAGCAAGCGGCGGTGTGGAGTTATCCCGTTGGGTGTATGGATCCAGGCGCACCGATGACGCATGACGCGGCGTGGGTGCAGGAAAATATTACGGACGACCGCATTGCGATGAACATGATCAACAGCTTTTTGGGGCGTATGCATCTTGCCAGCCATTTGGAGATGATGTCAAAATCCCAGCTCGACATTATTGCGGAGGGGGTTACCTATTACGATACCTTGACCGAAGCGAAAAAGACGGCGTTGCCGTACTTACCCGAGGGCTTTACCCATTTTGGCGCGCAACGCGTGGTATCGGGTATGAAAACGGAAAACATCGTCTATTTGGCGGTATGGTGCTTGGGTGAAGAGAAGCGCATGGAAATCCCGTTGGACGTAATCCCGAAAACGGTAAAAATTGCCTATCCTTCCCATCCGTCGGCAACGTGTGAAAGGGTGGATAATGGGGTAATTGTGGAATTCTCCAACACCAACGCGGCGGTATTTTTAGAGATTGCCTACTAAGGGCGAAATCCCTTCATTTCAAACGGGAAAACGCATTTTTTCACAAAAGATAAAAAATGAAACATTGACCGTTCGAGGAGTAACAAAATATGGTTAGAGAAGAAGTCATTTTGATGGCTTCTTTTTTTTGCTTAAAAATGGAAAAAAAGGCATATAGTTTATATTGTGAGAAGTTTTCCCAATAAAATGAGCGAAAAAAGGCCGAAAAAGTGGCGGATATATGGCAAAAGTGCGGGTTTATTCCGCTATTTACAAAACGTCTTTATCGTAATATTTGACACAAATATGATAAACATTAACAACACAAAGATTGCATCTTATGTTATACTATCACAAAGTGGGTCATTCTGCGGTGGATAAATCGAGTAGATTTCCACCTAAAGGTGGTCCAAAAACATGCAAAAAATTATGCTTTAAGGAGGCATTAAAATGAAAAAGAAATTTTTGGCAGTAACTTGTACGGCGCTTGCAAGTATGTTTGCGCTCGGCTCCTGTAACCTTCTCGGTGGTGGCGGCGATTCGACGTCCAACCCCGCAGGCAATGGTGGCAGCAACGAAACGATTGTAGCAGCAAAAGATTTGACTGGCTTTAACGCTGCGTACAAGCCCGCAAGCGATTTGATTGCGAAGAAGCAAGGTCAGGTTGACGTTGTTCTCGTATTCGAGGATACCATTAAGGGTTGGGAAGCGTTGGCAAGCGAATACAGCCGTTTGCACAGCGGCTCGGTTGTTGTAAAGCTTAACTCCACTTACACGGAAGCAAGCTCCTACACGCAGAACTTGAACAACCAGGTTAACAACAACGGCGGTGAATGGGATATCGTTCAGGGTAACCTTTTCCTCGGCAACAACTTGCAAACTTACTGTATTGATATGAACACGGCAGTTATCGGTAGAAACGCATACGCTGGTACTGCAAGCAACGGTCAGGCAAGAATTTGGAAAGAAGTATTGACGCAGGACGCATACCAGACGGATAAGTCGGGCGCTAATACCCAGACCTATATCATGAACAGCGAAGGCTTGCAGACCGCTTGGTTCATCAACGACGTCGCAAGAGATGCTGCGCAGGCAAATGGCTATACGGGCAGTGAAATCCCTGCAAACTGGGACGAATTGATGGACCTTTGCGCTTGCATGCAGAAGGCAGGCTACACCTCGCCTCTTGGTATCGCACTCGATAAGGACTCGATCAGCGCATCGCAGTTCACCTGGTTGCTTCGTGTTTACGGCGACTACTACTACAGAGGCGAATATCAGAACATCATGCTTTCGACGGAATACGAATATGATCCTGAAGAAACCAACCCCGAAGCGGATATGGACTACGGCGTAAGTGCGAACAAGTTCTTCTATTCGATCTTCCAAGACGGCGCTAGCTACGTTGGTCCTTTCAGCGGCAAGTTCCAGGAATTCATTGAACAGTTCCAAAAGATGAAACCTTACCTTCGTAAGAGTGCTGCAAACGCAGAAGAATCTGGTTTGAAAGCACTTCGTTCCGAATT
>JAZKZY010000107.1:0-2191 GCA_045612895.1 Candidatus Scatosoma sp. | reverse complement strand
ACAACAGGAGGATTAAAATTATGCCCAGAAAATTGGGAAGAACGTCCAAAGAAAGAAATGCCCTTTTGAGAAACTTGGCATCCCAGCTTCTTTGGTATGGTAAAATCGAAACGACTGCAGAAAAAGCAAAAGAACTTAGATCTTACGCTGAAAAGTTGATCACGAAAGCAGTAAATACCTACGATGATAACATCGAATACGAAGTTACGAAGAAAGATGCTAAAGGCAAAGAAGTTACCGTTAAGAACGTAAAAGACGGTGCTAAAAAGCTTGCAGCTCGTCGTGCAATCATGGCTAAAACCTATGACTTGCAGGAAATCAAGGAATTCCACGAAAAGAAGAGCGAATTCAAGGCAAGAACTGCTGAAGTTCAACACCCCTTGATGGACAAACTCTTCAACGAAATCGCACCTAAGTATGCGGCTCGTAAGGAAGAACTTGGCCAGGGTGGCGGTTACACCAGAATTTACCTTCTTGGTGAACGTCGTGGCGACGGCGCTGAAATGGCAGTTATCGAATTGGTATAATTGCATTATTAGCCAACAAATCCCCATGCACGATTGTGCGTGGGGATTTTTATTTTATGTAAAAATACAATATGGAGGGGGCATGTACGCGTTGAATTGCAAAAACATTAAAAAAGTTTACATTTCACCCCTTTACAAAAGAAAGAATATATGGTATAATAAAGATAGAGATTGACCATTGAGGTGACGTATGCATTCTTTGAAGGAATTATACAGAATAGGGAAAGGACCTTCTTCCTCTCATACAATAGGGCCAGAACGCGCTTGTAAGCTGTTTTTAAGGCAAAATCCAGACGCGGATAGGTTTGTGGTGTGCCTTTATGGTTCCCTTGCAAAAACGGGCAATGGGCATGGCACGGACAAGGTTATTGAGAGTGTATTGAAGAACGTGACGCTTGAATATGATGAGCAAACGGAATGTCCGCATCCCAATACAATGGACTTGATCGCGTACATGGGTGCCTCAAAAGTGGCTGAGATGCGTGTGTATAGTGTCGGAGGTGGCGCTATTCGCGTGGAAGGATGCAAGGACGAAGAAGGGAAAGAGGTCTATCCTTTATCCACAATGAAGGAAATCCGCGCCTACTGTAAGGCGAAAGGTATTCGTTTATACGATTATGTATTTGAGTGCGAGGGCGAAGAATTGCGCTCCTATTTGCTTGAGGTTTGGAAAACCATGCAGGCAGCTGTTACACATGGTATACAGCAATCGGGGATTTTGCCTGGTGGATTAGAGGTAAAAAGACGCGCGAAAATCCTTTATGACGGCATTGTAGAAAATGAAGGGGTTGAAGTTCGTGAAAACCGTCTTGTATGCGCTTATGCGTTCGCTGTAAGCGAAGAAAATGCCGCTGGGGGTACAATCGTAACCGCGCCTACTTGTGGTGCTTGTGGCGTTTTACCGGCCGTATTGAAGTATTCTCAAGAAAAGCAGGGATACACCGATGACCAAATTGTCAACGCTTTGGCGACGGCAGGCTTAATCGGAAACTTGATTAAAACAAACGCCTCGATATCGGGCGCTGAATGTGGCTGTCAGGCGGAAATCGGCAGCGCATGCTGTATGGCAACGTCGGCGTTGGCGGAGCTCCGCGGCTTGTCCTTGGGTCAAATAGAATACTCTGCTGAGGTGGCGATGGAGCACCATTTGGGGTTGACGTGCGACCCGATTTGTGGCTTGGTGCAAATTCCTTGCATTGAGAGAAACGCCGTTGCGGCGATGCGTGCGATCAATGCGGCATCCCTTGCATACTTTTTATCGGACAGCAGAAAGATTTCGTTTGACTTGGTTGTGCAAACGATGTATGAAACGGGTAAAGATTTGAATAAGTCCTACCGCGAAACGGCGGAAGGCGGACTCGCAAAACTCTATAAAAAGAGAAAATAAAGGGGGCAGGTATGCGTTGAAATGCTTTTTAAGGTAATTTTAACGCATCCTTCCTGCTTGTAAAATCAAGTGTTTTTTGCGATTGAAAAAAAGTTGAAAAAACTTTGAAAAATTATAAAAAAACTGCAAAAAAATGCTTGACAAAAATGGCAAAATAGATTATTATATACAAGCACTTGTTTGAGAGTGCTTATGGCGATGGCCCAATAGCTCAGTTGGTTAGAGCGCCAGCCTGTCACGCTGGAGGTCGACGGTTCGAGCCCGTTTTGGGTCGCCA
>JAZKZY010000106.1:0-5846 GCA_045612895.1 Candidatus Scatosoma sp. | reverse complement strand
CGACTTGTTGGTGACTTGGCTGTATCGTTTAACCACCGACCAAAACCCAAAATATAACGTGGCGTCCGTCATCGGTATTGTGATTTTTGTCATCAGCGCGGTGCTGTCGTTAATCACCTATAACAAGACGGCGGCGGCAAGAAACGAGGGGGAATTTCAATGAGAAAACACGCTGTAAAAATTGTTTCTCAGGCATCCAACGTAATGACCTATATTTTGTTGGCGGTTTTGGGTTTATTGTGGGTGTTACCGATCGGATATCTTGTCTATACTGCTTTTCGTGTAACGCCGTCTACGGGGATTATCAATACGCTTTTCCCTACGGGGTTGCGGTTGGGTGTTGGCAATTTCATTCGCTTATTTCGGGATACTATGTTTGCGCGGTGGTTGGCAAATACTTTGATTGTTGCTACCTGCTCGTGTGCATTGACAACGCTGTTCATCTTAATGGTGAGTTATGCGTTGTCCCGTCTGCGTTTTCGTTTGCGTAAACCGATTATGAACGTCCTGCTGGTGCTTGGTATGTTCCCTGGGTTTATGAGTATGATTGCCGTGTACTTTATCTTGAAGGCAATGGGGTTGACCAACTCGCTCGTGGCGCTTGTTATGGTGTATTCGGGCGGCGCGGCATTGTCCTATTATATTTGTAAAGGCTTTTTCGATACTGTACCGAAAGCCATGGAAGAGGCGGCTTTTTTAGACGGCGCAAGCCAACCTGTGATCTTTTGGAAAATCATTTTACCGCTTGCAAAACCGATTATTGTGTATACTATATTGACGTCGTTTATTTCACCGTGGTGCGATTTTATCTTCGTCAATACCATTATCAGCGATAGAGAGAAATACACGGTGTCACTTGGCTTGTATAAAATGATTAATGCGGAGAAAAATAGCTTTAACGATAACTTTACCGTATTTTGCGCAGGGGCGTTTGTGGTGGGGACGATTATCGTGACGCTGTTTATGAGTATGCAAAAATACTACGTCGAGGGCATCACCAGCGGCGCGGTAAAAGGATAAAGAATAAGAGCTGTTCCAAGGTGGGACAGCTCTTCCTTTTTACTTTCTATTTTTGATAACCAACCGATCCAAAAGCGCAACGGCGGCGTACATGACAGCGGCAAGCACGCAAAGGATAAATACCGCGCACATAACAAGGTCGAGTTTGAATACTTGACCGCCGTAAACAATCAGATAGCCGATGCCTGCCTTGGAAACGATATACTCGCCCATGATAGAGCCGATCCACGCCATCCCTACGTTGATTTTCAACATAGAGATAAAGCTGGGTAGGGAGGAGGGAATGACAAGCTTGGTCAGGATTTGCCATTTGCTTGCGCCCATGGACTTCATCAAAAGCAACTTGTTTTCATCCGTCTCCATAAAGCCGTTTAACATATTCAAGATTGCCACGATCAAGCCGATAAGAATGGTCATGAAAATAATGGCAGTTTTACCCGTGCCGCACCAAATAATGATAAGGGGGCCAAGGGCAATTTTCGGTAGAGCGTTTAACACGACGAAATATGGCTCGGAAATGCGCCGAAAGGCATCGCTCCACCAAAGGAGTAACGCAATTCCATAGCCAAGAACTACGGCAAGTAAAAACCCTGCTAAGGTTTCCCCAAGCGTTGTGCCGACGTGGTAAAACAAAGTACCGTTTTGATATAAATCAATCAACGTCTTGAATATGCGAGAGGGAGAGCTTGTGATAAAGGGGTTTACCCAAACGAGCGCCGCAGATAATTCCCATATACCAAGAAAAAAGAGTAAAATTGTTACGCGTGAAACATTTATCCAAATACTTTTCTTTTTTACGCGGCGTAAGTACGTGAGATGCTCACGGGAGTAGATTTTTTCGTTTTTCATACGTTTAACTCCTTCCAAAGGATTTCAAACCAGTGCGAAAACAATTTATTTTCACGCCGTTTGAGTGGCTCGGATTCGGAAAAATCAAGGGTATGCTCCGCAACCACGCGCGCAGGGCGGCGGGAAAGGACAAAAATTCTATCCGCTACGGAAATGGCTTCGCTAATATCATGGGTAATGAGTAAAGCAGTTTTTTGTTCTTCGCGGATGATTTTATACACGTCGTCGCATACGGATAAACGCGTTTGATAGTCAAGGGCCGAAAAAGGTTCGTCGAGCAAAAGGATGTCGGGATTGACGGACAAGGTACGGATGAGTGCGGCGCGTTGCCGCATGCCGCCCGACAGCGCGGACGGGTAACTTTTAAGGAATTGACCTAAACCGTATTTTTCCGCCAAGCCGAGTGCTCGCGTCCGATTTTCAGGTGTGTCGGTGTGTTTGATTTCAAGGGGGAGAAAGATGTTTTTCTCAATGGTGCGCCAAGGGAACAATTCGTCCTTTTGCAGCATGTATCCAAACGAGCCACCGTTCGTAACGACTTTACCCTTTGTCGGCGGCAATAAACCTGCCGCCAAGGATAAAAGGGTGGTTTTACCGCAACCGGACGGACCGATAATGGCAACAAATTCACCTTCGTAAACGGAGAAATTTACCTCTTGTACCGCAATCGTTTCTCCCTGCTTTGTATGGTAGTGCATAGAAACATTATCAAATCGTAAAACCTCTTTCATTTGCGTGGTATCCTTTTGTTACTTTTTATATACCTCTTTGTATGCTTTTTCGGCGTAGGAATTGTCCGTCAATTCGTTTAAGCTAGCGCGACGGGAAAGCTCGCCTGCATTTTCAATAATGTCCTGTAAACGGTTAAAGCTATCCTCGGTCATGGTAAGTTCCGTCCGCCAAGCATCAATTTGACGATAACGGTCAACGGATGCCGCAATCGACTGCTCGGACGTGCCCTCGAAATATTTGGTGAGATAGGGTGCAACGGTGGTGGAATCGGTTTCGTTGATATATTTCACCGCTTTGGTAACGGCGCGAAGGAAACCGTCAGCCGTTTCACCATTTTTCTTCAACCAAGAATCTTTTGCGATAAAACAGGTGTAAGGCACTTCACCCGAGGCCTCGCCGACAGAGGCTACGACATATCCCTTGCCTGCGGCTTCATATTCATAGGCGGTAGGGTCAAACATGGTGCAGTAATCGGCGGTGCCAGCCTCAAATGCGCTGACCATAAGATTAAAGGCAACGTCGTAATTAAGGGTTAAATCAACGCCATCCTTTAAGCCGTTGTTGTTCAAAACGTATTCAAACGTCATGGCAGGTACGCCGCCTTTACGCCCTGCGAGGATTTCTTTGCCTTTCAAGTTTTCCCATTTGAAATCGGGTTCAGGAGTGCGAGATACGAGGAAAGAGCCGTCGCGCTTTGTCAGTTGACCGATAACGGTAGGAACGTCGGAAGACCCACCGATAAGTACGTACAACGCCGCTTCAGGGCCGCAAAAACCGATTTCGGCATCCCCCGAAAGGACGGACGCCATAACGTTGTCTGCGCCACCGCCGTTCGTTAATTCAATTTGAATATTCTCTTCCGCAAAGTAGCCAAGAGAATCCGCAAGGTATAAAGGCGCGTAAAAGATAGAATGGGTTACTTCATTTACTTTTACGGTTTTTACCCCGTCTTCTTCTTTACAAGAGGAAAAGGGGAGGACAAGGAAACAAGCGGCAAGCGCCGCGTGAATAAATTTGGTGATTTTTTTCATGAATTACTCCGAATAAAATTTTTTTTTGGAATAATATATTATATGAACGGGCATTTATTATTGACAATTTCATTTTTTCGTATTATAATTGATAGGCTATGCTGTTATTAGGTGTAGTGTTTCAGTAAGAATAAACCCAACAAGAAGAGGTTGTGATACGTTATGGAAATGCAAAAGACATACAATCCTAAAGATTTCGAGGACAGAATTTACGCTGACTGGGAACAGTCGGGGTATTTCCGCGCAGAGGTAGATGAAAATAAGGTGCCTTTTACTATTATGATGCCTCCCCCTAATATTACGGGGCAGTTGCACATGGGGCACGCAATGGATGCTACCATGCAGGATACCTTGATTCGTTTTAAGAGAATGCAGGGCTATTCTGCGCTTTGGTTGCCTGGTTGCGACCATGCATCGATTGCCACGGAAGTAAAAATCGTTGAAAAGATGAAAGCGGAAGGGGTCACGAAAGCGGATATCGGTCGTGACGGTTTCCTTGTGCGCGCTTGGGATTGGAAAGAACAGTACGGTAACCGCATTATGTTACAGCAACGTAAAATGGGTACCTCTTGCGACTGGTCCCGTCAGGCGTTCACCATGGACGAAAAATGCTCTCGCGCGGTTCGTGAGGTTTTCGTAAACCTTTACGAAAAGGGTTTGATTTACCAAGGGGATAGAATTATCAACTGGTGTCCTTGCTGTAAGACGGCTCTTTCCGATGCGGAAGTAGAATATGCGGAAGAGGGCGGTCATTTCTGGCATCTTCGTTATCCTGCGGCGGACGGCAGCGCGGACGTTGTGGTTGCAACGACCCGTCCTGAAACGATGCTCGGTGATACGGCTGTTGCAGTACACCCCGATGACGAACGTTATCAGGCGTTGGTTGGTAAAACCTTAAAATTGCCTTTGACAGATAGAGAAATCCCCGTTGTTGCGGACGCTTACGTTGACCCTGCTTTTGGTACGGGTTGCGTTAAGATTACGCCTGCACACGACCCCAACGACTTTGAGGTTGGTAAACGTCACAGCTTGCCCGTTATCCGCGTTATGAACGACGACGGTACGATGAACGAGCTTGCTGGTGTTTACAATGGTTTGGATAGATACGATGCAAGAAAGAAGATTGTTGCTGATTTGGAAGCAGGCGGCAACCTCGTTAAGATTGAAGCGCATAACCACAACGTAGGGCATTGCTATCGTTGCCATTCCACGGTAGAACCCATCGTTTCCAAACAATGGTTTGTAAAGATGGAACCCCTTGCAAAGCCTGCCATTCAGGCGGTTATGAAAAATAAGGTAAAATTCGTACCCGAACGTTTCTCGAAAATTTATTACAACTGGATGGAAAACGTACGCGACTGGTGTATTTCCCGTCAGCTTTGGTGGGGGCACCGTATTCCCGTATGGTATTGTAAAGATTGCGGCGAAGTGATTTGCGTTAAGGAAGATCCTACCGTATGTCCTAAGTGCGGTAGTGCGCATATTCACCAAGACGAAGACGTTTTGGATACGTGGTTCTCTTCTGCGCTTTGGCCTTTCTCTACGCTTGGCTATCCTGAAATGACGGAAGATTATAAATATTTCTATCCCACCGACGTTTTGGTTACGGGTTACGATATTATCTTCTTCTGGGTTGCTCGTATGATTTTCTCGGGTATCGAGCATACGGGTAAAGTTCCTTTCCACGACGTACTTATTCATGGTATTGTTCGTGATGAACAGGGTAGAAAGATGAGTAAATCCTTGGGCAACGGTATCGATCCCTTGGAAGTTATTGAACAATACGGCGCAGACTCCTTGCGTTTGTCTTTGGTTACGGGCGTTGCTCCTGGTAACGACACTCGTTATTCGGATACCAAGGTAGAATCCTGCCGTAACTTCATCAACAAATTGTGGAATGCTGCTCGTTTCGTATTGATGAATACGGAAGGGAAGAAAATCCCTGCAATTACGGACGTAAAACTTGCGCCTGCTGATAAGTGGATTATCTCCAAGTTGCAAACCTGCATCCGCGAAGTAACGACCAACTTGAATAAGTATGAGTTGGGTGTTGCCAGCGATTTGGCTACCACGTTCGTTTGGGATGATTTCTGCGACTGGTATATCGAACTTTCCAAGCCCGCATTGTACGGCGAAGACGAAGGTAAGAAGGCAGATGCTTTGGCGGTACTTTGCTTCGTGCTTGAAAACGCATTGAAGTTGTTGCATCCTTTC
>JAZKZY010000105.1:0-6073 GCA_045612895.1 Candidatus Scatosoma sp. | reverse complement strand
ATACGTATGACTTCAACTACTTCGGTGATCAATTTACCGCAATGCGTAAGAAGATCTTCATCAACGGCGTATCCTTATATGAAATCAACACGACGGTTGATGACAGCGGTTATAACTATGCAACCGGTCCTTGGACGAATGCTGGACTTGCACCTGATTCGCAATACCAGTTGTTCCAGAACCCTACCCTTATTAGAGGTGAAGGCAACAAGTTGATGATTTACGTACATAAGGATTACCTTAATGCAAAGGGCATCAACGAACTTACCGTTACTGTTGCAAAGAATTTCTGTCACTCTGAAACGCCTGCATACTTAGTAGCGGAAGACATTACCGCAAACGTATGGACGAGACCTATAACCGTAACGTTGGACACGAAGGGTGGTTCCGAAATGGCGGCTATTACCGTTCCTTATGGTACGCCCGTTAGCGCAATTGAAATCGGCGAACCCACGAAAGAAGGTTACACCTTCCTTGGTTGGACGCTTGAAAATGGCGAAGCAATCCCTGAAAACGCAACCGTAGAAGCAAACGTTACGATTGTTGCTCAGTGGGAAATCATCGAATACAGCGCTAAGATCGTTCGTGCTGACGGCACCGAAGAAACCGTAGAATTCACGATTGAAAACAAAGCAGAAGCTCTTGCATCGATCGCCTTGACGGCTAACGACGCTCAATACACCTATGCTTGGGAAGTAGCGCTTCCTACTGAACTTGCTCTCAACAACGAACAGGTATTCACCGAAATCAGAACGCTTAACAACTACACTGTAACGTTCAACACCAACGGTGGTTCCGCAATTGAAACGATTACTGTTCCTTACGGTACGCCTGCAAGCGAACTTGCTCAGTTTACCACTGCGAAAGATTACTACACCTTCGCAGGTTGGACGCTTGAAAATGGCGAGATAATTCCTGAAAATGCAATCCTTGAAGCGAATATCACGGTTGTTGCTAAGTGGCAAGCAATCGAATACAGCGCGAAGATTATCCGTGCGGATGCACCGGAAGAAACCGTAACCTTCACGATTGAAAACAGAGCAGAAGTTCTTGCTAGTATTCAATTGACGGAAAGCAACGAATACGTTACCTATTACTGGGCTGAAGAGCTTCCTACCGAACTCGAATTGAAGGACGGTTACGTATTCACCGAAGCGAAGAAGGCTACCACCTTCACGATCACGTTGGTTAAATCCATGTGGGATATGCCTGAAGAACTTACCCTTGAATACGGTGATCCTCTTGAGCTTGAACAGCTTACGGGCGAACACAAGACCTTCTTGGGCTGGTTCTCGATCGATTATGACGATGAATGGAACGAAATCTACACTCCTGCACCTGCAACGGTAACGGGCGACCTTACCTTGTATCCTATGTGGGAATTGGAAATCTTCACGGTAACCCTTAAAGAAAACGGAAACACCATCAAAGAAATTAACTTTGCTGTTGAATACGGTGATAACATTGAAGCAACGGCTGATGATCTTGCTTATGTATTGAACGATATCGCTCCTGCAGACACCCGTTATGGTTACGAATTCATTACGGCTCTTCCTGAAACCTTCGAATATCAGAACTATGAATTTGAAGTTAAGACGGTAGTTGCTCCTCAAGAATTGGCAACCTTCAAGTTCTCGATGAACCAGGCAAAGACTGGTAAGTTGTTGTACTTGGACGGCGGTATCAGCACTAGATACTTGACGACGACCGAAGATGCGGCTAACGCAATCGACATTAACGTTGAAAAGGCGGAAAACGGCTACAAGTTCTATACTGAAATCGAAGGCGAATACAAGTATATCAACATCTATTACAATGAAGATGGTAGAATTAGCGTAAACTACGCTTTGGAAGAAGAATGCTCCTACTACGTATTCAACTACGATGCAGAAGGCAACTGCTGGTATACGGACGTTAAGGGTACGAACTATTACCTTGGTTCTTACAATGAATTTGACACCGTAAGCGCAAGCAAGACCTCTTACATCAACGCTGGTAACACCGGTACGGAACAATTCCCCATCGAACTCGTTCAGACCTATCAAGTAACGATCGTTTACGATATGAATACTTGGGATGTTGTAAACATGAACGTAATCGACGGTACGGTTATCACGCTTGAAGCTCCTGCAGCTGCTGAAGGTAAAGAATTCCTTGGCTGGACGGACGTTGACAACAACGAAATTACGGAAACCACGTTTACGATTAGCGGCGAAGGCATTGCAGTATTTGCAAACTGGAACATCTTCACCTACAACTTCACGGTTAACGTTGGCGAAGAAACCTACAACTATACCTTCGGTGTAGAAGGTGACTGGTTCACCGGCACGCTTAGCAGAGAAGATATGCTCTTTGAATTGTCGATGCTCCTTCCTATGGATGACGAATATAACACCTACAAGTGGGATATCGAACTTCCTGAAACTCTTGAATTGAAGGACTACACGATTACGTTGGTTACTGAACCTGTAATCTACGAAGTAACGATTATCACCGATCGTTTCGCAATTCCTACGACGGTTAGCGGTGCGTATGGTGAAACGATTGAATTGACCGTTCCTACGGCAGAAGGCAAAGTATTTGCTGGCTGGATTGATGTGGATGGCAATGCAATCACTGAAGCAACCTTCGGTCCCGAACTTATGGCTATCTATGCTACCTGGACGGTTACGCCTTACACCTTGACGATTGTTAACGGTGAAGAAACGACGACCATCACCTTCGGTATCATGGCTGATCCTGAAAATGGCGTTGAAGCAGAAGTTGCAACCTTGGCATTCATCTTGGACAACTTGCTCCCTGAAAACACCGAAGAATTTACCTATGCTTGGGCAGAAGAAATTCCTGAAACGTTCGAATTGAAGGACTACACCTTCACGGTAGAAGCTACGGCAGTTGAACAGCCTGAACCTGAACAACCCGATCAGCCCGAACAGCCCGATCAGCCTGAACAACCTGAACCTGAACAGCCTGATCAGCCTGAACAACCTGAACCCGAACAGCCTGATCAGCCCGAACAACCCGAACCTGAACAGCCTGACGAACCTACGGATGAACCTACGGAAGAGCCCGCAGAACCTTCGATTATGGATCAAGTAAAAGATTTGGTGCCTGACCAGATTAAGAATTTGATTCCTGGTTGCTCTGGTGTGGTTGGCGGTATCGCTGGCGGCGTTGCAGCTCTTGGTATTGCAGCAGTAGCACTTCTTAAAAAGAAGGAAGACAACGAATAATTCTCGTTGACAAAGACATAACTGTCTAAAACGGATATCCTCGGCATTTTGCCGAGGATATCTTGCTTTTATTCACTTGACGAAAATTGTACAATATGATACAATATTCTTAACGAAAGTAACGGAGAATGTTATGAACGAAAAATTATTCAATGTAACCGAATACGGCGCGATTGCGGACGGGGAAACCCTTTGCACAGCGGCTTTGCAAAAGGCGATTGACGAATGTAACGCAGCAGGGGGTGGTACGATACTTTTCCCTGAAGGTGTATACGTTTTATCGACTGTATTTATGAAGAGCAACGTGCGTATTCATATTGCAAAAGGCGCTTTGATTTTGGGTGCGCCCAGCTTTTATGATTATGCCCCCCAAGAGAAAATAGATTATCCCTTGTATCAAGACGCATCGCATAGTTATTTCGATTGTTCTATGTTCGTTGCAAGAAACTGTGAAAACATTGCCATTTACGGCGAAGGCGCGATTGATATGCGTTCTGTTTGGGACGAAGATAACGTGCGTGATATCGTGCATAGAGGCCCTAAATGTATTGCGTTAAAGGAATGTGTCAACGTTGAGATTAGCGGCTTAAAAATTGACAACGTAACCGATTTGGCGGTATATTTCGCTGGCTGTGAAAACGTGGACGTACATCACTTGACGATGCGTGTGTATATTGACGGCGTCAGCCCTGATAACTCGAAAAATGTACGCATTTACGATTGTGATATTGAGGCAGGGGACGACGCAATCGTTTTCAAGACCTCGTACACCCTCAATCGTTTGGGCGCGTGTGATAATATTCGTGTGTGGGATTGCCGTTTGAAGAGCCGTTGCACCGCGATTAAATTCGGCACGGAAACGAATGGCGGCTTCTACAATATTGACATCAATAACATTGATATTCGTGAAACGCGTATTACGGGTATCGCGATTGAGAGCGTAGACGGAGCGATTGTGGACGGAATTACCATTAAAAACGTGCGTATGAAGAACGTAGGCGCGCCTTTGTTTATCCACGTAGGTAAGCGTATGCGTGGCCCTGCAGGGCGTGAAATCGGTGAAATCCGCAACGTAACCTTGGAAAATATCGTGGCGGAAGGCCCGTACGAGCCGTATGAGATTATTGCGTGGAATTATAACAGCTACGTAGCAGGGGATACCTTGCAAAAGCCTTGGGCTATGGGTATATTTGAATACGGCGATGCAAAGGTATTCGATGAAAACGGAGCTTGGCAAATCACGAGCAACGTGTGCGGTTTAGAAGGTAAGCCTTTAAAAAATATCACCTTGAAAAATATCTCGTTGCGCTTGGACGGCGGCGTGCAGGAATTCAATCCCAACGTGCCCGAAGATCCAAAGCCTTATCCCGAGGTAAACACCTATGGCCGTTTCTTACCTGCAAAGGGGATCTATTTTAGACACATTGACGGCTTGACTTTGGATAACGTAAAGGTGACCTTTAACAAGCCCGACGTTCGTGAAGAATTCGTGTTTGATAGAGTGAAAAACTTACAAATTTTATAAAAAGAAAGGGGCAGGTATGCGTTGAACATACCTGCCCGTTATATTTTCTTGTAAATTTTTACACGATACCATGTGCCATCATGGCTTCAGCAACCTTTTCAAAACCAGCGATATTTGCGCCCATTACGTAATTCCCTTCGTAACCGTAACGCTTTGCCGCGCTGTCGATGTTGTGGTAGATGTTGATCATAATGGTTTTCAATTTTGCATCT
This sequence comes from Candidatus Scatosoma sp., assembly GCA_045612895.1. GTDB lineage: Bacteria > Bacillota > Clostridia > Christensenellales > Borkfalkiaceae > Scatosoma. Next base: position 1,103 of record JAZKZY010000105.1, on the reverse strand, counting down.
ACTTCTTCGCTGGACCAGTACAATCTACCCGACGATTGCGCCATTTCCAACGCAGAGGTAGCAACGCCGCCCGCGTTTGCCGCTTTTGCAGGCAAATAGATGGTGTTCTTCGCCGCTTGGAAGACTTCGATTGCTTCCAAGGTGGAGGGCATATTCGCACCTTCCGCAACGTATTTTACACCGTTCTTCACGAGGGCCGCCGCGCTTTCACCGTCGATTTCATTTTGCGTAGCGCAGGGGAGTGCAACGTCGCAAGGAATGTTCCAAATTCCCTTGCAACCTTCTACGTATTGCGAACCAGGAACTCTTGCCGCATATTCTTTAATACGTGCGCGTTCAACCTCTTTAATCTGCTTTACAACGTCAAGCTGAATGCCATTGGGATCGTAGATGTAGCCGTTAGAGTCGTACATGGCTACCACCTTTGCCCCAAGTTGCTGTGCTTTTTCGCATGCGTAGATAGCAACGTTACCGCTACCCGATACGATGGTGGTTTTACCTTCGAAGGAATCGTTGCGAAGTCTCATCGCTTCCGCAGTGATGTAAACAAGACCGTAACCGGTTGCTTCCTTACGGATGAGGGAACCGCCGTAGGACAAGCCTCTGCCCGTCAAAACACCCACGTGTTCATTGCACAAACGTTTATATTGTCCGAAGAGATAACCAACCTCACGCGCACCTACACCGATGTCGCCTGCAGGTACGTCGGTATCCGCACCGATATGACGGTAAAGCTCATTCATAAAGCTTTGGCAAAATGCCATAATTTCACGGTCAGATTTGCCTTTGGGGTCGAAATCACTACCGCCCTTACCACCGCCGATGGGAAGGCTGGTAAGGCTGTTTTTAAGGATTTGTTCAAGGCCAAGGAACTTGATAACCGAAAGGTTAACGGAGGGGTGGAAACGCAAACCGCCTTTATAAGGCCCGATTGCGCTGTTGAATTGTACACGGTAGCCTTTGTTTACGCGTACGTTGCCGTTGTCGTCTACCCAAGGAACGCGGAAAAGAATGGTGCGTTCGGGTTCAACAAAACGCTCCAAAAGGGCGTTCTTTTCATATTCAGCGTGCGCGTTGATAACGGGTTCCAAGGTCAAAAGGAT
>JAZKZY010000104.1:0-25462 GCA_045612895.1 Candidatus Scatosoma sp. | reverse complement strand
AAAAGAAACCTATGTCCAAGCGTAACCTTATGAAACAGCAAGGTATGACTGTGGAGGATTTCGACGAGGATAAGTCGGGCTATAGAAAGGTGCGTTCTCCTAAAAAGCAGAAACAGCAAGAAGTGCAGACCATTAAGATTGAACATGCTGTGGTTACCACGCAGGATATTCCTTTGAAGGTGTTGTCTGAAAAGCTTGGTATTTCCGCGGTAGAAATCACCAAACGCCTTTTCAAAGAAGGCATCATGAAGGGTATTAACGACTCGATTGATTACGAAAACGCATTGATGATCGCAATGGATTTGGGTATTGACCTTGAATACAAGCCCGAAAAGACCGCAGAAGAAGTATTGATGGATACGACCGCTGTGGAAGATGAAAGCAAGTTGGTTACCCGCGCTCCCGTTGTTACGGTTATGGGTCACGTTGACCACGGTAAAACCTCGTTGCTTGACAAAATCCGTTCGACGGCGGTTACGGCGGGCGAAGCTGGCGGTATTACGCAGAGCATCGGTGCTTACACCGTAACGGCAAAAGGCAAACAAATCACCTTCATCGATACCCCTGGCCACGCGGCGTTCACGGCAATGCGTGCGCGCGGTGCGCAGGTAACGGACATCGTAATCCTCGTGGTTGCGGCGGACGACGGTATCATGCCTCAAACGGTAGAAGCAATCAACCACGCGAAAGCGGCTGACGTTCCTATCATCGTTGCGATGAACAAGATGGATAAGTACGAAGTAAATCCTGACAGAGTTAAGCAGGAATTGATGAAGTACGAGCTTGTTCCCGAAGAATGGGGCGGCGACACGATGTTGATCCCTATCTCCGCAAAGACGGGTATGGGTATTGACGAATTGTTAGATTCGATTAACCTCGTTGCAGAAATGCAAGAATTGAAGGCAAACCCTGACCGTCAGGCAAAGGGCGTTATCATCGAAGCGAAGCTTGATAAGGGCAAGGGTCCCGTTGCAAGCATTATCGTACAAACGGGTACGCTTAAGACGGGCGACAACATTTTGTCCGGTACAACCATGGGTCGTGTTCGTGCAATGTTCGACGACAAGGGCAGACCTGTAAAATCCGCGGGCCCTTCGATGGCAGTTTCCATCTTGGGCTTGGAAGACGTACCCAACGCCGGCGACAGCATTATGGCGGTTGACCAGGCGCTTATGAAGCAGGTACAAGAAGAAAGAAAGAACAGAGAACGCGAAAAGATGATCAAGGAACAGAGCCGTGTAACGCTCGACGACGTATTCGCACAGGTAGAGGAAGGCAAGATGAAGAACCTCAACCTTATCGTAAAGGGCGACGTGCAGGGTAGTGTAGAAGCGGTGAAACAGTCCTTGGAAAAGATTTCCAACGAGGAAATCCGCGTGAAAGTTATCCACGCAGCAGCGGGTGCAATCAACGAAGGCGACGTAATGCTTGCAGACAGCGCGAACGCAATCATCATCGGTTTCAACGTTCGTCCTGACACCAAGGCGAAGAAACTTGCAGAACAATCGAAGGTTGACGTGCGCAGCTACCGTATCATTTACGAATTGTTGGACGATATGGAAGCGGCTCTCAAGGGTATGCTTGCGCCGAAGGTTAGAGAAATCCTTAGCGGTAAGTGTGAAGTTCGTCAGACGTTCAACATTACGGGCGTTGGTACGATTGCAGGTTGTTACGTTACGGACGGTAAGATTGTTCGTGGCGGTAAGCTCCGTATTTACCGTGAAGATATCATGATTTGTGAAGGCGGCGTGAAGCAGTTGAAACGCTTTAAGGATGACGTGAAAGAAGTTGCACACGGCTACGAATGTGGTTGTGCAATCGAAGGCTTTAACGAAATCCGCGTAGGCGATATTATCGAATGCTATATCACGGAGGAATTGAAGGCATAATGAAGGTGTCGAGAACCTCCCGTTTGAACGGTGAATATCAAAAGGAAATCAGCGAAATTATTCGCTTACAAAAGGATAGAATGCCCGGTTTGAAAGGTATGGTATCCATTACTGAGGTGGACGTTGCTCCCGATTTGAAAACGGCAATCGTTTACGTTAGTATCTACGGTACGGCTGAAGAGGACAGCAAACGCTCGCTTGCGGTATTGCAGGAAAGCGCAGGCTTTATTCGTCATCAGTTGGCGCAGGTAATGCGTATGCGTACTGTACCTGCCTTGACCTTCCGCTTGGATGGTAGTATGGTGTACGGCGCAAAGATGGACGAATTATTCAAAAAGATCACCTATTCCACGCCCGAAACCGAGGACGAACAATAAGTGACGAGGGGCATCCCCACAAAAAAATAGAGAAGTATCCCCCTCTTATAGAGGGGGAATATCTTATTCGGAGAACTTTTATGGATTACACGTTACAACAAATCGCAACGCGTATAAAACAAGCAAAAAGCGTATTGATTATGACGCATATGCGCCCCGACGGCGATGCGTTTGGCGGTGCGCTTGCGCTTTCGGCTACGCTTGATTTCTTCAAAATACCTAACCAGGTATGCGATGAATCGGATATTCCGTCCAACTTGACCTTTGTAGAAGGGATAGAAAAGGTGCGCAAGGCGCCGAAAGGGGAATATGATTTGCTTGTTACGGTGGATTGTAGTGACGAACAGCGTTTGGGGTATCTTTCCGAGGAATTTTTCCTTGCAAAACGCAAGAAAATTGACACCATTAACATTGATCACCACGTTTCGAATACCCGTTTTGCAAAGTATAATTTTGTAGAGTCTTGCTCGGCAAATTGTATGCATATAGCGGAGCTCATCGAATACATGGGTGCTCCATTTGATAAAAAAACAGCGGAATATCTCCTGCTTGGGCTGTTGACGGACTCGGGTAATTTCTCCCACGACGACGTCAAAGAGGGGACGATGCTGTTGGCGGCGAAGCTTATCAAGGCAGGCGCGGATATACATCGCTTGAATTATATGCTCTTTAAACGTCAATCCAAGGCGCGCGCAATGTTGTATGCGCGCACGATGAGCGGTATGCGTTTTTACCATGAAAATCGTTTTGCGGCGATTGTCGTTACGAAAAAGAACATGGAGGACTTTGGCGCTGACGCAGGGATGACCGAGGGCTTTGTGGATTTTCCTCTCAATATCGACACGGTAGAGGTCGCTTGCTCCTTGTTGGAGGTGAAGAAAGGGCAATACAAGGTTTCCTTGCGTTCTAAATCCTACGTGGACGTAAATCGTTTGGCTGGTTGTTATGGCGGCGGCGGTCACGTGCGTGCGGCTGGCTGTATGTTGTTTGGAGATATTGAGGACGTGTTGGACCGCTTGTCCTATACCGTTTCGCAGTATTTAGAATAGGAGTAGGATATGTATTCGGATGCGGAAAAAGTGGTAATGCCGCTTATGTTTTTCATATTGCTGGCAATCACCGTTTTGCTGTGGTTGTTGCTACGAAATAAAAGCGAGAAATGGCAAAGCATTCCTTTCAAAATAATCACTTTGGCTTTGATTGTAGGCGAGGGGATTAAACAATACCTTTCGATCAAGGAAGGGTACAATTTTTGGAATTTGCCTTTGCATTTTTGCAGTACTTATTTCATTTGGTTGTCCCTTGCGGAATTTTCCGTCGGGAAGATGCAAAAGACGATGCGAAACATAGCGTTTGTTGCAACGATATATTTATTTGTGGGACTTTACACCTATCCAAGCGGTATATTTGGTGACTTGTGTGAAAACGTTTTTGAAAGCTATTTTACGATGCATAGTTTCTTCTATCATCACCTGGTCATCTTGTACATGCTACTGTCAATTGCCTTCAAACGCTTTCACCCGCGCAAACGGGATGCGTTTACTTGGATGGCATGTTTCTCCGTTTATTTCGTGGTGGCGTTGGTTTGCGCCTATACTTTGGAACAAAATTTCTTCAATATTCTCAATAGTGAGCCTTTCCCTTTCCTCGAACCTGTTCGTTTGGCGGTTGGGCAGGTGGTCTATAATGCAGGGCTGGGGATTGTGTTGATTTTTGCCGGCGCAGGGGTTATCTTCTTGTCCGCGGTAATATCGGAAAAAATGCGGAAGAAAAAAGAGACCGATCCGCAGTAAATAAAAGAATAAAAAAGGAAACGCATAATTGCTTTTGGCGATTGTGCGTTTTTTTATGGAAAATCTTTGTAAAATCGCAAAAGTTTTTGACACGCGGGGGTTGATTTTTTTGTGTTAAGCGTGTATAATAGAAGGGAATAAATGGATTAATACCATTATAAATGGTATTCGGGAGTAAATATGGCGCAAAAAGTGAGAAAGTTAGAGGAAATTTTATCCATGCACGGTGAGGTGACGAAAGTAATTTCGTACGCCGATTATTTCACGCACCGTCCGCTGTTTTCCAGCTTGCAAATCAAAAATGACGGTGGGGAAACGGTGGAGGGTTTAACCTTATCCGTGCAAAATGACAACGGGATGCTGTTGCTCACCGAAAAGGAGTTGGACGTACCCTTTGAAAGTGCGGTCAACGTGTCCTTGGACGGAATTTTATCCCCTCTTTACTTTTCCAACATTGATAGAGTAACCGAGGAAAAGGTAACGGTTACGTTGCGCAAGGATAAAAAGGTAATTTTGACGAAGGAGTGGACGGTGACGACCATGCCTTTCGATTACTGGCAGGGTACGGACGGCGATGCGGAATTGCTTGCCTCTTTCGTTCGTCCCAAGCTGGGCGATTGCGCGCGCGTGCGTACAGAGGTGTTGGATCAGTTGAAAAAGTGGAACACCCCTTGCGAGTTGGGTAGCTATATCGGTAATGACAAAAACGCCGTTCGCCGTATTATTGCTGCAATTTATGCGGTATTCCGTCGTTTTTCTATCATCAAAAAAGCGAGTGATATTTCCCAGCCCGTTGCGGCAGGCGCAGGGGTAAAAGTCTTGACCGAGCGTAAAGCAAGCTCGTTGGAAATGGCGCTCTTTACTTGTAGCTGTTTAGAGAGTATGGGTTTGCATCCTATTCTTGTATTCGGTGACAAAGAGGTAACGGCAGGCGTATGGCTGTACGACAGTTGCTTCCTCGACACCGTTTCCGATGATATGCAACGCTTGGATGCCTATATTGCGGAAGGTATCAACAACGTCAGCTGTTTTGACGTGGAAGACTTGTTCTCGGATAAGAACGCCGCATATTCCACCTCGGAAGGGCATTTCCGTCAAAAATTGCAATCGGGTTATTATGACCGCTACGTGGACGTGCGCCGTTGCCGTATGTCGCACGTATTGCCTTTGCCTTTGCGCGCGAAGAGTGTAAGAGGGTACGAAGTTCTCTCGGAAGAGGATATGTCGCCCGATGCGGCGCCGAAAGAATTGCGCACCTTACAAAAGCTTTCTTTGGATACGGAAGAAACGAGGGATAAGCAATGGGAACGCCGTTTGCTTGACCTTTCTATGAAAAATGCGTTGTTGCACTTCAACCCCACGAAGATGGCAATGAAATTGTTGTCCACGTCCGCAGATGCGACGTTGGATGCCTTGACGGAGCAAGACGAACTGGTATTTTCGCCCGCAACGGATACGGTAAAAGGGATTGCCGCAAAGAAGAAACCGTTTGGGATCAGCGCGGATGCAAAGCAAATGCGCGAGTTGGTGGCGTTGGAAAATCAATCGGGTATCGTGCGTACCTATTTAGATGCAACCACGATGACCGAAACGTTGAGTAAATTGATGAGAAAGAATAAAGAATCGTACGAGGAATCGGGCGCGAAAATTCTTTACCTTTCTATGGGCTTTTTGAAATGGTATTCTCGCGACGACGGGGCGGAACATTACGCGCCGTTGGTGCTTTTGCCTGTACAAATCAAGAGAAGTAAGGGTGCGAGCGGTTATTCCCTCACCGTAACGGATGAAGAATTTTCCGTCAATACCACCTTGCTTGAATTCTTGAAGCAGGAATTTAACATTGATATCCGCGGACTTGTAGATGCGGTGCAAGGGTTGAAAATCTCGGAGATCCTTGCCATGGTACGTGTGGAAGTGGTAAAAATGCGTAACTGGGAGGTTATCGACGACGTGTATGTGGCGGCGTTCTCTTTCTCCCGTTATCAAATGTGGAACGACCTCCGTCAAAACATCAACGAGTTTTCGAAAAATAAAATCATCGAGGCATTGCTGGATAACTCTATTTTAGTAGGCGGCGGTTTAGAGGAAACCTTAAAAGAGGATGACTTTGCCCCCGAAACTACCCTTACCCCGTTGCCTGCGGACGCGTCGCAATGGGGTGCAATCGCACTCTCGCAAAAGAATAAGAGCTTCGTTTTGCACGGCCCTCCGGGTACGGGTAAATCGCAAACGATCACCAACATCATCGCCAACGCTTTGAACGATAACAAGAGCGTGCTTTTCGTTGCGGAAAAGCAGGCGGCGTTGTCCGTGGTTAAAAAGCGTTTGGATATGCTTGGGTTGGGGGATTTTTGCTTAGAGTTGCACTCTAACAAGACCAACAAGACGGAAGTTTTACAAAAATTACAAAACACCTTGGGGCTTGCAGGCGCGCAGGAGCAGGTATCTCTTGGGGAAACCTCGAACAATATCGCGCGCTTAAAGACGGAGCTTGCAGAGCCGTTGGAGGCATTGCACAAGAAACGTCGTTTGGGTGTATCGGTGTACGAGGCGTGGATGATTTGTTTGAAAAACAAAAACGCCCCTGCGCTCATGAATATTGAAAGCACCTTCTATGACGGCTTAACCAAGGAAAAGATTGAAGAATACGAACGTATGATGGTGCAGGCGGCGGTTGCGGCGAAGGAGTGCGGCGGCGTACACAATTCGCCTTTCACCAACGTAAACGTGTCCGAATATAGCTTGGAAGTGCGCGATTCGGTATATTGCGCCTCCGAGGTTATGATTGCGGAAATTAAGCATTTGAAGAATTATATTGCGCTGTTCTTGGATTTGTACCGTCAAAACATTAGCACCTTGACGAGAACAAAGCTGGAAAACCTTTGTGAAATCGCAAGACGCTTGCAAAGCGGTTCGCTCAACAAATATTTCAAGGAAAAGGAAGAGGAATTCTTCGCCTTCTTCAACGCAAATAAGCGTTTGGACGAATGTCTTGAAAAATACTACGGCAGCTGTAAAAAGCTGGTTGACCTCGGTAGAGATTACAAGGAAATCGGGGAATGGCTGGAAACGGGCAGCGTGGATTATGAAAAGAATAAGACGGTGAAAGGGATAGCGAAAAAGCTGATAAAGACGGCAAACGCCCCCTTGCGTGACGAGGAAATCGTTGCCCTCTTGAAAACCACCTATGATATTTACGAGGCAATGGAATGTATCCGTTCCAACACAAAGCTTTCGCAATATTTCACCTTTGCGTTTGGTCGCGTGGATTTCTTCGATGCGAGAAAGAATTTCATGAAGGACTTGTACGAGCTGCACAGCTTGTGTTCGTCCGTATTTATGGATTATAACCCCGACAGCTTTAACAGTATGTGCATCCGCGCGGCTTGCGGTTATGCGATGCCTGTTTTGCAGGGTTTGATGCGTTCGATGACCAGCTTTAAGGAAGCGGAAAACAGCTTCCTTGACATTACGCAGGCGGATAGAGATCGTATCCCTATGGAGGAAATCTTGGAGGCATACACCTCGAAAGCAGGGGCGTTGATTGAAAACATTGATATGCTTGCCAACTGGTGTATGTACAAAAAGACGGCGTAAGCGTTGGATAAGGCGGGCTTAACCTTCATTACGGACGCGCTGGAAAACGGCGGCGTATCGGGTGAAAATATCGTGGATAGCTTTGAAAAGAACGTTTACAAGAACTTCTTGCAAACGAACATTCCCCTCGACCCTGTCCTGGCAAGATTCTCCGCGGCGGTGTCCGAAGAGAAAACGGAAAGCTTGCGTGGGCTCATGGAAGAGTTTGCAAAGCTGACCAAGGAGCATATCCGCGCGAAATTGATTTCTCGTTTGCCGACGGAAACCACGGACAGTACGTTGGCGCTTGAAATGGCAAGCTTCCAGCGTTTGGCAAAGACCAACCTGCGCGGTATGGGGCTTAGACGTTTGTTTGAGGACGCGCCTGCGCTTATGAAAACGCTTGCGCCTTGTATGTTGATGAGCCCGATTACCGTTTCACAGTATTTGAAAGCGGAAAACGGCTTGTTTGATTTGGTTATCTTCGACGAAGCCTCGCAAATTCCTACGGCGGAGGCGATTTGCTCGATTGCAAGAGGTAAGGCATCCATTATCGTGGGCGACCCGAAACAGTTGCCTCCTACCACCTTCTTTAACAGCAATTACGTGGATGAGGAAAACCTTGAAACGGAGGATATGGAAAGTATCCTTGACGACTGTCTTACCATCAATATGCCTCAAAGACATTTGACCTGGCATTATAGAAGTAAGCACGAAAGCTTGATTGCATTCTCGAACGCGATGTATTACGACAATCGTTTGTGTACCTTCCCTTCGCCCGATGCGTTGGCAAGCAAGGTGAACTTTGTCTATGCGCAAGACGCGGTGTATGACCGTGGCGGTACAAAGCGCAATAAAGAGGAAGGGGATAAGCTGATTGCCGAGGTTTTACGCCGTTTGGCTGACCCGAAAGCGAATAAACAAAGCATCGGTATCGTTACCTTTAGTACGGCGCAAAAAGAATATATCGAACGTAAGCTGAGCGCGTTGATTGTCGAGAAGAAGTTGGAAAAAGTGGCGTACGAGCGTGAAGAACCTTTGTTTGTAAAGAACCTTGAAAATGTACAGGGTGACGAACGTGACGTAATCTTGTTCTCCGTTTGCTACGGTCCTGATAAGCTGGGACGTGTGTCCTTGAACTTTGGTCCTTTGAACCAGTTTGGCGGTTGGCGTCGTTTGAACGTTGCCGTTACTCGTGCAAGGGAAGAAATGGTGGTATTCTCGTCCATGACGGGCGCGATGATTGACCTTAGCAAGACAAAATCGCGTGGCGTAATGGGCTTAAAGGCATTCCTTGAATTTGCGCAAAAGGGTAGAACAAACCTTGCGATTTCCTCCGAAAACGTTATGAGAAAACGCGACGGTATCGGGAAATTCATCGCGGAAGAGTTGGCAAGCTATGGTTACGATTGCCGTTATGACGTGGGTGTTTCCGGGTTTAAGGTGGACGTGGCGGTTATCGATCCTAAGGATAGAAAACGCTTTATTTTGGCGATTATGTGCGATACGCCAAACCGTTTCTCTGTAAAAGATCGCAACGTATTGCAAATTCAAACGTTGAAGCGCAATAACTGGAACGTAATGCGTTTGTATTCGGTAAACTACTACAACAATCCGAAGCGTGAAATCAAGAAAATCAAGGATTTCTTGGATAAATTGACGGGCGCGGATAAGAAGGGCGGCGCGGAGCTTAACCGTTATAAAAAGACCTATAAAAAGGCGAATTTGACGGAGCTTTTCGCGGAAAATGCCAACTACGTGACCTCGGGTGAAAACGATAAGGAAATTCTTGCTCGCTTGAAAACCATCGTGGCTGCGGAAGAGCCGATTTCCTTTGATTTCCTCGTTCGTAGATGTTTGACGAGCTTGGGTATTACAAAGTATGGCAGTAAGGTGGAAAGCCGTATGCAGGCGTTGATTGCCCTTTGCGGGTTTAAGTACGAAAAGATTTTGGGCACGGAATTCTACCGCAAGACGGATAAATGCGTCGGGTTTGACCATTATCGTGTGGAAACGGGCGATCCGATTAGAAAGAACGAAAAGGATTATACCCCTTACGAAATCATCTCTATCGTGCGCGGCGCGTTGGAGGACAAGGTGGCGTTGTATATGGAAGAAATCCAGACGATTGTTGCCTCGGTACTTCGCATTGCGAAACCGACGGACAGCTTTGCGGCATACGTCAACGATTGTGTGACCTTGGGCGAAGAGAAGGGTTTATTCCTGCGTTCCGTATCGGATAGAATTTCTTTGGTATAAGTTGTTGATAGGATAAAAACCGCAGGCAACTGCGGTTTTTTAATAGGGTGTTATGGAAGAAAAAAGACGGATTGCACAATCTAACGAGGGAAAATTGTTTAATTTTCGCCTCGTGCTTTTTGCCGCAATTTATTTAGCAATCGGCATCGTCTTTTGTTTCTATCACCGTTTTTACGGGTTGTCGGCGGCGTGGTTGCTTTGCCTTTTGCCGGCGGCGGCTTTTCCCGTCTTCTTATCCGTATCCATAGAAAAATGGAGGCGGATGATCATTCTGTTTGCCGTGCTGTGCATTTGCTTTTTTACGGGCTTTTTTGGCTTTTATGCGCAGGTGAATCATTATGACAAGATGACCGATTTTGGGACGTGTAATTTTTCGGGTAGAGTGGTGGAAATCCGCGCTTGGTATAACGGCAGTCAAGTGGTGTTGGACGACTTGATTGTGAATGGGGAAACGCAGGATTGTAAGCTCATCGCGTACCTGCCTACCTCGTTTACGGAGGATATCACCCTTTCGGACGAAGTACTCCTCAACGGTGACGTAAAGAAGAAAGAGATGAACGTGGAGGAGTTTTCCACCTCCGCGAAGGATTTTGGCAAGGGTATTTTCCTGGTTGCCAACGATGTGAAAGGGGTAAAGACGGGGCATCGTTTCGACCTGTTTTTATTTTTGAATGCGCGCGCAAAATCGGTGCTTGACCAAGGTATGGATAAAACGACTGCCGCGGTGACGAAAGCGGTATTATTAGGGGATACTACGGGGATTGACTCGGGGTTGTATAACAATATCCGTCGTGGCGGCATTGCGCATATTTTTGCGGTGTCGGGTTTGCACGTTGGCTCGCTGTTTGCCTTTTGTCTATTCCTCTTAAAGAAAACCCCGATGAAACGTTTGCACGGGGCTTTGCAATTTTTCTTTGTGGCGTTTGCGCTTGTGACCTATGCAGGGATATGCGCCTTTTCTGCCTCCGTTGTGCGTGCGACGGTAATATGCTTGGCGGCGTATATAGGGAAGCTATTGCAAATCAAGGTGGACTTTTTACAATCGCTTGGCGCTGCGGCGATTTGTATCCTGCTTTTCGATCCGGCGGCGTTGTTTACGGTAGGCTTTCAATTATCCTTCGCAGCATGCTTTGGGATTGCGTTTTTGGCTAAACCCATAGGGCAGGTATTTGATGAATGTGCAAAATTGTATAGAAAGGTCCTGCCGATGCGTTTGACGGAAGCGGAGGTTAAAGCCATAGAAGGTGGGGATACGTTGCCGCCTCGCATTTCTACGCGTATATATCGCGCAAGCAGTTCGTTTTTGGCGAGCAGTATAGGGGCGCAGGTATTCACCGCGCCGTTGCTATTGCAATACTTCGGCTACGTGTCGGGTTGGGCGTTGTTACTCAACTGCATTTTCGTTCCGTTTATCAGCATAATATTTCCGCTGTTATTCCTTTTCGTGGCCTTGGCGTGCGTGTTGCCCGTAGGGTTTGCAATGGGGATATTATACCTGCCAAACGTGCTTTGGTCGGCGGTATTACTTCTCTTTGAGGCGGTGGATTTTACCTCGTTTGCAATCGAGGGGCTCGCGATTACCTCGGGGCTGTCTTTGGTGTATATTGTCGCCTGCTTATTCTTTACGGATAAATGGAACTTAAAAAAATCTCTTCGTTTTATTCTCGCGTTGGTGTGTATTTTTACATTTGCGGTAGGCATGGTCGCGTTGAACCTATAAAATGGCTGTTTTTTTCGGTGAAAGTGCGCGGAAAAGAAAATTGTCGTAGATTCTTGCTTTTTTTTGTAGTGTATGCTATAATATAGCATAGGTTATAAAAAATGGGAGGTTGCGTGTGAAATATATCGATTTTAGAAAATTTACAGATGAAAACGGCGCACAGCCCATATACCTTTTCGAGGGGGAAGAGGTTTACTTTCGTGAAAAGGGGGAGGCGTTGTTAAAATCCCGTTTTTTACAAGAAGCAACGCTTGATTATGCCTCGTTTGACGGCGGAACGTTGAAAGGGGACAAAATCAAAGGGTTGGTGGACGCGGTCAACTGTTTCCCGTTTATCAGCGAAAAGCGTGTTGTTCGCGTAAACGAATTTTACCCTACGGAAAAGGATTTTGACTTTTACTTAAAGGACTTGTTTGAAAATCCTCCGCTTGGAAGTATTTTGTTGATCGTGAATAGCGGTAAGGGGAAAACGGGTACGGTGGCGCTCGCGAAAAAACCCAACGTGACCTACGTAGATTGCGCTCGTTCGGACGAGGAAACGATTAAGAAATGGATTTACGGTACTTGCAAACGCGCGGGGGTTTATGCGGACGGCGTAACCTGCGGAAAGCTTGCCTCTTACTGTGTGTACGATATGGCGCGCGTGGCGCAGGAAACGGAAAAATTGCTCGGGTATTGCGCGGCGGTTAGCGCACAGCGTTTGACCGATGAGCTGGTGGACGAGCTGGTTTATCCAGATGCGGAATATAAGATTTACGAGCTAGCGAATGCGTTGGCGAGAAAAAATTATTCCACCTATATGCGTGTGATTAAAGATTTATCCACGCGTGGGTTTAACGAATCGGCATTGCTGTCCTCTTTGGCGTCCTACTTCAAGGGGTTGTATGAAACTTCCTTGTGTAGGGGGAGCGACCAAGACGTTGCGGCGGCGTTGGGGATAAAGGAATACGCGGCGAGAAAAAATAGAGAGCAAGCGGCGAAATTCGGTAAAGAAACTTTGCTAGAATTATACAACGCTACCTATGGGGCAATCAGCGCGATAAAATGCGGTGAAGTCACACCTGGGTCCGCCTTAAAGACGGTGACGGCGCGTTTGTTTTTCGGTAATTGACAAAACACACAAGAGAAAATTTGGCAAAACACTTTCTTTTTCTTGTGGAACTTTATATAATATATTATAAGTGTTTAATTTACACAATGCGCGCAAGGGCGCGCTAAGGAGGAGGTTATGATAATGAACCTTTTGACGAGCGGATATGATTTTGCTGGGCTTATGGAAAGCGTAGCGAGCTTCTTCACGAACATCAACGCCTTGCATATCATAGAGATGGTGATTTTTTTCTTCGTCATCTTCTTCGTATCCAAAGTATTGCGTGACAACGACGCAACCAAATTGATGTTGGTGTACTGGGGTATGATTGTCGCAGGCGGCGCGATGCACATTTTTGACGGCGAAGTTATGACGAAAAGTCTTTTTGTCTTCTACGTAATTTTGTTGTCTGCAACGATGATGATGATTTTCAATATGGAGGTCAAGAAGTATTTCTGGGACGTTCATAAGGTAAAAACTGGCTCGTCGGAGGACTCTTCTGGTAGAGTGGAAACCTTTACGCAGGCGGATACCGAACGTTGTATCACCAACATTGTAAAGGCATTGCAAAATATGTCCAAAAACAACGTAGGGGCTTTGATCGTTCTTTCGCGTGGCAGCTTGCCGAAACAGGTTTTGCAAAGCGGCGTTAGGGTGGATTCGGAAATTTCCACACAAATGATTGAAGGTGTATTCTTCCCGAAAGCGCCTTTGCATGACGGCGCGATGGTAATTCACGGGCATAAAATCCAGGCGGCTGGTTGTTTCTTGCCCTTGACGCAAAAGACGAGTTATCCCAAGGAATACGGCACCCGTCATCGCGCGGCAATCGGTATCACCGAGGTTGCAAACGTAATTTCGTTGGTGGTTTCGGAGGAAACGGGGATCATCTCTATCGTAAAGCAGGGCAACGTTACCCGTTATGCCGATTACGATATGTTGGTGGATGCATTGAAGGATTACTACTGGCAAGATATGGCACTTAGCACGAAGAAAAGCGTTGGAGGGAAATAAGTATGAAGTTTGGTAATTTCTTAAAGAACGTATTTGTTTCAAAATTTTGGGTTAAAGTCATCGCTTTGGTTTTGGCTGTTTTTGTGGTGTTAGTTATCAACCTTTGATGAAGGAGTTTTTATGGGCTTAAAAGTATGTAAATTCGGCGGCACGTCCATGGCGGACGGCAGCACGATTTCACGCGGCGCGGCGATTGTCAATGCGGACAAAGAACGGCGTTTCGTGGTGGTATCGGCACCGGGGAAACGTTTTAGTGACGACATTAAGGTGACGGACCTTTTATATAAATGCGCGGATGCTTTGGAGGCAGGGGATAAAGAGCTTTTCCAAAGTACCTTCGATAAAATCCGCGTTCGTTTTTTGAATATTGAAAAAGAGCTTGGCAAGGACGTTGGCATGCGCGCAGGCTTAGATGAAGCCGAGGCGGAGATGCTGGCGGGCGCAGGCAGAGATTATTGCGCATCGCGCGGCGAGTATTTTGCGGCGTTGATTATGGCGGCTGTTTTGGGCGTACCCTTTGTGGATGCAACGGAGTTTATCCGTTTTGACGAGAATGGCGTGCTGGATAACGTAACCTTCCGTTTAGGCGCGAAAGTGCTTTCAAAATACAAAAGAGCGGTCATTCCTGGTTTCTACGGCTTAGGCGTGGACGGAAAGGTAAAGACTTTCTCGCGCGGCGGCAGTGATATTTCCGGGTCGATTGTGGCTCGTTCTATCGGGGCAACGCTGTATGAAAACTGGACGGACGTCAGCGGCTTCTATGCGTGCGACCCTCGTATTGTACAATCTCCGAAATGGATTAAGGAATTGACCTATCAAGAACTGCGAGAGCTTTCCTATATGGGGGCGAACGTATTACATAGTGAATCTATTTTCCCCGTGCGTAGCGCAGGGATACCCATTCGTATTTGCAACACCTTCCGTCCGGAAGATGCAGGTACGTATATTGTGCAACATTTCACTCGCGACGTTTCGGATGAGGCGGTTACGGGTGTGGCTGGGAAGAAAGGATTTACCTCCATTACCTTGGAAAAATCTATGATGAACGCAGAGGTCGGTTTCGTTGGAAAAGTGCTTAACGTTATCGGTAAACATGGTATTTCCTTTGAACATTTGCCTTCGGGTATTGATACCATGTCCTTGGTTATTGACAACGAGTTCTTAAAGGATAACATTTTGCCCACCTTGCTTGCGGAGATGAAGGCGGCGGTGCAGCCGGATAAGATTTACGCACAAGAGGACATCGCTTTGGTGGCAACGGTAGGCCATGCTATGGCGCAAAACGTCGGCACATCTGCGCGTTTGTTTAAGGCGCTTGCCGATGCGCAAATTAAAGTGAATATGATTGACCAGGGTTCAAGTCAATTAAACATCATCGTTGGTGTGGAAGGTAAAAACTACGCGGCTTGTATTCAGGCGATTTACAACGAATTTTTTAATTAACCCAAAGAAAATTTACATAAGGGGTGTGTTATGAGAGTATATACGGTGGACTTAAAAGAGAAATATTCCTTTTTGCAGGGTGGTAAATTAGAATGCCTTTTGATGGATTATCCGATGGATCTTGGGGATGCGTCGGCGTGGAAGCGTCCTGCGGTCATTGTTGTGCCTGGCGGCGGTTATGCAATGGTTAGTAAGCGCGAGGGCGGACCGATTGCGGCGGAGTTTTTCGCAAATGGATTCCAAGCCTTTGTATTGACCTATGAGGTAACGCCGGACGTAGCATATCCCGAGCAGTTGTTGGAATTGTCTGCGGCGGTGGATTACGTAAAAACGCACGCTGAAGAATTGCACGTCAATGCGGACGAAGTGTTCGCTGTGGGCTTTTCCGCGGGTGGGCATTTGACGGGTAACCTTGCCGTAGAATATCAAACCGTTCCTCAAAAAGCGGGTGTTCCTTTGAATTGTAAGCCGACTGCTGTGGGGCTTGCTTATCCCGTAATCTCACGAAAGGACGGTCACGTGGGATCGTTTGACAACTTGTTGGTTGGCTATACGGAAGAGGCGCAAGAGGAACTTTTGAAGACCTTGAATTTGAACGAGGCAGTTACAAAGGATACGCCTCCTGCTTTCATTTGGACGACGGCAACGGATGAAATTGTGCCTTGCAAAAATTCCTTACACTATGCGGAGGCGTTGGCTAAGGCAGGGGTGGAATTTGAATTGCACATTTATCCTCGCGGTAATCACGGCGCGGCAACGGGGTGCTTGGAAATCAACGGGTACTACCCCGAGTTAGAGGTGATTAAGGGTTGGATCGGTGAATGTTCGCGATTCTTCCGTATGTTTACCGTGGAAAAAATGTAAAAATAAAAGAGGGGAATAGCCCCTCTTTTTTATGCAAAAAAGCAAATGAATTCGTACCTGGTATAGGCTTTTTATTGTTTTCTTGCGCGAATATACTCCTTTCCGTTGCGTAAAACGCAATGATGCGCTTTGGCCATGGCGGAAACGCTTACGACCTGATATCCGTCTTCTTTTAGCGCAGGCAATAGCCCTTTTAAGGCGTTTACGGTGGCGAGATAGCCGTCGTGCATCAGGACGATTGCCCCTGAAAAGCGAGCATTGAATATGCTGTCAAAAATGTCCTCCTCGCTTGCGCCCGTCCAGTCAAGGGTATCAATGGTCCAGTTGATAATGGGCGTTTGAATTTGCGCTTTGATGCTTTCATTGATACGCCCAAAGGGTGGGCGGAAGAGATGTAAAGGGCGACCGTCTACTTTGGAAAGAAGCTTGTCGGTGGCGGAGATTTCCGTTTGCACGTCTTCCATGCTTAAACCGGTTATGTCTAAGTGGTGTTGCGCATGATTGCCCAGCTCACACCCAAGGATATGGGCTGTGTGTAGGAGGGGTAATGCTTCCTCGGTGATATGCATACCGTTTAGAAAAAAAGTGGCGGTTGCGATGCAGTCAGGGTTGCGCTCGTTGTAGTCGGCAAAAACGGCAAGGATATTCTCCATTGTTTTCGAGGGACCGTCGTCAAAGGTGAACGCAATCAGTTTTCGGTTGGTATCCACGTAAGAGATATCCAAATCGGCTTGTTCCCAAATATCACTTTGCACCGTTTCCATGGGAAGGACGTGCGGTGGGTCTAAAATGGGCGATGAGGGGGGCATGTACGCGTTGAAATCTTCTTTTGGCGTCGTTTTTGCACTGCAACCCGTTAAAAATGAAGTGCAAAGTGCAAGGGCGCACCATTTTTGAAACTTATGCATATACAAAGTATTCGATTTTTTGTTAATTATTATGCAATTTACGAAAAATAATTTGGAAGGGTATTGACAAGTAGGGGAATATATGTTATAATAAAATGCTGTTTGGAATTCGTGTCAAAACACGAAGAAACGGCATACGAATAGTATAGCAGTAACAATAAATTTGGCACAGGTGTTATCTTGAATACTGAAAAACAAATTCAAGCTGTATGCGAGAAATTTCAAATCAAAGGGGAGTATCAATCGTTTGTCGTTTTGACAAGCGGGCATATCAATACCTCTTATCAAGTGTTTTTCTTGCGTAATGGAGAAATGAAGGATTACATTTTACAAAAGATTAACACATACGTATTCCATAACCCCATTGCGATGATGGAGAATATTTCTTCCGTTACGGAATATATTCGTGCAAAAATCAAGCAAAAACAACCGTCGGCAAAGCGTAACGTATTGCACTACTCCAAGACGGCTGAAGGGGAATATTACACGATTTTAGAGGACGGAAGTTTTTGGCGCTGTTGCCGATATATTGACGATTCCGTTTGCTTTGAATGGACGGATAACTTGTTGGTGGTAGAAAACGCAGGTAAGGCGTTTGGGGAATTCCAAAGCTATCTTTCCGATTATCCCGTGGAAAAATTACATATTGTAATTCCGCACTTCCACAATACGGTTATTCGATTTGAGACCTTCAAAAAATCGGTGGAAAATGATTTGTCCCGCCGTAGGAAAGAGGTTCAGCCGTGGATTGACAGCTATTTACAGCTTGAAGAAATCGCGACGAGATTGTATCGTATGCAAAAGCAAGGGATATTGAAGCTCCGTGTGACCCACAACGATACGAAACCGAGCAACGTTTTGTTTGATAAAACGACGTTGGAGCATTTGTCCGTAATTGACTTGGACACGGTAATGCCAGGGCTTGTGGCGTGTGATTTTGGCGATGCCATTCGTGTAATCGGCTCGACGGGTGCTGAGGACGAACAAGATTTGGCAAAGGTTGCTTTGGATATAGAAAAGTACGAGGCGTTTACGCGCGGTTTTGTCGGTACCCTTCGTGACAGTATGACGGATGCGGAGAAAGAAACGCTCGCGCTGGGCGCGGTAGCGATGACGGTAGAATGCGGTATCCGTTTCTTGGGGGACTATTTGGACGGGGATAAATATTTCCGCGTGCATTATCCCGATCAAAACTTGGCGAGGGCAAAGGCGCACTTAATTTTGGCGCAGGACATGACGAAACGGTTGGATGAAATGCAAGCAATCGTTTATAAATATTGCAAATAATATCTGGTAAAAAATCGGCAGGAGCAAAGATCGCTCCTGCCGATTTAATCTTTATTGATTTTGAATAATGCCATTATGGTAACGCCTATATTACCGCCTAATATAATCCCAACGAGAAACCCGACCCAAAACATACGCAACCTCCTATAAACGATAGGGCAATTTACTTATTCCCCAACGGGTGAGATTTATACAATCTATGACGAAAAAAATTTACTTGTCACCATTTTTCTGCGAAAAGGATATAATAAAAGGTGGGGAGGGGTGTATGAAAATTCGTTTTATTAGCCGCGGCGGGCTGGCAGATGGGCAGGTATGCGAAGATGAGGAATTGACCATATATGGCTTTGGTGGGTTGGGCGAGGTGAGTTATGATAAGGAATTGAAGGGGGAGAGTGACTATTTCGAGCGTGCGGCGCGCTTATCCAAGCAAACGAAAGGGGTGGTGGTTTGCGGTTGCGTCACCGATACGCGGGGGATAAAACGGAAGTCGGCTTTGGTGGCGGAAAATGGAAAATTGTGCGGCGTGTCCGATATGACGCATACGATAGACGGCATGCTTACCTCGGGGGCAGGGTTGCGGATATACGATACAAAAATTGGTAAAATGGGGGTAGCGGTGGCGGAGGATATACTTTTCCCCGAGGTAATGTCTGCCCTGGCGGCGTGTGGCAGCGACTTTATTGTTTGCCCGTTTGGAGTTTTGCAAGGCACGATGCCGCAGGTACTACTTCGCGCCTATGCGTATTTGCACGGCGTACCCATTTTTCTTTGTGGTGTGGGGTATAGTGTGGCGGTAGGGGCTGACGGCGAGGTGGTTATGGCAACTCCGCAAAGTCCCACAGCCTTTGTATTTGAAAATCGTAAGGAATTTCACCTCGTAGAAACGCGTAGAAGAGGTGTGTTTCAAACGTAAAGATAAAGGGCGGCTTGTCCATCGAGACAGTCGCCCTTATAAAAATTATTTGCGTTTTTTTAACCTTTTTTCCAGTTTAGCGCCCCAATCGGAGGCGAGAGTGCCGCATTCTCTAAAGGAGGAAATACTCTCACAAACTTCTTGGTATACGGCTTCCGTATCTTCCGCCACGCAGTAATTTGCCGCGTGTTCTTTTTGTATGCCGATGCTTTCGGCGGTGGATACCGCATCAATATTTGCGGCTACGAATAAGAAATTCCACCCTAAAGCCTCTTTTTCACGAATCAAGGCCTTTATTTGTTCGCTTGCGTATTGGATGCTGGCATTTTCCATGCCATCGGTGGTAATAACGAACATCGTATTTTGCGGTACGTCTTCTGTTCGCGCGTATTTGTGAATGGTGGAAATATGCGCGATGGCAATGCCAATGGCATCTAAAAGGGCGGTGCAACCGCCAACCTGATAATCTTTTTCCGTCAAGGGCTGAATTTCGGATAAAGGTTTTCTATCGTGTAAAGTCGTTGTGTGGTTTGAGAATAAGAAAGTGGAAACGTAAGCCACCCCTTCCTGTTTTTTTTGCTTTTCAATCATTGCGTTAAAACCGCCGATGGTGTCTTGTTCCATGCCCGACATCGAACCGCTTTTATCCAAAATAAATACCAATTCCGTTGCTTTGTTTTCCATAATAAAATCTCCTTAAAAATAAAATGTAGTCGCAAGAGGTTGCTTGCAACTACATTATACAAAAAAGGAATTTCTTTTTGGTCAATTGATGATTTACTTAGATAAGGCAAACCTGGTCAAACTCAAACAAGGTCTCGTTGATGGTGAAAATATCGTAGACGCCATGCAGGAGGAAATATTCGATGATGATGTCGAATTTACTGCTTTTAGAAAGGGTAAAACCGACCGTGGAAAGTAAATGATCGGTTTCCTCAAGGGAAAGTTCTAAAGCAATGGCGAAGCAAAGAACGGTGTTTTTGCTGGGCTTATAATCCTGCTCATTCATGATCTTATACCACGTTTGCTTGCTAACGTTTGCTTTTTTATAGCATTCAACGTCCGTAAGACCTTTTGCATCAATCAGCTTTAATAAGGTCACCGCAAAGCCGTCGTCGATATTATCCATCAGCTCGATAAGTTCGCTTGGGCAAGAACATTGCTCAAGCTTTTCTTCTAATACAAGTGGCGCGCAAGTGTTTTTACAGCAGGTAATATCTTCTAATTTATAAAAAGATAAGAGGGGTGCCTCAAAGGTTTTTTCGATATAAGATAGGATATCGTTGTATAATTCGGGGTTGATTTTTGTGGGGTTTTTCCGAGTGATATGTGAAGACATAACGTTACCTCGCTTTCTTTTGCATGTTCAAGGTGAAATGATTAAAAGCCTGCGTTTTTGATTTCACGATCGGTAGAACGTTTCAAATCGCGCGCGGCAATCGCCTGCTTTTTATCGTACGTATGTTTACCGCGGCAAAGGGCAATTTCCATTTTTACAAGGGAGCCCTTAAAATACATCTTTAAGGGAACTAACGTATAGCCCTGACGATTGATTTTACCCGCGATTTTTGCGATTTCCCCTTTGTGCAGGAGTAGTTTTCTATCTCTGCGCGTTTCCTTTGTGCTAAAGGCATCCGATTTATCGTACAACGCTATATGCATGTTTTTTACGGATATGTCACTGCCACGGACAAAACAAAAGCTGTCGTTCATATTGACGTTTCCTTCGCGGAGGGATTTGATTTCATTGCCCTCTAAAACAATGCCTGCCTCATATTTTTCCTCGATAAAGTACTCGAACGAGGCGCTCTTATTTGTGGTGATAACTTTCATAATATACTCCATTTTTTAC
Organism: Candidatus Scatosoma sp.; assembly: GCA_045612895.1. GTDB lineage: Bacteria > Bacillota > Clostridia > Christensenellales > Borkfalkiaceae > Scatosoma. The sequence goes on along the minus strand of JAZKZY010000104.1, from coordinate 4,474 downwards.
ATTCAACGCATACATGGTAGGGGTTAAAGCTTTCTCAATAACTGAAATTCTGCTCTTCTGCGGTAGAAATCCACGTCCGTTACCTTGATACGGATACTTTCCCCGATGGTATAGGTATCCGCGCGGCCAACCAAACGGAAACGATCGGCATCGTAAGAATATTCACCGTACAACGACTCGATAGGGATAAAGCCTTCTACGGTGTTGGGGAGTTCCGCGAACAATCCGAAAGAGGTCACGCCCGAGATAACGGCGTCATACTGTTGCCCGATGCGTTCGCTCATATACATGGTCATATACAAATCGTCCACGTCCCGTTCTGCATCCGTTGCGCGGCGTTCGCGCAAGGAGGATTGCTTTGCGGCGGTGGAAACAAACTCGCCAAACCGTTCAATCGCTTCAGGGTATCCGCCATTGATCACCAACTTGATGATACGGTGAATGCAAAGGTCGGGATAACGACGAATGGGGGAGGTGAAGTGGCAATAGCATTTGCTTGCCAAACCAAAATGCCCTAGGTTTTCCACGTCGTAGCGCGCTTTTTGCATCGAGCGCAGCATAACGCGGTTTAATACGGAGTAGGAGGGCAATTCTTCCGCCGATTTCAATAGGTTTTGATAATCATAAGGCTTTACGTCTTGAGCGGAAAATCTTGCGGTCAGCCCCAAGGTTTGCGCAAAAGCACGGAAAGTGGTTGCCTTTTCTTCCGTGGGTTTCTCGTGGACACGATAAACAAAGGGCGCTTCGATGGATGCCATATATTCGGCAACCGTTTCGTTGGCGAGTACCATAAAAGCCTCGATGATTTGATAAGAGAATGCACGCTCGTAATCAGGGATCTTGATTTCATCGTTTTCAAGGATGATTTTTGCTTCCTTTACGTCCAAAGAAATACTGCCCTTTTTTTCGCGCATCGTTTGTAAAATATGTGTTAATTCCGCAAAGAGATATACCATGTCCTTAACGAGCGTGTATTTTTCGCAAAGCTGCTTATCCCCGTCAAGGATTTTTGTAACCTCGTCATAGGTCATTTTATAGGTGGAACGAATCACGCCTTCCACGATTTCGCTGCTCTTTACGTTGCCTTTCTTGTCAATGGTCATTAAACAAGAGAGGGTTAAGCGGTCTTCCCCTTCATTCAACGAGCAAATGCCGTTGGATAAAGGACGGGGGAGCATGGGCAAAACGCGGTCGGGGAAATAAACGCTAGTACCCCGTTCCAAGGCTTCAATATCCAAAGGGGAGCGGTATTCCACGTAATGGGTAACGTCGGCGATATGCACGCCCAACAAATAATCATCGCCAACCTTTTCCAAGGAAATGGCGTCGTCAATATCGCGTGTGTCGGCACCGTCAATGGTGACAATCAATTTATCGCGGAAGTCCCGTCTTGACGAGATATCTTCTTCCGTGATCTTTCTTGCCGCTTGCTTTGCGGCTTCCTTTCCGACGCGAGGGGGGAATTCTTCCCGTAGATCGTAAGAACGGATAATCGACAATTCCTCGGCAAAGAAATCGTCCTCTTCCCCAAGCACCTCGATGATTTCACCGCCAGGGCATTTTCCGTAGGGATAATCGGTGATTTTTGCCACTGCTTTCACACCGTTTTTGATGTGAGAGCAAGCGGAAAGGGGAATGTAAATCTCCGTGGAGAAACGCTTTTCATCAGGGAAAAGATAACCCGCGCGGCGATCACGGCGGAAAGTCCCGACAATGGTCTTATAACCGCGTTCAAGAATTTTTACCACCGCGCCTTCGTCGTCGCTTCTACCAAAGGTGCGTTCAATCAAAACGACGTCACCGTGCAATGCGCCGTGTAAAGATTTGTGGGGGATAAAACAATCGTCCTCGTTCTTTTCCTTGCCTTCGGGGATGAGGAATGCAAAGCCGCGCTCGTTGCCGAAGATTGTGCCTTTGATTAAACCCAACTGCTCAATCGTTCCGTACCTGCCCCCTTCATTTTTGAAAATTGCGCCTTCATCACAAAGGGAATTTAAGAGGTCAAAAAGACGGTTTTTCTCCCGATAGGGGATTTGTAAAGTTTTCAAAATCTCTTGCGAGGTTTTTCCTGCAAGAGTGCCGTCTTGAAAAGCGGCCAACAAAGCTTCTTTCGCGTTCAATGCATTTCACCTCCTTTTACGCATAGAAATAAAAACGGCGGCTAAAAACTAAGCCGCCGACGTAAACGTATGTGTTCTTACGCAACCCAAAATACTTCAAGCTGAAGAACGTAGAAAACAATTGCAAAAACGATAAGGATTGCAAGGCAAAGCCAGGTCCATTTTTTCATTTTTGCTTCGATAGATTTACCTTTGTTCTTGCCGAAGAAGGTTTCGCTGGAACCACCCAACGCATCAATACCCGACGAGTTGCTGGGTTGCAACAAAACGAGGATGATAGCGGTCAAAGCGGAGATAGCCATCAAGATAATCATGGTAACGCTAAGTACCATATGCACAGTTTTGTGCGTAGGGCTAGCGAAAGGAATAGTAGATGCCAATAAATTCATCAATTTCATCATAATGAAGTCCTCTTGTTTCTTTGGTTTGCAGGGTTTTTCCTGCAAATTCTAAAAATTACTAATAGATTATAGCATACTTAGATAAATATCGCAACTGTTTTTACGAGTATTTCACGAAAAAGTTTATATTTCGTGGCCAGTTGCGACTTTATCCTGTCGTATTTTTACTTAATCAAGCTCTTACCCGTCATTTCTTTGGGCTGATCTAACTTCATGATGTCCAAAAGGGTGGGGGCAAGGTCCGCCAAAACGCCGTCTTCACGAAGGGTAACGTTTTTGTATTCTTCGGAAACGAGGATAACGGGTACGGGGAAGGTGGTGTGCTGGGTAAATGCGCCAACACCGTCGTCTGCAATCATCTGATCTGCGTTGCCGTGGTCAGCCGTTACCAACGCGCTGCCGCCCATTGCAAGGATCTTGTCCGTTACCTTCTTCACGCATTCGTCAACGGTGTGAACAGCTTTTACAGCCGCTTCCATAACGCCCGTGTGACCTACCATATCGCAGTTTGCAAAGTTCAAAATCACTACGTCGTAGATACCTTTGTCGAGTTCTTCCAAAACCTTTTCGGTTACGGGATATGCGCTCATTTCAGGCTGCAAATCGTAGGTAGCTACCTTCGGGGAAGGGATTACGATACGGGTTTCGCCTTCTACGGGAGGTTCTAACTTCGCGTTGAAGAAGAAGGTTACGTGCGCGTATTTTTCCGTTTCCGCAATGTGGAGCTGGCTCAAACCAAGGGAAGAAATATATTGAGGCAAGGTGTTGGTGATGTCGTCGGGGGGGGATGCCACGCCAACGTTTTCAAACGAGGAATCGTACACCGCAAAACCAACGTAGGTGGGGGCAAGGAAGCCCGTTTTACGTTCAAAACCAAGCGTTGCGCCCGTTTTTGCATCCACATAGGGGAATGCTTCTTGCGAGAACATTCTCGAAATTTGTCTTGCTCTGTCAGGACGGAAGTTGAAACAGATAATGCTGTCGCCCTTGCCGATTAAAGCGATAGGTGTGCCGTTTTCGGTGAGGTTGGTGGGGAGGATGAATTCGTCGGTAACGCCGTTTTCATAAGATGCTTTCGCTGCATCTTCAGCGCTGCCTTCAAATTGTACGCCCGTACCAAGGGTGAGCATATCGTATGCTTTTTCTTCTCTATCCCAGTTATTGTCACGGTCCATTGCGTAGTATCTACCAGCAACGGATGCGATTTTACCGAAATTCAATTCATTCATCTTATCCTGCAATGCTTTGAGGAAATCAGCGCCCGAGGTGGGTGCAACGTCACGGCCGTCGGTGAACGCGTGTACGTAAACGTTGTCCAAGCCTTCCTTCTTTGCCATTTCAATCAAAGCATAGAGGTGTTCGGTGTGGCTGTGTACGCCGCCAGTGGAAACCAAACCATAGAGGTGAAGTTTCTTACCGTTTTCTTTAGCCGCCTGCATTGCGCGGAGCAATTCAGCATTCTTGAAGAATTCCCCATTGCGGATATCTTTCGTGATTTTCGTAAGGTCTTGGTAAACGATTCTACCTGCGCCGATGTTGAGATGACCAACTTCGCTGTTGCCCATTTGACCATCGGGAAGACCTACGGACATACCGCTTGCACCAAGCTGTGCGGAGGGGTAGTTCTTTTTCAATTCATTGACATATTTACTGCCGTCGGAAACGATTGCGTTGCCCTTTTCGGAAGGGTTGATGCCGTAACCGTCCATAATAATAATGGCGAAAGGTACTTTATTCATAGTTAACTCCTTTTATACGTGTAGTATGTGCCATGATAGGCAAAAAAACAAAATGGTGGGGGCAGGTATGCGTTGAACGCTGCCTGCCCCCATGATTTTTGCGTAAAATTACTTGTCGAAGTTTACGATTGCTGCAAAGTCAGGTGCTTTCAAGGAAGCACCACCGATGAGACCGCCGTCGATTTCGGGCATAGCCATCAATTCTTTGCAGTTT
>JAZKZY010000103.1:0-3967 GCA_045612895.1 Candidatus Scatosoma sp. | reverse complement strand
TGTATAGAAGAAGCGAAAAAACAAGATATGTGCGTTTGGATTTACGACGAATTTGGATATCCTAGCGGATTTGTTGGCGGTACTCTTTTAAATGAGGAAAGCAATCGCGCGGAATATTTAGAATACGAAGTTCGTGCGGATTTCGACGATACTGCTTTTGCTGTGTATATCCAAAAAGACGGCTTATATCAAAGGGTGGAAAAAGCAACAGAAAGCGATTGTTATCATACAGTCTACAAGCGCCGTTCGCCGTGTAACGTGGATATACTCAACCCCGATGTGGTCAGTCTCTTCATTGACAAAACTTACGAGGCGTATTATAAGCGTTTTGCTGACGAGTTTGGGAAAACCATTCGAGGTTTTTTCACCGATGAACCGCAGTATTACCGTTACGCTACGCCGTATACATCCGTTTTAGAAAAGGAAATGGAGAGTGTTAAAGACGGCTTGATACATTTGTTTCATGCGGAAGAAAACGATTATGCTTTCCGTGTGAAGTATTATCAAGCCATGAACCGTTTGTATACGCAAAATTATTACAAACGATTGTACGATTGGTGTGAAGCACATAACTGTCAGTTGACAGGACATACCGTGGAAGAACCGCATTTGTTTTCGCAAATGTGGGGTAGCGCAGGGGCGATGCCCAGCTATCGGTATAGCCATGTTGCAGGAATTGACCATTTATGCCAAGCGATGGATGGCGTTATGGACGAAGTACAAGTAGAAAGTGTTGCGGCGCAGTTTGGTATCAAACAAGTGATGAGCGAAAGTTTCGCTTGCACGGGCTACGATGCGAATTTTAGAACGCTAAAATACATAGCAGAACATCAATATGCGCAGGGTGTCAATTACTTGGTCGTCCATTTGATGAATTATTCCTTACAGGGTATGGGATATAAAGACCATCCGCAGACTTTTTCATCTCACGCCGCTTGGTGGCGCGATTTTGCGATTTTTAACGATTATTTTACAAAACTTGGTTATATTTTTGCAAATACGCAAAGGCAAGTAAACGTATTGCTTATCCATCCGATGCAAGATTGTTATCTAACTTATGATAGAAAACAAGACAAGAAAAGCGTTTTGGAAACGGAAGAAAGCTTTTATGCGTTATCGAAAGAGTTAGCGGAACAAGGGATTGCTTTTCATTATGCGGACGAAACGTTGCTAAAGGAAAGCGGAAAGGTGGAAGGCAAGGCTCTTACGGTGGGCGAAAAAGCGTATGATTACGTAGTTTTACCTAATCGTAAAAGCATTAACGCAAGCACGCAAACGCTTTTGAATGAATTTGTAACGGCAGGTGGTAAACTGTGCGTGATGGGGGAATATCCCGAATACGTGCAAGGTGAAAAGATTGCGAAATCAATACAATCCACAATTTCCTATCAAGATATTCTTTTGAAAAATGCGCCAACAATAAAGGGTGATGGGAAACTCTTTCAAAGGCATTGCGTTGGTGCGCTAGGTGAATTTATTTTCTTGTTAAACACGGACGAAAAAGAGGTGATTTGTCAAATTCCCGACGGGTGGGTCTGCGTTGATTTTGAAAATAAAACTTTTGTGAATTGTGTTGATAATTTATCGTTACAGCCTAAGCAATCCATGTTGTTAAAGTGGGAAACGATAGGGGCAGGTGCGAGTTTAACAAAAAAAACTCTCTGCGCAGACGTAACAGAAAACTTTTCCGTAATTGCCATTGGAGATAATAATTTGTTGCTTGATTTTGTAAAGGTGAGTTTTGACGGAACGGAATATTCGGAAAGAAAGCATACCGAACAAGTTTTAGATGAACTCATTCGCACGCAATATCAAGGCAAGTTATATTTGAAATATGAATTTGTTGCAAGGGGAATCCCAGAAAAATTGTCTTTGTTGACGCAAAACAATCGAGTGGTTGCCATTTTAGTCAACGGTAAAGAAATAAAAATACTTACAACCGATTATGACCCATATTTTTACACGGCAAATATCAGTAAGTATTGTAAAATAGGACAAAACGAAATTGTATTTTGCATTGATTTCTACGAAAATCCGAACGTGCATTATGCAATCTATGGGGAAAACGTTACGGAATCCTTGAAGAATATGATGTCCTACGATACCGTTATCGAACCGATTTTCTTGCAAGGCGAGTTTTGCGTGAATGATAATTTTGAATTAACGGAGTTCACGTTACCGACGAAAACAGCGAATATTCAAAAACAAGGTTTTCCGTTTTTTAATGGTGTAATGACGATAGAGGGAAATATTTTCGTCAACGGCGAACAGGAAAAAAGAGTTCGGTTGAGTGGTAATTTTGCCACGGCGGAAGTCTATGTTAACGACTTAAAACAAGGCGTTGCGGCGTTAAGCGAACAAACGAAAATTTCCAACTTAAAGAAAGGAAAAAACAGTATAAAAATTCTTCTAAAATCCACTATGCGTAATATGTACGGCCCGCACCATTGTAAAGGTATGCAGGAAGATTGGGGAGCTTGTCCTTATATGTTTACTTTCTTCAAACAATGGAGAAATGGGAAACCGAATGATTTTGTCGAAGAATATAATTTAGCTCCATTTGGGCTTGAGAAAATTGAAATTGAGGATTAAATTATGAAAACCTACGACTTGGATACATACGTTTTGCCTATTTGGGAGAGCGATACCGTTTTCTATGAAACGGCTATGTTCTTGGGCGAAACAGGGGAGTGTAAATTGTTATATGCACCCACCAAAATTCTCGGTGTATATGATTACGAGCTGCAAAAAGAATTCGTGGAAGGCGTTGACTTCGTTTTAGAAGGGAATGTCATCAAACGTTTGCAGGGCGGCAGTATGCCATATGCAAATTTTGAGGATATTTATGCAGCTCTTCCAGGGCAGTATGAAATTGCTGTGGAAAAATCCCGTTGTCCTGACTATGTAGCAGGCAGGGAATATATGACCTATGGCGAAACAGATACGTATACCAAAAAGCAGTTTGCGATTACCTATACGCACGATGATAAATGGGCTGGTAAAGTTCCGCAAGGAAAGGGTGAGCGTTTCCCAAATGCGATAAAATTCTTGTCAAAAGAGAAACGCTTGAACGTTGTTTTTTATGGGGACAGCATTACGACGGGGTGTAATTCCAGTGGTACGGATTTAGGTGGTAATGTTCCTCCGTATGCTGATTCGTTCCCTGTAATGATTCAGAAGAAACTGCAAAATATTTATGAGGCAACAGTGGGCGTACGAAACGTAGCGGTTGGCGGTTGGGCGACGGTCAACGGTTTGGATGCGTTCAACGAACGGGTTTTGGCGGAACATGCTGACCTGATGGTTTTGGCGTACGGTATGAACGATAGAGGGACGCCGCTTGATAAGTATAAGGAAATGATTGCGGACATGGTATGCCGCTTCAAGAAATTTAACCCTGACGGTGAAGTGGTTTTGGTTGCACCGATGCTTCCAAATGTAGAAACGGACTGGCTCAAAAATCAGCCCTTATTTGCCGAGAAACTGTACGAACTTGAAAAAGAATATCCTTTTGTGGCAGTTGCCGATATGACGCAGGTTCATTGGGATATTTTAGCGACGGGGAAACGCTATCGAGATATGACAGGGAATAATATCAATCACCCGAACGATTTTATAGCCCGTGTGTATGCGCAGGTGATTTTGAAAACCTTGTTAGGCTGATTACTTAATGCAAGCAGGTGGAATATGCAAGGGAAATTTATTTGTCATAAAGATTTTGAAAATTTAGAACCGGTAGACGTATTCCACAAGGAATTATCACCTAATCAAACAGAAAAACATGCGGAGAGTTTATGCAATCGGCATACTTTATTCCGCAAAAAAGCAGTCTTGCGGAAAGCAAATAAGGCGATATTAAAAATCACTGCGGACGATTATTTCAAATTATATATCAATGGCGTTTACGTTACGCAAGGCCCACCTCCGTCCTATCCTAACCACTATTATTTTATGGAGATAGACGTAA
>JAZKZY010000102.1:0-19752 GCA_045612895.1 Candidatus Scatosoma sp. | reverse complement strand
TATGAAGTACACTACCAAAGCGGCAGAAAAAAGCACGGTAAAAATCACCATCAAGTTTGACGGTGAAGAATGGAAGAACGCATTGCAATCCGCATACATGAAAGCACGCGGCAAATTTGCAATCAACGGTTTCCGTAAGGGTAAAGCACCCAAAAACGTTATTGAAAATATGTATGGTAAGGGCGTATTCTTCGAAGACGCACTCAACCTTCTTTTCTCGGAAAACTACGGCAAAATCCTTGACAAGTGCGCAGAAAAATTCACGGTTGTTGGTGAACCCGACGTTTCCGTTGATAAATTGGAAGACGACGGCGTAACGATGATCGCGGTTGTACCCGTTAAACCCGAGGTTAAAATTTCCTCCTACAAGGGTATGAAAATCAAAGAATTCGCGTATAATGTAACCGAAGAAGAATTGAACGCAGAAATCGCACGCGTTCAGGACAGAAACGCTCGTAAAGTAGCGGTTGAAGGCAGAGCAGCTCAGCTCGGCGACATCGCAAACATCGACTTCGTTGGTACGGTTGACGGTGTTAAGTTCGACGGCGGCGAAGCTGAAGGTTTTGATTTGACCCTTGGCAGCGGCCAGTTCATCCCTGGTTTCGAAGATCAAGTTGTTGGTATGAACATCGGCGAAACGAAGGACGTTAACGTAACCTTCCCCGAAAACTACCAGGCAGAAGCTTTGAAGGGTAAAGCAGCTGTATTCGCAGTAAAATTGAACGCTCTTCAGGCAAAAGAATTGCCCGAATTGACCGATGAATTCATCAAAGACGCAACGGGTAGCGCTACGGTAGAAGAATACAAAGCAAAGACGATGGAAAGATTGCAAAAGCAGGCTGACCGTCGCGCAAACGATGCTACGGAAAACAGCATTTTGGAAGCAATCGCTGCGAACACCGAAGCTGAAATTCCTCAAGCAATGATCGAAAGAGAAATCGACGGTTTGGTACAGAAGTTCGAATATCAGCTTATGTATCAGGGTTTGAAGCTTCAGGACTACCTTGAATTCCTTAAGATTTCCGCTGCTGACTTCAGAAAGAACTACGAAGAACAGGCTAAGAAGAACGTAATCAGCCAGTTAATCATTTCCCAAATCATCAAGGAAGAAAACTTGGAAGCAACCGCTGAAGAAATCGACGCGAAGATCGCTGAACAAGCTGCATCCGTAAGCAAAGAAGCGGAAGAATACAAGAAGAACATGGATCCTCGTCAGTTCGACTATATCGCAAGTGATATCGTGATCACGAAGTTGTTTAACTTCCTTAAAGAAAACAACGAAATGATCAAAGAATAAAAACACATATATGCAGCGCATTTCGGCGTTGTCGTTCGGTTACGTACCATTCGTACGCGCCCTCACTTCGCCTTGAACTGCTTGCATCTCTGCGTTTTTAAGTTTCGTACTGTATCGATATAAGTGGTTCTGAGTGAACCGCTTATACGTTGCAATTTTTGCAAAGCAAAAACGTAACCTTAAAAAAATTAGGATTTAGAAATTATGGAAAAAAATGTTTTAGTTCCCTACGTTGTAGAACGCACGGCTTCGGGTGAACGCTCGTACGACCTCTATTCTCGCTTGCTTGACGACCGTATCATTTTCTTGAGTGGTGAAATCAACGACGCGGTTGCAAACACGGTTGTCGCACAGCTTATTTACCTTGAAGGTAAAGACCCCACGAAGGATATCAACCTTTACATCAACTCCCCCGGCGGATCGGTAACGGCTGGTATGGCGATTTACGACACGATGAACTACATCAAATGCGACGTATCTACCATTTGTATCGGTATGGCGGCATCCATGGGCGCATTCTTGCTTTCCAGCGGCGCACACGGTAAACGCTATGCGTTGCCCAACTCTGAAATCATGATTCACCAGCCCCTTGGCGGCGCGCAAGGTCAAGCGAGTGACATCAAAATTCAGGCGGAACACATCCTTCGCACGAAAGCGAAGCTTAACCGCATCCTTGCTGAAAATACCGGTAGGGATATTGCTACCATCGAACGCGACACGGATAGAGATCACTACATGTCCGCGGACGAGGCGCGCAACTACGGCTTGATTGATAGAGTGTTTACGAGAAGATAATCTCGAAACGATACCTTTACGGTTTTTCACGCGCAAAACCCTTTCGGCTTTGCGCGTATCTTTTTCATAGGCACGGAAATCCACTTCCGCGCATATAAGTAATTATTCGGAGTATAATTATGTCAAATAAAAATCAACATTGTTCTTTTTGCGGTAAACCGAAAGAAGAAACCAAGCGTCTGATTACCGGTCCCGACGGGGTTTGTATTTGCGACGAATGTGTGGAAATTTGCAAATCCATGGTGGACGAATGGTCGGAGGAAAAAGAGCCTCAGGCGGACGTTCCCCTTAAAAAGCCGGCGGAAATCAAGGCGGAGCTTGACCAGTATATCGTTGGTCAGGACAAAGCAAAGCGCGTGCTTTCCGTGGCGGTTTATAACCACTACAAGCGTATCAACGCGGCGGCAAACGCAAAGAAAAAGGACGATGACGGCGTAGAAATTGAAAAGAGCAACGTGCTTTTGTTAGGTCCTACGGGCAGCGGTAAAACCCTGCTTGCGCGTACCCTTGCAAAAATCCTCAACGTGCCCTTTGCCACCTCGGATGCAACGACTTTGACGGAGGCAGGCTACGTAGGTGAAGACGTGGAAAACATCCTCTTAAAGCTTATCCAAAACGCTGACTATGACATCGAACGCGCACAACGCGGTATCATCTATATCGATGAAATCGATAAAATCGCGCGTAAGAGTGAAAACGTTTCCATTACCCGTGATGTTTCGGGTGAAGGCGTACAGCAAGCCCTCCTCAAAATCATCGAAAGCACGACTGCGAACGTTCCCCCTCAAGGCGGTAGAAAACACCCCAACCAGGAATGTTTGCGTATCGACACCACCAACATTTTGTTCATTTGCGGCGGTGCGTTTGTAGGGCTTGACAAAATCGTTTCCTCGCGTAAAGACGACTCTACCCTCGGTTTTGGCGGTAAAGTGCGTTTGGGTGCAAACGAGGCGGATTACACCATTTTGGAGGACGTAAAGCCCCAAGATTTGACCAAGTTTGGTTTGATTCCTGAATTTGTCGGCCGTATTCCCATCGTGGTAAACCTCGATCCTCTTGGCGAGGATGCGCTGGTGAAAATTCTTACCGAGCCCAAGAATGCCATTATCAAGCAATATCAAAAGTTGGTTGGCTACGACGGGGTAAAATTGACGGTGGAAGAAGACGCGGTTCGTGAAATTGCGCAAACGGCGATTCGCTTAAAGACGGGCGCGCGTGGTTTGAGAACGATCATCGAAAGCGTTATGACCGAGGTGATGTACAAAATCCCTTCCGAGGAAAACGTGGAAGAGGTTGTTATCACGAAGGAATGTTTAACGGATGGCGCAACGCCGAAGCTCGTTTACAAGCAAGCATCTTAACAAGAAAAACACAAGAAAAACACGGCAACCGCCGTGTTTTTATTTTTATAATAAAAAAAGTAAAAAAAAGCCCGTTTTTTGAAAAGAAATTTTCATAATACTCTTGACTTACAATAAAATATATAGTATAATAATCGTGTATAATAAATTCTATTAGTGTATTCGGGCGAAAAGCCGTTTTACAAAATGGAAAATTTATGGAAGGAGAAGGATAAAATGGCAAAAATCCTGCAAAAAGACGGTTCTTTACTTATTAAAAAGAGCTTTTGGAGCGCAATTTCGATTTGGTGGACGTTGGTGTTCCTTGCAATCATCCCTGTTGCATGTTTCTATGTAAAAGGTCAAGGTTTCAGCAAAATTTTGGGTACGCCCGCTGCAAGTGACTCTATGTATGGTACGATCGCGTTGGTGGTTGCGCTTGCAAGTATTGTTTTGACCCTTATCATTTTGTTTGTAAAACTTGTTTGCACGAAGAAAACGTCTTGGACGTTCTATGACGGTGCTGTTATCTACAAGAAAGGTCATATCTTCTATGCTGAAGAAAACACCCGTGATATGGAATTCTTCCCTGGTATGTCCGTAAGCATTCGTAGAACGATTAAAGGTAAACTTTGCAGCTACGGTGACGTTGTAATTTCCAACGGCGCTGGTGAAGCAGGCGAAATCGTTATGCTTGGCGTTAAGAATCCCAAGAAGGTTCAAAAGGCTTTGAGAAACTTGATTGCTATGGCTTGTACGAGAACGGCAAATATGATGTCCCCTTACAAGATGTACCCTCAAATGTACAGACACGTTTTGGGTGGCTATCCTGCATACTACTACGGCGCAATGCAAGCTCAAAACGCTAAGAAATAATCGTACATAAAAACCCTGCAATTATGCAGGGTTTTTCTTTTACAATATAATAAATAAAACCAAGGGTTTGCCTTGGTTTTTTTGTTTATTGAAACAGCCCAAATCGGTTGTCCTTTTGCAAACGGTTAATGGTAGAATAAATAGGTGCGCCTAAAGCATACACCCATATAGATTCCGTCAAAGCAATCGAGCCTACAAAGGAAAAATACGCTACGGTTGTCGTTGAATACCCTTCCGCGCCACCGCACAAAAATACAATGATTAAGGGGATAATAAAGGCATTAAAAAGAACGGTAGGCAATCCGCAAAGGATAAAGCGGTACGGCTCTTTTTTAAGATATCTCCCTACCAGGTACGCGCTGACCGCCGCTAACAGGGTTGCAAAGGAGCCGATAAATACGTCGTACACAAGGTACGGGTTCGTGGATGCCAGGTTTGACAGCATACAGCCGATATATAGGGCAGGTATGGCTTCGGGGAAGAAGACGGGTAAAATACAAAGCGCCTCCGCAGGACGAATCTGAAAAGGTCCGAAGGCGAGGGGCGCAAACGCATAGGTCAGCGCTACGTACAACGCGGCGATAACCCCTGCGCGACAAAGTCGTTTGGTCGTGAAAAAACGTTTCATTTGTGATACCTCGGTTTTTTTAGTCGGGTTTTTGCCCATGGAAGTGTTTTCCGAAAACCTTCCAACGGAAAAGAGTATACCACAAAACGGTGGGCGTGTCAATGATTTTACGCCTGATTTTTCATAGAATTTTCCTTACTGCACCGTTCCCATAACAAAGAGGAAATCCCGTCGGAAATGATTTCCGCCATGCTATATACAAGGTTTAACCGGGTAGTATTAAAAAGCCCGTAGTTGGCAAGAGATTTCTCCGCCACAATTCCCATAACGGTGATATCACCGATAGCGCCCAGCTGTTTGTTTGCGCCTGCGCCGGGTAAAAGTGGGGTATCGTTGACCTTGATCAGTCCGATGTCCCCTTGCTCCCCCACCGCCGCATCCACCGCAATAACAGGGTGACCGCGGTGGGTTTCTTTTAGAAAAGTGCGAATGTATTTGATTTCCTTTGCGGTAATGGGCGCGGCAAGGGTGCCGTATAAGAAAACGCCCAAACCCTGCGTCTTAAATTTCAACATAGAGCCGACGATAGGGCCGAGGGAATCCCCGATAGCAAGATCGCTGCCGATACATACCACTATGGGCAGTTTTTCGGTGATGTTTTGCTGTAAACCCGTACCTGCCCCCTGCATTTTTCGGTTTTGACGGGCTTTGAGTAGCTTGTCCGTAGCCATAGAAACACCATCGGCTGCCATTTTATTGTAGATATGAAACGAAAACCCCATACAGTTCCCCCTTTGCTTGGTTGGTATCTGTTCGAGTATAGACAAAAAACGCGCGCCTTATGCATAAATTATTAAAACAAGGGGAAAATTTTGAGAAAGCAGTTGAAAAAAGAGGAAAGATATGTTATAATAGGTAAAAATATAAGGAAAGGAGAGATAGAATGAATTTGAGTGCTTTATGCGCAGGCGGACCCGTGGGTTATATCTTAGACGCGGTGATTTTGATCGGCTTGCTCATCTTCGTAATTATTTGTGCAAAACGGGGCTTTGTAAAGATGATCTTCCACTTTGCCTCGGGGCTGGTTGCTTTTCTTGTGGCGCTTGCCTTGGCGAAGGTAATGGTATCCGCAACGGGCGGTTTGTTTGGGTTGATGGACTCCCTCACCGAAAGTTTTACGGAAACCTTCTCAAAAATGGAGGGCTTCAACGTAGATATCGCAGGTCAAGATATCCAAGCGTTGGTGGCAGAGAAAGACATGGTTGCCATCATTGCGACCTTGGTTGTGAAGAAATGGGTGGGTGTTCCTTTGGAACCTGGTACAACCCTTGGCTATTTGGCAGGCTCTACCGTTGCGGAATTGCTTTGCACCTTGATTGCGGCGGTTGCGTTGTTCTTTATCTTGAAGATTGTGTTCAAGCTTTTGAGTAAGATTCTTACGGCGATTTTCAAGAAAATCAAATTGCTTGGCAAATTGAACAGTCTTTTGGGGTTAATCCTCGGTTTGGCGGAAGGTATCCTTGTGGTAAGCTTGATTGTTTCCGTTTTGACCTTGATCCCCTCGACGTCGGTGATGAATTTCTTTGAAAGCAGTTTCGTTTTGCGTTGGCTGTACAACAATAACCCGATTGTTTGGTTGCTTGGTTTATTCTTGTAAATTTCATAAAAGTAAAAGCGGTTGTCTATTTGGCGGCCGCTTTTTTGTGTGGAAAAGTTATCAACAATTCCTCACATAATAGAAAAGTGTGGAAAAACAAATTAGAGGCTTTTATCCACAGATAAAACCTCGAAGAATGTCGAAATATGAAAAAATGCGGCAAAAATCGGGGGTGAGAAGCCCCTTTTTTGGCAAAATGTGGACAAAAACGGGTTGTCCACCTTTCCCATCAAAAAAATGTGGATAAATTCAACCTTTCGGGAAATTAAAAAAACGAAAACATACGGCTTTTACGGTGGATAACCCTCAAAAACCCCGTTTTTCTGTGGATAACTCGGCAAATTTGTCATTCACTAAATAAAAAAATTTTTCATTGATTTTGTGGATAAATAACATTTTCACACATTATAACAAGGAAACTCGTGAAAAAATGAAAGCAAAATGTTAAAAAATAAGGGATTTATCCACAAATGTTTGTTTTTTTCTAAAAAACGGCAAAGTTATCCACATTTATCCACAGTAAAAAATGCAAAGAATTTGTCAGCGGACGTTCTTAAAACGGACGGAAACCTGCACGCGTGTGTTGGCAAGCGCGGTGGTTTGCAGGTTGTGAAAACGGCGCTTTCCATATTTAAGCAGGCGTTCCTGCACGCCAAACAGGTCGCAATTTACCGCGCGGCATTTTTCATAAACACCCTCAATTTCACCCGTCAATCGTTTGGATGCAAGGCTGAAAAGCTCCTTGGGTACGTCACCTGCATCGGCGATTTTTTCAATCGGTAGGGATTTGGCGTAATCAAGCATCCCTGCGGTGCAGGTCAGGTTGACGTTAAGGGTGAAAATACCGCTGTCGCTCGCCTGCAATTTTATGGAGGGAGTGTTGCGCCGTATGTTTAACGTGCTGGCGTTTTCATTCCCTTGTACGGTATAAGAGGCGAGGCGGAGCTTGGAAAGTACGCAGGCGAGGGCGAAGGTTTCATTATTGTCGAGCGTTTCCACCCATTTTCCATGGACGAAAAGGGCAGTCTTTCTTGCGCTGAACACAGGCTTTTCTTCCGTTTCCTTGGTGGATTTGCTCCCACTTTCACCTG
The DNA here is from genome assembly GCA_045612895.1 of Candidatus Scatosoma sp. Taxonomy (GTDB): domain Bacteria; phylum Bacillota; class Clostridia; order Christensenellales; family Borkfalkiaceae; genus Scatosoma. Next base: position 12,128 of record JAZKZY010000102.1, on the reverse strand, counting down.
CGCTGTCCGTCGGTTGGCTTGGCGTGTTTCCCTGCGGCTGCTCTTTGTCATTTTTTCCGATTTTTTCCTGCTGTGGTTCGGTGGTTAAAATGGGGAGGTAGCCGCTTTTACTTTCGCTGAAATACCCGATAGCAAACTCTCGCAAGGTGTTCGGGAGAACGGTGCCGACCCGTTCGGCGTGAGAAGATAAAACCTTTTTCATCGCGGAAGAACTGGACGGATCCACCAAGGCGGTGGTGTTCAGCAAATCCTTTGCAGTGCCGTTACACACAGCGACGAAACAATCGTCGGAAAGGTATTCATCACGCAAAAAGAAGTCAAGGGAGGCAAAAACGTCCTCTTCCTTTGCGCTCTCGCCAAACAAAATGAGGTCGCAAAAGACGAGCTTTGGATACCAACCCGTTTTCGCGTTGATTTCTTCAAAAGCGTCACCCACCGTTTTTCCGCGGCTGACGATTTGCACCGCCTCGGACACTTCCCCTTGTTTAGATGCTTGCGGAATGGCCACCTGGGTGGTGAGGATAAAGGTATCCTCTTGACGGTCAATCCCTGCCGCCACAACAATGGCGGTTTTTTGTACGTCCGTCACCCCAAAATCGTTGGAAAGGAATAAAAACCCTAAGGAAAATACGATAAAAAGGTAGTATTTTATACTATTATTTAAGAAAAATCTACGCATATCTTATCCTCGTTCCCCCTTGGTTTTTGGTAAAAATAACAAAAATAAAGGCACCATGTCTGCGATTAACCAAAAAACAAAAGGTAATTTTCCGCTAATAATGGTGTAAATGGTATTATATTGCCGATTAGCAAACAATAAGAAGATCAACGCGCCGATGTTGAGGATTGCGGACACCAGCACTCCACTTTTTATATGAAAGCTATGGCAAAGGAGCTGGGTTGTGTATTGCAAGGGCATAGCGGTGAAAATCAGTAAAACAATGGTCAACATATACACGAAAAGAAGGTCAACGCGCCCGATGACGTCAAGCGCAGGGAAGTATTCCGCAATCTTGGAAAATGCGTAATGCTCCCTTGGCGCGATAGACGAATAGATGCTGTAAAAGGTAGCCAAAAAGAGTATCGTACCGACAGCGCTAGCGGTGTAACCGCTTAAAATTTTCACACTATCCCCCTTTTTATAACGTAAATTTCCGATAAGCGGAAGTAGTAAAATGGCATCGGAAAAATGGGGTGTAGTGCGGTTAAACGCGTACATGGTATCCCCTAATTTTCTACCAAACAGGGGTAAAAGGTGGGAGAAATCCGCCGCAAACAAGGACATGCCTATGAGTGCGAGAAAAGGGATAAGAAACAAAAACAAGCAAAGATCTGCGGCGCGTCCTAAGGTTTTTAACCCTTTTGCGCATAAAAATGCCGAAAAAACAAAAAAGGAAACGAAGGCAAATACGGTGGGTGAAGTGTCAAAAAAGGCAGCGTAGGTGAATTTTTCCATGTCAAGCAAGGGCAATACCCCTGCAAAAAGGAAATAAACCGCATATAAGACGTAGAAAAGGATCGCCCACTGCCCTAACCGTTCGTTTAACCTTTCAAACAAGGTCTTTTCCGATTTTGACGCCGCGAAAATAATGACGGACAAGACACCGAATTGTAACAAAAAATGCAGGAGCGCAGGCAGGAGTAAATCACCTGCGGCGTAAGTCGCCAAGATGGAGGGCGCTTCTAACAGTTTTGCGGCAGGCAACAAGAATGCCGCGGCGAAAGCAATTTGCCGTCCACACACTTGATTTGGTTGTGTGGATGCGTTGTCGTTCATCAATTTAGCGTTCATTTTACTCCTCCTTTTCCGTTTTTTCGTTGGGTTTTATTTTCAACCGCGTTTTGTTTTTCAAGCGAAATGTTTGCGGTCTTTCTCTTAAATCAAAAGTGTCATATTTTATGATGCTATCACGCAAATCACGTCTATTCAGCGGTGAAAACGGCGCAAGCGCAGGCGCGCCGAAACTGTCCGCGGAGATAAGATAACACAATATAAAGGTTGCGGTCAGCACGATGCCAAAGGGACCGATACTGCCTGATACCAGTAAAAACAGCCACCGCAACAAGCTGCCCGTTTCCACAAAGTCGGGTACGGTGTAAAGGCAAATCCCCGACAGCGCAACGACGATGATGGCAGGGGTGGATAAAAAGCCTGCGGACACCGCCGTTTCCCCAAGCACCAGCGCTCCCACAACGGATAGGGACATACCGACGTATTTTGGCATACGAATACTCGCCTCTTTCAAGGTTTCCAAGAGGAATAGCACCACAAACATTTCTAAATTTGGGGAAAGAGGCAATTCTTGGATGCTGCTTGCAATGGTGAGGGTCAAGCCGAGTGGGAGCAGTTGTAATTTATACAGCTGTGCGGAAACGTAAAAGGCAGGCAAAAGCAACGCGATAAACAGCGCAATCACCCGAAGTGCGCGGAATACCGTGGCCATAAAGGGGGAGATGAAGTAGTCCTCGCTGCTTTGCAAATCTTCCATTAAAAGATAAGGGGCGGTCAGCGCAATCGGCGATCCGTCCACCAATACCCCCACCCTGCCTTCGCTTAATTTTGCGGCAAACACGTCCGGCTTTTCCGTGGTACCTATGGTGTGAAAAATAGAATGCTTGCGCGGGGACAAAAACGCCGCGATATAAGAGGAATCGGGGATAAAATCAATGTCCAACGTTTGCAATTTTTCTTTGATTTCCTCCTTTATCCCCTCTTTTGAAGTGCCGTCCAGCCAACACAAAGTAACGATTGTGTCCGAGTTTTTTCCCACGCGCATACTTTCAAATTGCAATTTCGGGGTTTTGAGGCGTTTTCGTATCAGCGCCATGTTTGTTTTCACATCCTCAATAAAACCCTCTCGAGGGCCTTTTACGGTGACGTCGGTGGGAGGCTCCATAACCGCGCGGACGGGGATAAATTTTGCCCCGATCACAAGCCCGACGGGGATACCATCCATCAGCAGTACGCTGTTGCCGTCAAGGACTTCTTTACACAAATCCTCAAATTTTTCCTTTTCTTTCAATTCGGGGAAAAGGGCGGATTTTTGTATAATTTCCAGCTTTGACGCGTACCTGCCCCCTCCATTTTGTGGATTTTCGTGGGTTTCACCCTGCAAATCCAGTTTGGATAAAGGGCGCGCGATGAGGTCGCCGAGCAGCTCTTTATTGACAATACCGTCGGCGTAAATGATAGCGCAGGCGGTTTTATCAGCCGTCTCAAAGCTATACGATAAAATATCCTCCGAAGGCAGGCGTTTCTTCATTTCCGATAGATTTTTTTCTAAAGATTGAGATAAAATATTCACGAAAACAGCTTGTGGTTTTTCCTGGGGAATTATTCCACTCTTAAAAGAAGGGCTTGACTTTTCCGCGTGCGCGTGCTATACTGTAAGGGATAAAAACGAGGAGGTTGACCGCGTGGAAAACAACGTAACGCTTGGGGAATACGAAGTCCTGGAAGATATGTTAATTGACGGCTTAAAAATTGTGCAAGATACACGTTTGTATCGTTTCACGTCCGATTCGGTTTTGCTGTCGAAATTTGCGCACGCCAAAAAAAATGACGTCGTGGCGGATTTTTGCGCGGGGAGCGGAATCGTTGCCTTTCATTTTTACGCGTTAAACCGTGCAAAACTGCGTGATTTACGTTTTACTTTGTTTGAAATGCAAGAGGAATTGTCGGCGCTGTCAAGAAAAACGGCGGCGATTAACGGGTTTGACAATTTTACCTTTGTGCAAGGGAAATTGCAGGATATCTCCAAGGAATATCACGAAAAGTTTTCGTTGGTTTTGTGTAATCCCCCCTATGAAAGCGGTGGGTTTGACAACGATGAGTACTGCAAGGCGGTGTGTCGCAAGGAATTGACGATCAACCTGAGCGAGATTGCCAAGGCGGCAAACTTTGCGTTGAAATTCGGCGGACGGCTGTGTATGTTGCACCGCGCGGATCGGCTCGCGGAGGTGTGTTATACCCTGCACGAAATGAAATTAGAGGTGAAAAAAATTCAATTCGTGGGGGGCAGGTATGGCGCGAAGCCCTATTTGGTGATGATTGAGGCTGTAAAAGGCGGTAAACCGCATACAGAGCTTTTGGAAACGATTTACAACGTAAAATAAGGAAAGAGATATGGTTAGTTTTGTTGCAACCCCGATAGGAAACTTAAAAGATATTACCCTGCGCGCGCTGGAAACCTTGCGTGAGGCGGACGTTATTTTTTGTGAAGATACCCGTCATACGATTAAGTTATTGAACGCGTACGAGATCAAAAAGCCGTTGTATGCTTGTCACAAATTCAACGAAAAGGAAGCGGCGGAAAAAATCCTCGCGGCATCCCAGCGAGGTGAAAAGGTGGCGGTGGTTTCGGATGCAGGGACTCCCGTGGTGTCCGACCCCGGCAACATCGTGTGTGAAATTTTAAGACAAAACGGCGAGCCGTATACCCTGTTGCCCGGCGCTTGCGCGTTTGTTGCGGCGTTGGTTTTATCTGCATTACCGGCAGGCAGATTCGCGTTTATCGGATTTTTACCCGATAAAGCAAGTGAAAAACGCGCGCTTTTGGAAAAGTACAAGGATTGCGATTTAACCCTTGCTTTCCACTCTGCGCCCCAAGACGTTGATAAGGATATCAAGGCGATGTACGAGGTGTTTGGGGATAGAAAAGCGGCTGCGGTGCGCGAGATTACCAAGATCCACGAAGAGGCGGTGAACTTCACCTTAAAGGAGGGTTTGCCTGGTGAAAAACGCGGGGAGTACGTGTTGGTGGTAGAAGGCGCAGCGGAAACGGAAAGTCCTTTGAACGCCCTTTCAGAAGTGGATCACATTCGACATTATATGGCGGCTGGGTTGGATAAAAAAGAGGCTTTGAAGCGCGCGGCGAAGGATCGCGGTGTGTCAAAATCGGACCTCTATCCTTTTTCGATTGATTTGTAAAAAGTGGAGTAAACTTGTCGAAATCGGCGTATAATGATAATATAATATATATAAGGAAGAAAAAATGATCCCAGGATATTATTTAATATTTTTTATTTTGATGATTCTATGCGCGGCGTTGTGTGCGAGAGCAAGCGCGAAAGTACATTCCGCGTATCAAAAATACGGGCAAATGCCCACCTCCTCTCGAATGACGGGGTATGACACGGCGGTACGGCTCTTACGTGTAAATGGTGTGAATGATATTACCGTTGGACGGGTGCAGGGGACGCTCACCGATCATTATCACCCCACGAGAAAGGTGGTGAACCTTTCGGAAAGTGTTTACGGCGACGCGTCGATTGCCTCTGTGGCGGTTGCGGCGCATGAAATCGGACACGTGATGCAGAAAAAGAAGGGATATCTCTTTTATAAGCTGCGCACGGTGCTTGTACCGATTACGAATATCGGCAGTCGGTTGGCCCTTCCCTTGGTGTTAGTTGGTTTGTTGTTGGACGTATTCGTTGGGTTAAACCAAAACTCGGACACGGGATTTTACTTGGCGTTGTTGGGTGTTGCGTTGTATGGGTTGTCTACCATTTTTGCTTTCGTGACCTTGCCTGTGGAGTTAAACGCAAGCAGGCGCGCGAAAAGAATGTTGTTGGAAACGGGTATTTTAAGAGAAGACGAAATTCCTTACGCAGACAAAATGCTGGACGCGGCGGCGAATACCTACGTGGCGTCGATGCTTACTTCGTTGGTGTATTTCTTACGTTTCGCGCTGTGGGTATTGATTTTATTCGGCGGCAGGAGCAGAAGAGATTAAAACAGAAACAAAAAACGCGTTGCCTTGTGTGGGCAGCGCGTTTATTTTATATGGTTAAGTTGTGGGGGAGGGGAAAAGGGCATGAAAAAAGAGCCTTGATAAACAAAGCTCTTTGATTTCATACTATGTATTAGTAGTTGTAGAACTGAACCTGACCATAGTCATAACCGTAAACGGGTTGCAATTCCATGTGTTTAACTTTCCATTCTCTAACCTTAATGGGAAGCCAAAGGGAATAGATACCTACGGTGATGATCGTAAGGAACGTCCACTTGAAGCAGTTGCCAAGAAGTTGGAACGCGTTGCCGTTGAACTTGATGCTGTTGCCGCTGATAACGGTGTGCTTCGTTTCCCACTTGATGAAACGAATGTCAGCCCAAGCAAGACCGAGCATTGCAAGGAAAGCGGTTGCTACGATCGCAATGATCTGAGGCATACCACCATCTTTACCAATCGTCATGATGAGTGCTACACCAGCGCCAGCCATAATCGCAACGATGAGGATCATAAGAATCCACGTACCGATAAGGTTGAGCAAGCGACCGGTAAACACGCTGTTGTTAACTGCTGCTTTCTTAAGTTTCTTTGCCTTTGCCATCTTTTTGCCTCCTTTACCCCTATCGCTGATTGCGAAAAGCGTAATACTTTAATTTTTATGGTACTGCTATTATACAACATTAAAAAAGGTTTGTCAATAAAAAAAAGGAAAATTTTTTGCTTTTTCCACTAAAAAATTAAAAAAAATTATCGTTTAATTATATTTATACGCACGCGAAGACAAGGGTGTGATTGAAAAGGGAGGGGCGGGAGGATTTTTACAGTAAAAAAGGGGTAAAAAGAAAGAAAATTTCAAAAAATGAACATACTAAAATCACAAAAATATTTTCGTGATAATCATAGAAAAGTATTGACGAAAAGAAAAAAGTATGGTACAATGTTATTTGGACAAGAGCGGATTGGTGAAAATCGCCGAAAAAACCGCTCGTACGATCGTCACAAAATTAAATTTTCATATATTGGAGGAAACACTATTATGGCAAACGTAAAAGTTGCAATCAACGGCTTTGGCCGTATCGGTCGTCTTGCTTTCAGACAGATGTTCGGTGCAGAAGGTTATGAAGTAGTCGCTATCAACGACCTTACCAGCCCTTCCATGCTCGCTCACCTTTTGAAGTATGACTCTGCACAGGGTAGATATGCTCTCGCTGATACCGTATCCGCTAACGACGAAGCTGGTACCATCACCGTTGACGGCAAGACCATCAAAATTTATGCAGAAAAAGACGCAGTGAACTGCCCTTGGGGCGCTCTTGACGTAGACGTAGTACTTGAATGTACTGGTTTCTACTGCTCCAAAGCTAAATCCGAAGCACACATCAAGGCTGGCGCTAAGAAAGTTGTTATCTCTGCTCCCGCAGGCAACGACCTTCCTACCATCGTTTACAGCGTAAACGAAAAGACCCTTTCCAAGCTTGACAACATCATCTCTGCAGCTTCCTGCACGACAAACTGCCTTGCTCCTATGGCTAACACCTTGAACAAGCTTTCCAAGATTAAGAAAGGTTACATGACCACGATCCACGCTTACACCGGCGACCAGATGGTATTGGACGGCCCTCATCGTAAGGGTGACCTTCGCCGTGCTCGTGCAGCAGCTGTGAACATCGTTCCCAACTCCACCGGCGCAGCAAAGGCTATCGGTCTTGTTATCCCCGAATTGAACGGCGTTCTTGACGGTTGCGCTCAACGTGTACCCGTTCCCACCGGTTCCTTGACCCAGCTTGTAGCAGTTTGCGAAGGCGAAGTTGACGCAGCTACCGTAAACGCAGCAATGAAGGCAGCAGCTTCCGCATCCTTCGGTTACACGGAAGAAGAAATCGTTTCCTCCGACGTTATCGGTATCACCTACGGTTCGTTGTTCGATGCTACGCAGACGAAGTGCATGCCCATGGGCGACGGCACGACGCTTGTTAAGGTTGTATCCTGGTACGACAACGAAAACTCCTACACCAGCCAGATGGTTAGAACGATTAAGTACTTCGCTGAACTTTAATCGAATAGGAGCTTAATAATAAGCATAGAAATCCCTATCTTCGGCTAGGGATTTTTTTGTTAAACTCGTACATGGTGGGCTCATTTTTCGCAAAATGGGCAGTGTTTTGGCCAAAATTAAAAGGTAATCGCGTATACGCGCACGATATTAAAAATGTGAAAAAGTTTCATGGTGGTCGGCAAAGTAAACATTTTTTGTAAATTTTCTTAATTAAGCGTGGTTTTTATTGACACATTATATTATTTATAATATAATAGAAACACAGGGCATTGTGTGAAAGCAATGCTTTTTCTATATACATACGAAAAAATAAACTCTTAAAGGAGAAAAAATTATGTTAAAGGCGAGAGGAAAACTGATTTCTTTACTGACGGCATGCATGGCGTTGGTGTTGATGTTGGTGATGGGGATCGCAAATCTTTCCATTCAACCGAAAGTGGCAAGCGCTGCGGACACGAATATTGTGTTTGCCTTGGGTGCAAACGGTTCTGCTAGCCACGGGGATGGTACCAGTAAAACGACCTATACGGAAACTGTGAATGGTTACACCTTAACATTGTCTAATGTGTCGAATTTTTACACAGGCGCGCGCGATGCTAAGGGGAACAGTTGCATTAAATTAGGTGCAAGCTCCAAGGCAGGCGGCTTCTCTTTTACGGTTCCTGCCGATGTTACTTCTGTTATTATTGAGGTAGGTAAATATAAATCGAATACGACGAAAGTAACGATTGCTGGAACAACGCATACGCTTACAAAAAATTCTAATGATGGTGCGTATGATCCGATTACAGTAGATACGACTTCGAATAAAACGGTAATCGTTACCACGGTTTCAGGTGGTTATCGTGCGATGGTCAACACCATTACGTTTGTTATTCCTGCGCCAGAGAGTGGTTGTGAGCATGCGAATACCACCACCACGACTACAAAGAAGGTAACTTGTACGGAAGATGGTAGTGAAACGATTAATTGTAACGATTGTGATTATGTTGAGACGAAAACCATTCCTGCAACGGGGCATAAGTATAACGATGTGGAAAATGGCATTATTGAAGAACCTACTTGTGTAAAAGTTGGTAAGAAGCGGGTAGAATGTGAGAACTGCGGTGATGTAAAAGAGGAAGATATTCCTATGACGAAGCACACCTATGTAGCAGGTGTATGTTCTGGTTGTGGTGAATTTGTGCCTGAGGAAAGCACACTTACTTTTGATAATAAGGCAAAGCGTACGAATTTTTCTGCGGAACAACAAGTTTGGGAAGAAAATAATATAATTCTTACAAATAATAAGGAAAGTAGCACGAATCCTGTTGCCGATTATGCAGCCCCTGCTCGTTTTTATCAAAATTCCTCAATTATCATTGAATATGTAGGGAATATTGCAAAAATTGTTTTTAATTGTAACACTTCGGGTTATGCGACAGCATTGAAGACTTCTATCGGTGCAACGGCAACGGTAGAGGATAAAGTTGTTACGATTTTGTTGGATGGGTCTTCTAATACATATACGATTGCTAAATTAACGGCGCAAGTTCGTATGGATTCCTTAACTGTAATATTGGCAAAAGGCTGTGAACATATAAATAGCACAACTAAAACGGTTGTTGAGGCAACTTGTACGGAAAATGGTAGCATCACGGTTACTTGCGATGATTGTGATGCATTGTTGAGCAGTGAAAATATTCCTGCAACAGGGCATACTTTTGTAGATAAAATTTGCTCCAATTGTGGTCAAGAAAAACCCGAAGGAAGTACGATTACCTTTGATGATAAAGTCAAACGTACGGAGTATTCGACTTCCATACAGGTGTGGGAAGAAAACGGTATTAAGGTTACGAACAATAAAGACAAGAGTAGCACCAACGTTGGTGATTATGCAAATCCAGTTCGTTTCTATAAAAGCTCGCAACTTATCGTTGAATGCAGCGGTATGATTAAAATTGTATTTAATTGTGACACGGCAGCCTATGCAACGGCATTACAAGAGTCTATCGGCGATTTGGCTACGGCGGATGGTAAGGTTGTTACGGTTGTATTAGAGGAAACGGCAAATAGCTTTACGATTACACTTTCCGCTGCAGTATGGATTGATTCCATCACTGCCTATAAAGAAGAGAGTGCAAAAATTGAGGGTGCAAGCGTTACCCTTAAAGAAGATGTTTCCTTGAATTACTATGTAAACATGGGGGATAATTACCTTGGTGCGGTGATGTATTTCACCATGAACGGCGAAACCTATGACGTGGAAGGGAAAGAGGTGGACGGCAGATATCAATATTCGTTCGATCTTCCTCCTCAATACATGGCGGATACCATACAAGCGGTGCTTAAATTCAATGACACCGAACTTGGCCGTATTGAAAATTACAGCGTACAGATGTACGTTCAAAATCAGTTGAATAAATTGCTTGAAAGTCCGGATGAAAACTTAAAGCAAGTCCTTACCGATATGCTTTACTACGGTGCGGCGGCTCAAAATTATAAGGGATATAACACGGAAAATCTTGCTACGGCTGGCGTGAGCAATCTTGGTACACCTTCGACGGCAACGCCTGAGACGACCGATTTCACCTTGGTAAACAACGAAGGGGTTGATGTCTATCCTGCATATTTCAAGAGCGCAGGCGTACACTTTGCGGAAGTAAACAGTATTTACGTGAAGTTGATCGCTGAAGATATGGAAAAGGTGACCCTTACTATCAATGGCGAAGAGGTAGAGGTAAATGATACAACTGTTCGAACGGATGGTATTTTGGCGACACAGTTTGCCACGATCTACACCTTTGTGCTTTATTACAATGGCGAAGAAATGCAAACCCTTACATATAGCGTCAACGCGTATGCGTATGCAAAGAAAGATAGTGCAACGATGGGCGAGCTGGCTTTGGCTTTGTACCGCTATGGCGCATCGGCGGCGGCATATAATAGTTAACGGAGGATTAAACAAATGAAAAAGTATCAAGAATTTGAATTGACTTTAATCTTCCTTGCAGCGCAGGATATTGTAACATTAAGCGGATTTGACGGCGAAGAAGATGAAGGTGGCTTTGGTAACCCTAACGCTAACGCTGCTGGGGATTTCTAATCCATGAAAACTAAGATTAAAAATGGGCTAATTTCCCTGTTTATCGCAGTGGTATTCGGTTGTGCGAGTGCTTGTGCGCTGTTTGACGTCGTTGAAAATAGCGTGCAAAGCTCGTCTTGGAGTGCAAGTGTTTCTTCGGAGACGCTTTCCTCGGTTGAAAACTCCTCGGATTCCACCTCTCAAAATGGAAATTCCGAACAGGAGGAGCCGAATCCTCCAAATGGCGGAGATGTGAACGAGGAAACGCCTACTCCACCCATTGAAACACCCGAGGCGGGAGACGAGGATGGAAAAGACGAGTCGAAAGATGAGGGCACAAACGAAGAGGTGACACCTCCTACGGAAGAAGATTCTTCGTCTAAGAATGAGAACGATTCCAGCGATGGTAAAATCGAGTTGCCTGAGGATAAATTTCATTGAGGTTAGCTATGAGAAAGATTTTAGCGGTTTTACTGACTGCGTTTTTGATGATAGGTTTGACGGCGTGTTTAGAGGGGGAAACCTCAACGCCAAACAAAGATAGTCAAGGTAAAAACAGCCAAAAAACAGAAAGTGGTGTCTCTGGAATTGAGCTTCCTGAGGATAAGTTTGATTAAGCGATAAAAACGCGCGGTGCAAACCGCGCGTTTCATTTTACAAAATATTAGTAAAATAAGTATAGTAAAACCCCACCCTGATGAAGGGGGGGGGTTTTGCTACCATAAAAATTTAATTTAATTAAAACGCTTTGCCAGCGGAGCCAAGTACGTTAACGATCTTATGTTTTACCATTTCTTTCATCATTGCACGTGCATCGCCCAAGTACTGACGAGGGTCAAAATGTCCAGGGAAATCATTGTAGTGCTTACGGATAGCTGCCGTGAACGCTACGCGAAGGTCGCTGTCGATGTTGATTTTGCAAACAGCCATTTGAGCAGCCTTTCTAAGTTCGGATTCGGGAATACCGATTGCGTCAGGCATGTGGCCGCCGTACTGGTTCACGAGGGCAACCTTGTCCTGAGGAACGGAAGAAGCGCCGTGCAATACGATGGGGAAACCAGGTACGCGTCTGCCGATTTCTTCCAAGATATCCAAACGAAGTTTGGGGTCCTGACCGGGCTTGAACTTGTAAGCACCGTGGGAAGTACCGATTGCGATTGCAAGGGAGTCGATACCCGTCTTTGCAACGAATTCTTCTACTTCGTCAGGGGAGGTGAAGTGTGCGTGTTCAGCGGAAACGTTAACGTCGTCTTCAATACCAGCGAGGGTACCAAGT
>JAZKZY010000101.1:0-3448 GCA_045612895.1 Candidatus Scatosoma sp. | reverse complement strand
GTTTGTGCTTTGTACACCATCAAACGCTTGCTTACCGTTTCAGGGTTGTCATCCTTTCTTTGATAGAGTTCGCCGCCGCAACGTTCGCAAGTAACTGCGCCGTTCAGCCTTGAAATGTGATAGCTTTCGCCGCAATCCTTGCAAACTCGTCTACCGCACAAACGATCCATTAAAAGTTCTTCATCAACGTCGATATTGATAACCAAGTCGATGTGTTCTAATTTGTCGAGTGCCTCCGCCTGTACAACCGTACGAGGGAAGCCATCCAACATGTAACCATTTTTGCAGTCATCGCGTGCTAAACGCTCTTCTACGATTTGGCAAGTCTCTACATCAGGTACGAGTTTACCATCGTCAATGTAGGTTTTTGCGAGCAACCCGATCGGGGTTTGGTTCTTAATGTTTTCTCTGAAAATATCGCCCGTTGAAATGTGAGGAAGATTGTAGCAATCCGAAATTTTCGAAGCCTGCGTCCCTTTTCCTGCACCGGGCGCGCCGAGTAAAATAATGTTCATAATTTTTACTACCTCGCTGACAAAATTACTGATATTCCTCTTTTGTCAACCGACACGCTTCGCCTGCTTGACACAAGCGAAGCGCGGGGTTATTTTACTTTAAGAAACCTTTGTAATTTTTCATCATCAGCTGTGCTTGCAACTGCTTTTCAAATTCCATTGCGCAGGATACTACGATGAGGATACCTGTCGTAGAGAATACGTTGACAAGGTCAAACGATGCCCATGCGAATGCAACGGAAGGAATGAATGCAACAAGCGAAAGATAAATTGCACCGAACAACGTGATACGGTTAGAAATCTTTTTAAGATATGCTTCCGTTGCTCTACCAGGACGAATACCCTGGATGAAGCCGCCGTTCTGTTGAATGCTCTTGGATACGTCTTCGGGATTGAACTGCATCTGTGCATAGAAGAACGAGAATGCAAAGATCAATACGCAAAGAACGAAGGAATATACAACAGCGCCCCAACCTTCTGCCGTTGCCGACATCCAGTCATTCCACCACGTTGCAAAACCCGATTCGGGCCAGAACATGCTGGCAAGCATTTGAGGGAAGCTGAGGATCGAGAACGCGAAGATGAGAGGCATTACGCCGCCACCAGAGATTCTGATAGGAATCGAGGAGGACTGACCGCCGTACATCTTTCTGCCCTTGATTTGTTTTGCATACTGTACAGGTACCTTTCTTTCGGAAAGGTCTACGTAGATGATTGCAAAGAATACTACTGCGCAAACGAGCAAGAATGCAACCAAATCCCAAATTTGACCGAGGTCGCTGGGGATTTGTTCTACTTTTGCAACGATTTGCATACCAGCCGTGGACAAGATACCGATGAAAATAATCATCGATTGACCGTTGCCTACGCCGTAGTCGGTAATTCTTTCACCGATCCACATTACAATCAACGCGCCAGCCGTATAAACGAGCGCCATGAAGATACCAGCGATTACAGTCGAGTCAAAGAACAACGTCGTCTGAATTGCGTTTGCGGTGTTCGCAAAGTTGATGATGATACCAACCGATTGAATAATCGCAAGCAAAATCGTTACGTATCTTGTATATTGCGCAATTTTTTTACGGCCTTCTTCGCCTTGCTTGGACAATCTTTCAAGCGCGGGAATACCTACAGCTAAAAGCTGCATAATAATCGACGCGTTGATATAAGGCCCGATACCTAAAGCGAACAATGTACCTTGGGAAAGCGCACCACCGGTAAGGCTGCTCATCAATGTGAGATAGTCATTACCTGCTACCGCGCCTTCAAAATTGACTCTGTCCAAACCGGGAACCGGAATGAAACAGCCGATACGGAATACCAAAAGCAAAAGGAGCATCATGTACACCTTGCGTCTGATTTCCTTTACCTTAAAGGCATTGATAATTGTCTGTAACATTTTTTTCTCCGTTAATGGTTTTTTCTTGCGTCCTAACGGGAGGAGATCCCCTCGTTAGACGTCGGGGAGAAATAACGCGAACTACGGAAAATCGCATAAGCAATTTTCCGTGTCACATTTTCTGATTAGAGGGTCTCCGCCGTACCCTGAGCAGCTTCGATAGCTGCCTTTGCGGATGCGGAGAATTTCGCCGCTTTCACGGTAAGCGCAACATTAAGTTCGCCGCTACCGAGAACTTTAAGTCCGCAGTTATTCTTTACTTCTTTCGCAAGACCGTTTGCCATTACGAAGCCGTAGTCAACAACCGTACCTGCAGGCAATTCTGCAAGGTCGGAAAGGTTAACAATAACGTATTCCTTTTTGCCGTTGTGCGTGAAACCTCTCTTGGGTACACGACGTGCAATAGGCATCTGACCGCCTTCAAAGCCGGGGCGAACGCCACCACCGGAACGAGCCCACTGACCTTTGTGACCCTTACCGGAAGTTTTACCCGTACCCGAACCGATACCGCGACCGAGTCTTTTCGATTCTTTCGTTGCTCCCTTTGCGGGGGAAAGAGTATCTATTCTCATGTTAAAGCTCCTTAGATGTTAGATGTTTTCTACTTTGACGAGATGCTTAACTTTCGCAATCATACCCTGCGTTACAGGGGTATCGTCAAGTTCTTTGGAAGAACGGATTTTCTTAAGACCGAGTGCAGCTACCGTGCCTTTTACAGCCGCTACCTGACCAATCGTGCTCTTTACAAGCGTTACTCTGATTTTTGCCATATCCTTAATCCTCCGTTTCTCAGCTACGAATTTCTTCTACGGTCTTGCCGCGAAGTGCTGCAACCTGTTCAGCCGTCTTGAGTTCTTTCAAGCCTTCGATAGCTGCTTTTACGCAGTTACCGGAGTTCTGGCTGCCGTGCGATTTCGTTCTGATGTTTTTAATACCTACTGCTTCCATTACCGCACGAACGGGACCACCTGCGATAACACCGGTACCTTCAGAAGCGGGCATCATAAGAACTGCGCCGCGACCGAATTTACCAACGATCGTGTGGGGAATCGTACCGTCAACGATGGATACGGAAACCATATTCTTTTTCGCTCTCAAAGTAGCTTTTTCGATTGCTTCGGGAACTTCTTTTGCCTTACCCGTTGCTACACCGATCTTGCCCTTGCCGTCGCCAACAAGTACAAGTGCTGCAAAGCGCATGTTTTTACCACCCTTTACAACCTTCGTTACACGGTTTACTTCGATGAGCTTTTTGATAAGACCGTCGTCTTCAGCTTGTCTTCTCTGAGGTCTTCTTTCTCTTTTTTCGTCTGCCATTGTACCCACTCCTTAGAATTTAAGTCCGGCTTCTCTCGCGCCGTCTGCGACTGCCTGTACACGTCCAGTGTAAAGGTAACCGCCTCTGTCGAATACGACTGCCTGAACGCCTTTTGCCATTGCTCTTTCAGCAGCAACCGCGCCGACAACCTTAGCAGCTTCCGTCTTGGAAAGACCTGCGATCTTTTCTTTTACAGCTTTATCCATCGTGGACGCT
>JAZKZY010000100.1:0-12510 GCA_045612895.1 Candidatus Scatosoma sp. | reverse complement strand
GGACGAAAACGGCAACTTCATGTGGCCTGGTTTCGGTGACAACATGCGTGTTCTTGACTGGATCTTGGATCGTTGCGAAGGCAATGTAGACGCTCAGGAAACCGCTATCGGTTACCTTCCTTATGCAAAGGATATCAACATCGAAAACTGCGACATCACTGCTGAAACCTTGGATAAACTCCTCGTAGTTGACAAGACTCGTTGGGCTGCTGAAGCAGAAGAAATCACCGCATACTATGCAGAAAACTTCGGTGACAAGATGCCTAAGGAAATCATGGCTAACCTTGAAATCCTCAAAGAAAACTGCGCAAAATAATAGATGGCTCTATCACTTCATCGGGTTGATTTTTTACGGAAAAACACTGCGAAATCCGTCGCGTTACGCACGGTTACAGACAGCTAGTATGTGCCCTTGCGCAACACTTGACTTTCTTATGTTTTCCTCGTAAAAGCGTGACAAGTCACTAAACAACCCTTCTTGTGACATCGCCATTGTAAAAGAAAGCAAAAGCTCCCGTTGGCGACAGCGGGAGCTTTCTATTTTTAAAGGTAGGTACTTATGAAAAAAGTATTGATTTTATCGGGCAGCCCGAGAATGGGCGGAAACTCCGACATTTTATGCGACCAGTTTGCAAAGGGCGCGTTAGAACAAGGGAACGTGGTGGAGAAAATCCGCGTTGCCGATAAAAAAATTGTGCCCTGCAGCGGATGCTACTTTTGTAAAAAGAGTGGGGGCAGGTGTGCGTTGAACGATGACATGGCGGATATTTTGCAAAAAATCATCGATTGCGACGTGCTGGTTTTGTCCAGCCCCGTTTACTTCTACTCGATGTCCGCGCAGTTAAAGGCGGTCATTGATAGAACGGTAGCGCGCTGGACGGAAATCGCCAACAAGGAGCTGTATTACATCACGACGGCGGCGGAAGAGGACGAGGATACCATGGACGGTACGCTCGCTTGTATGCGCGGCTTTGCAAAGTGTATTGACGGCTACTACGAACAAGGCGTGCTGTACGGCAAAGGCCTTTATGAAAAGGGAGAGGTGTTAAACCGTCCCGAGCTGATGCAAATTGCCTACGAAATGGGTTTGGCTGTGCACGATTAAACAAAATAAAAATAGAAAGATAAACGCCCTAAGATCTATCCGATCTCAGGGCGTTTACCTATATGATAAGGGGGAAAATGATGAGCTGTTTCATGTAATCGTTGTATCCACAACCGATTTACAAGTATATTTTATCATGTCTATAAAAAAATGTAAAGAATTTTTCTAGAAAATTTTTTAAGGTGGAAAAAGTAATAATTCTACGCAAAAAATGATAAAATATAACATTTTAACACTTTTTTCACATAAAATAATGGGTTTTCACATAATCCTACACAAAAAGCAGGCAAATATCACACTGCACAAAAACGAGGTGAGGGCAATGACGAGGGCGGTTGTCAGCTTTTTTCGTTTCATACTGGCGAAATATACCGCGCCGATATAGAAAATGGTATCGGCGGTGCCGTATGCAACGCAGGCACATCTACCGACGTAGCTATCCACCCCGTACCGTTCTAAAACTTGTGTCAAAACCGCAATCGATCCGCTGCCCGATAAGGGTTTCATAAGGACGAGCGGTGCAATCTCTTCGGGTACGCCCGTAAAGGAAAATAAGGGGGAAATCCACTTGGTGAGCTGTGCCTCTAAACCGCTGACCTCTAACAATTTGCAAAGCATCATCACCCCGACGATATAAGGGAAGATAGAAAGGATTAGCGGTACTGCGCCTTTGACACCCTCGGTGAAGCTGTCGTAGATTTTTACTTTTTTCCAAGCGGCAAAGGCGAACGAGCCGAGAAAGATAAGGGGGATAATTAAGGCAAGAAAGTAGTTCATCTCATACCTGCCCCCTTGATTTTACTGTTTTTGGGATGAAAAACGTGCCTTTTTGCTCCTTATTCACCCGTAAGGGCGGGATAAACAACCTCGTCAATACCACCCCTAAAAGGGTGGAAAGCAGGGTGGCGAGTATGGTAGGGATAATCACGTTGTTAGGGGCGGCGCTTTGCATAGCGACGCGTACCCCGATGATCGAGGTGGGGATGAGCTGAATGGAGGTGGCGTTTAACACGAAGAGCATCGCGGAGGAATATTCGGCGTTGTCCGTTTTGTCGAGCAGTTGCGCCGCGCGGATACCGTAAGGGGTTGCCGCGCCCGAAATCCCCAAAAGATTGACGGAAAGGTTCATACTAATGGCTTGCAACGCTTCTTCATTGTTCGTTTTGAACAGCTTTTTCGCCAACGGTTTTGTGAAACGCGCGACGCATTTTGCAAGCCCGCTATCCTCCCACACACGCATCAAACCCAGCCATACCGAATAGGTGGCGATGAGGGAAACGCAAATTCCTGCCCCCTTGCCTGCGCCGTCCAACAACGCGCCGAGGAAAAGATCGGGAGCGGTGCAAAGAAGCAGTAGGGTGCAAATGAGAAAAAGTAGGGTAAAAATGGCATTCATGGCATAAATATATGCTTATCAGAAAAGAAAAATGCCCCTTTTGCGGATATGGGTGGATTTACGGAAAAAAATATGCGCCAAACAATTTACTTTTTTAATAAAAAAGTATATAATGGAAAGGAAATAGGAAAAAGGAGGGTTTTTTATGACGAAAAAACCTTATTACATTACGACGGCAATTGCTTATACCTCGGGTAAGCCCCACATCGGCAACACCTACGAGGCAATTTTGGCGGATGCAATTGCACGCTTTAAGAGAAAGCAGGGATATGACGTATTCTTCCAAACGGGTACGGACGAACACGGTCAAAAGATTCAAGAAAAAGCCGAGGCGGCAGGCGTTACGCCGCAGGCATACGTAGATAAGATTGCAGGGGAAATCAAAGGGATTTGGGATCTCGTTGGCACTTCCTACGATAAATTCATCCGCACCACCGATGCTGACCACGTAAAGCAGGTTGCGAAGATGTTCAAAAAATTCTACGATCAGGGTGATATTTACAAGGGTTACTACGAAGGTATGTATTGTACCCCTTGCGAATCGTTCTGGACGGAAAGCCAGCTTGTAGAGGGTAAATGCCCCGACTGCGGCCGTGACGTAAAGCCCGCAAAGGAAGAGGCATACTTCTTCAAAATGGGTAAATATGCCGATCGTTTGATCGAACATATTGAAAAGCATCCCGAATTTATCCAGCCCGTATCCCGTAAAAATGAAATGATGAACAACTTCTTGAAAAAGGGGTTGCAGGATTTGTGCGTATCTCGTACCTCGTTCACTTGGGGCGTGCCAGTAGATTTCGATCCCAAGCACGTTACCTACGTATGGATGGACGCTCTTTCCAACTACATCACGGGTATCGGCTACGACGTGGATGGCAACCACACGGAACAGTATAAAAAATACTGGCCTGCGGACTTGCACCTTATCGGTAAAGACATCTTGCGTTTCCACACCATTTACTGGCCCATTTTCTTGATGGCGTTGGGTGAACCCTTGCCTAAGCAGGTATTCGGTCATCCCTGGCTCCTTCAAGGGGACGGTAAGATGAGTAAATCTAAGGGCAACGTAATCTATGCGGACGACCTTGCAAGATTGTACGGCGTGGATGCGGTGCGTTATTTTGTATTGCACGAAATGCCTTTCGACAACGACGGTCAAATCACTTGGGAGCTTGTAACCGAACGTTTCAACACCGAGCTTGCAAACGTACTCGGTAACCTTGTAAACCGCACGATCGCGATGATTGACAAATATTTCGGCGGTACGGTTGTGAAATCGTTGGTAGAAAACGAAGAAGACCCCGATGCAGAATTCAAGGCAACGGTAACGGGTACGGTTGCGAAAGTGCAGGCGAAAGCGGACGAACTTCGTATCGCGGATGCGATTTCCGAGGTATTCACCCTGTTTAGACGCGCCAACAAATACATCGACGAAACGATGCCTTGGGCGCTTGCAAAGGACGAAACGAAGAAAGCGCGCTTGAACGACGTATTGTATAACTTGGCAGAAGCCATTCAAATCGGCGCGAGCCTTTTGGATAGCTTTATGCCGGAAACGAGTGGTAAAATTTTCACCGCATACGGCGGGGCAACGAGAAGCTTGGAAGATTGCGCATCGTTCGGTTTGCGTGACAGCGTAACGGTAACGGCAATCCCTCCCTTGTTCGCGCGTATCGACTTTAAGGTGATTGCGCCTGAAATTGAAAAAATCCGTGCGGAACAAGCGGCGGCATACGCTGCGGAAATGGCAAAAACCGCACCCCAAGAAACGAAAAAAGAAGTAAAAGAGGAAACGAAAGTGGAAGAAACGGTAGAAAAAACCCCTGAAATCAGCTTTGACGATTTCATGAAGGTACAGCTTCGTGTGGGTGAAATTATCGCGTGCGAAGCAGTGCCCAAATCGAGCAAGCTCTTGAAAGAAACGGTTAAATTCGGCAATGAAATTCGCACCATCGTATCGGGTATTGCAAAGCATTACTCCCCCGAAGAAATGGTAGGTAAAAAGGTAGTTTTCGTGACCAACCTCGCACCTAGAAAGATTTGCGGTATCGAATCGCAGGGTATGATTATGGCGGCGGAAGACGAAAACGGCAACTTCTCGTTGATCGTACCTGAAAAGGACGTTGCAAGCGGTACGGTGCTTGGTTAATGGCTGGATATATTGACGTTCACTGTCACTTGACGGGGGATGAATTTGACGCCGTTGGCGGTATGGACGAAGTGCTTGCGCGCGCCCGTGAAAACGGTGTGGAAAGGGTGATTTGTTCGGGGTTCGACTTGGCATCCTCAACGATTGCGAAAGACCTTGCGGAACAGTACGCGGACGTGTATTTTTGCGCCGGCTTTCACCCGAGCGAGCTGAAAAAATACCGCGAGGGGGATTTGGAAGAAATCCGCGCCCTTTGCAGCCATGAAAAGTGTGTGGCGCTTGGGGAAATCGGGTTGGATTACCACTTCGATGACAATCCGCCCAAAGAGGTGCAAAGGGATTTGTTCTACCGTCAGCTTGTGTTGGCGGATGAGCTTGGCTTGCCCGTGGTGTTGCACAGCCGTGATGCCGCGCAGGAGACCTTGGAGTTTTTGCGTGAACATAAGGCGCTTTTGAAAAAGGGCGGATTGATGCATTGCTACTCCTATTCCGCGGAAATGACGGCGGACTTTATGGTGCTTGGTTTAAGCTTTTCCTTTGGCGGTCCGTCCACCTTTAAGAACGGGAAAAAGGCGCAGGAATGTATTCAACGCATACCTGTCCGCCTGCTTTTGTCGGAAACGGATTGTCCGTACTTAACCCCCGTGCCTTATAGAGGGACTTTCCCGAACGAGCCGAAGAATGTAAAATACGTCGTCGATAATATGGCGGCGCTGTTGGGTAAAAATGTAGAGGAGTTGAAAGACGAGCTGATGCAAAATGCAAAAACGCTGTTTTTCAAGTTGAAATGATATGGAAGAAAATAAGAACGTAAACGCACAACAAGTCGCTGGCGAGCAGGGCGCAAACGGCGGTAGAAAACGCCGTAAAAGACATAGAGGTGGACATTCCCACGGTCAAAACGGACAAAATCAGCCTCAAAACGCGCAACAAGGCCAACAAAAGCAACCCCAAGGCCAACAACCCAAACAGCAGGGACAAAAACCCCAAAATGGGCAAAAGCAGGGGCAAAACGAGAAGGGTCAAAACCAACCTCAAAAGCAACAGCCTGCGCAACAAAATCAAAACAACAATAAGAAACATAAAGATAAAAATAAGGGTCAAAATGCGCCTCAAAACACGCAGCAGGCACAACAAAAGCAACCCCAAAAACAGCAACAGCCCCAGCAAAAACAAAATCAAAATCAAAACCAAAACCAGGGCAAGGGCAATAATAAGGAAGAAAACCGCAAGGATACCTACCTTTATACGTTGGACGGCAACTTGTACGTCAACTTGACCAACAAATGCTCCAACGGTTGCGATTTTTGTGTGCGTAACGAACGCAGTAGCTATTACGGCAACTACTTGTGGCTCCGCAACGGCGATCCTACCGTAGAAAAGGTGATTGCGGCGGCGAACGGCTTTGGGGATTTGACTCGTTTCAAAGAGGTCGTTTTCTGTGGCTTTGGCGAGCCGACCTATAAGGTGGCGGAAATGGTCGCGCTTTGCGATTTCTTCCATGAAAAGGGCTTAAAAACCCGTTTGAACACCAACGGTCAAGGGAATTTGATTAACAAACGCGACATCGTACCCGATTTGAAGGGTAAAGTGGATTTTATCAACATTTCCCTCAACGCATCTTGCGTGGAAAAATATCAACCCATTTGCCGTTCTCAATACGGTGAGGCGGGCTTTGCAGGTATGATTGATTTTGCAAAGCAATGCCGCAAGGAAGGGGTAGATTGCCGCTTCTCTATCGTTGATTGTATCGGCGAGGATGAGGTGGAGGCGTGCAAGCGTCTTGCGGAGAGTGTACGTGTTCCCTTGTACGTCCGCAAGTATATAACAGACTCCTAATGTAAACGCATATATGCATCGCATTTCTTCGTTGCGGCTCCGTGCGCCTCGGTCACGTACACCTATGTACGCTCCCGTCGACGTACTCGCCGCGCCTTGAACTGCTTGCATCTCTGCGTTTATAGTAAGCTTAAATAGATAAGAAGACACCATGTATGCGTTGAAAAACGCGCACACATAAAATTCTATTAAGGATAAACCTATGCAAGAACTTCGTAGCGTGTTGGAAAAACACGGCTTTCATTTCAAAAAACAGTTCGGGCAGAACTTTATATCGGACGGGAATTTGCTCCGTTCTATCGTAGAGGCATCGGGCATCACCAAGGAAACGACGGTGGTGGAAATCGGTTGCGGCGCAGGTACGCTGACGCGCGCGTTGGCGGAGGCGGCAAAGCAAGTGTATGCCTTTGACATTGATAGAGATTTGCAACCCGTTTTGGCGGAAACGTTGGCAGGTCTTGACAACGTAGAGGTAATTTTCCGCGATTTCAACAAGCTGGACTTGAAGGAATTTGAAAAGGAAATTGAGGAATACACCGTGGTGGCAAACTTGCCTTACTATATCACGACGCCGCTCGTTACCAAGCTCTTGGAAGAGAGCGACAAGGTACAAGGCTTGTCGATTATGGTGCAGGAAGAGGTTGCCGACCGTTTTTGTGCAAAGGAAAACACACCCGAATACGGCTCTATCACGGCGGCGATTGCCTTGAAAGGCTCCGCGAAGGTAGTAAAACGTGTTTCGCGTAACCTGTTCTATCCTCGTCCCAACGTGGACTCCGCGGTGGTAAAAATTGAATTTGAAAGGGGCAGGGTTGCGGTGAAAGATGAAAAGGCATACCGTCAAACGGTAAAATGCGCATTCTTAAACCGTAGAAAGACCTTGGAAAACAACCTTGTCAATTTCTTTAAGATGACCCGTGAAGAGGCAAAATCGGCGCTGGAAGAAGCAGGCGTTGAGGAAAAGGCAAGAGGGGAAACCCTTTCGCCGCAGCGTCTTGCAAAGCTTTCCGATATCTTGTTGGATAGAGGGGTTATTCAACTTTAAGCGGTAAAACTCCGCACAACAACTTTCACAACGTAAAAACAAAAATATTTTGTCAATATAGGAGGCAAAACAATGGAACTTTTGATGTTAATCGTATTGTTTGCCGTCATTCTCGCGGTATCGTTCGCGGCACTCAACTTCTATCTTGTTAAGAAGAAGGAAGAGGGTTCTGAACGAATGAAAGAGATTGCGGCGGCAATCAGAGAGGGTGCAAATGCGTTTATCTTCTACGAATATAAAATCGTAGCGATTATCGGTAGCGCAATTGCTGTGTTGCTCGGCTTGGTGATTTCGTGGGAAACGGGCGTTTCTTTCGTAATCGGCGCTGGCATGAGCGCAATGGCTGGCTTTATCGGTATGAAGATCGCAACCTATGCAAACGTGCGCGTTGCAAACGAAGCGAACAATACCCGTAACACGGGTAAGACGCTGAAGGTTGCTTTCCGCGGCGGCTCGGTAATGGGGCTTTGCGTAGCGGGCTTTGCGCTTCTTGGTATTTTGATTGTGTATTTCGCATTCGGCGTAGGCGCAGGTATGTTGAAGCTTACGGAATTAGGTACGGTTCCTACGAAGGTGAATCCTATCACGGGCACGTCGTATAACCTTTCCTTGATCCTTTCCGGTTATGCGTTGGGCTGTTCGATTATTGCAATGTTCAACCGTGTAGGCGGTGGTATTTACACGAAAGCGGCGGACATGGGCGCGGACCTCGTTGGTAAAACGGAAGCACACATCCCCGAAGATGACCCTAGAAACCCTGCAACGATTGCGGACAACGTTGGTGACAACGTAGGTGACGTAGCTGGTTTGGGCGCGGACCTTTTAGAAAGCTTTGTTGGTTCGGTATTGTCTTGCGCAATCTTGGCGATTGAGTTGTTTACGCATAACGTACTCTTCACCTCTTCCACCTTGTATGCAAAGATGATTATGTTCCCCATCTTGTTTGCAGGTATCGGTTTGATTTCCTGTGTTTGCGGTATCGCATTCCCTCTTCTTAAGAGAAAATTGTCGGAAAACCCGCACTTGGAATTGAACTTGGCGACCTGGATTTCGGCTGGTCTTGCCATCGGTCTTGGTTTCTTGTTGACCTTCTTTATGTTCCGTGGCGAAGCAAGTGAACAAATCAAAGCGGCTGGCTTTAAGGTTGGTTTCCTTACCCCTTGGATCGGCGCGGCAATCGGTATCTTGGCAGGCGTTATCATCGGTGCAATTTCCGAATATTATACTAGCTACGATTTCAAGCCCACGAAGGGTATTGCGCAGGCAAGTAAAGAAGGTACGGCATTGACCATTACGCAAGGTATGGCAACGGGTATGATTTCTTGTATGTTGCCCGTTATTTGCCTTGGCGCAGCGATTTTCGCGTGCTACGCGCTCGGCGGTATGTACGGCGTTGGTTGCGGTGCAATGGGTATGCTTTGCTTCGTTGCAACGACGGTATCCGTTGATACCTACGGTCCTATTAGTGACAACGCAGGCGGTATCGCGGAAATGAGCGGTTTGGACAAAGAAGTTCGTACCATCACCGACAAGTTGGACAGCGTTGGTAACACGACGGCGGCAATCGGTAAGGGCTTTGCAATCGGCTCGGCTGCTCTTGCAACGATCTCGATGATGAGCAGCTACTTGTACTCGTTTATGGAAAACTTGGCGTTGAATATCGTAGACGGCTACGTTTTGGTTGGCGCTATCGTTGGTGCGGCATTGCCTTACTTGTTCAGCGGTATGTTGATTAACTCCGTTGCGAAAGCGGCAAGAAGAATGGTTAAAGAAGTTAGACGTCAGTTTAAGGAAATCCCCGGTATCTTGGAAGGTACGGCAAAGCCCGACTACAAGACCTGTATCACCATTTCTTCGCAAGGCGCGTTGAAGGAAATGATCGTACCTGCTTTGGTGGCAATCTTGTTCCCCGTTGTTTGCGGTTTCTTGTTCGGCGCATATTTCGTTGGCGGCGTATTGATCGGCGCAACCTTCTCGGCAATTATGTTGGCAATCTTCACGGGTAACAGCGGCGGCGCTTGGGACAACGCGAAGAAGTACATAGAAGCAGGCGGTGTAGAAGGGGAAGGCAAAGGCACGCCCACGCACGATGCGGCGGTTGTTGGCGACACCGTAGGCGATCCCTTGAAAGACACCGTTGGTCCTTCGCTCGACATCTTGATCAAGATCATGAGTACGGTTTCCTTGGTTTGTGTAGTTGTATTCAGCAACAACAACCTGATGGATTTCTTGATGAATTTGTTTAAGTAAAAAACAGTATAGCTCTATTTAACGTTAATTAAAACGCACATAAGAAAAGGAGTAATTTATGTACCAGTTATTTACGGATACAGATACAGACTTTACGCTGGAGACAGCAGCGGCGTATGGCTATAAATTGATGAGTATGCCTTATTCAACGGCGGACGGGAAAGACGTTTATCCCTATGAAGATTTTGAAAAGTTTGACAGCGCAGAGTTCTACAACGCTCTGCGCGCAGGCGAACTTCCCAAGACGTTTGCACTTTCTCCGCAAAAATACGTTGAATATTTTGAACCCACGCTCCAAGAGGGTAAGGATATTTTATACGTACACTTCTCGGCGGCGATGAGCGGCACGTTTAATGCGATGCGCTTGGCTTGGGATGAGCTTTCCGAAAAATATCCCGATAGAAAATTGTACACCATTGACACGAAGGGGATTAGTATTTGCAGTTACAATATCCTTTGTGAAATCGGTGAACTGGCGAAAAATGGGGCTACCGTGGACGAGATCATGGCTTGGTCGGAAACGGAAATAGAAAAATTTGCCGCGTATTACTTTGCGGACGATTTGAAGTTCTTTAGCAGAAGCGGTCGTGTAAGCGGACTTGCGGCGGCCATGGGCGGCATCTTAGGGATTAGACCGATCATCACGATGACCTCGGATGGGCTTATGATTTCGATTGCCAAGGCAAAGGGTAGACGTAACGCAATCAAAAAGCTCTTAGAATATGTTGTTGCTTTGCAAGAGGATATTAAAGGGCATCGTGTTATCATCGGGCATGCCGATTCGTACGAGCTGGCTTCGGAGCTGGAAAGAAGCCTCAAAGAAGCTTACGGCGAGGGTTTGAACACGGTGATTGTGGATATTAACCCCACGGCAGGCAGTCATTGCGGTCCTGATACCGTAGGTGTTTGTTTCCACGCAATTCATAGATAAATTCATACGGAAGAAGATACCATGGTTGAGATTAAAGAAGTAAAAACAAGAAAAGACATCAAGGAATTTATCGAATTTCCTTTGCGTTTATACAAGGATAACCCTTATTTTGTTCCCCCTCTTTACATGGACGAAAAATCGCTTTTCAAGAAGACTACGGTGTATTCGGAGCAGGCGGAATCGGTGTTTTACCTTGCTACGCAGGACGGTAAAACGGTTGGCCGTATCCAAGGCATTTTACAACGCGTCAGCAATGAAAAGTGGAATCAAAAACGCGTGCGTTTTACTCGTTTTGACAGCATAGACGATCAAGCGGTGGCAAACGCGCTCTTTTCCGCGGTGGAAGAGTGGGCAAAGGCGAAAGGTATGAACGAAGTCGTAGGGCCTCTTGGCTATTCCGATTTGGATAGAGAGGGGTTGCTGATTGAGGGCTTTGATCAAATTTCTACCTTTGAGGAGCAGTATAACTTCCCTTACTACGCGACCTTGCTTGAAAACTGCGGTTTCCAAAAAGAGGTGGACTGGGTAGAATCCAAGCTCTACGCCCCCGACGTTGTGGACGAGCGTATTGAACGCGTATCCAAGCGCATGATGGAAAAATACGGCTTGCGTTTGGGGCTTGCGAAGAATGCCCGTGAGTTTGTTAAGAAGTGGGAAGACGGCTTTTTCGAGGTTTTGGATCAAACCTACGTTGCGATCTATCAATCGGTACCGTTTAGCCCGAAGATGAAGAAGAACTTGATTAGCAATTTCAAGTTGATCTTAAACGTGAAATACGCGACGGTTATTTTGGATAAAGATGACAAAATCGTTGGTTTTGGTTTGGCGCTTCCGTCCATCGGCGAGGCTGTTCAAAAAAGCGGTGGTCGATTGACCCCTGCAACGCTTGTGAAAATCTTAAAAGCCATTCGTCATCCAAAAGTAATCGACTTGGCGTTGATCGGCGTTATTCCTGAATATAGAAACAAGGCGATTGCGACCTCGATCATCAGCGAGCTTATGAAGATGCTTTCCGACGGCACGATCGAATACGCGGAAACCAACCTCAACTTGGAAACGAATGCCAACATTCAAAACCAGTGGAAGGCGTTTAAGAGTGTACAGCACAAGCGTAGAAGAAGCTACGTAAAGACCCTTTCCTAAGGGGCAGGTACGCGTTGAACGGTTTTTCCGTTCCACACAATCATAACAATAAAAAAGGAAATCTCGTAAGAGGTTTCCTTTTTTGTATAGAGAAAAAGTTATGATTTTCGGTGGGCTTTTCCTATGGAAAAGTATTGACAAAAGCAAATTCTATGATATAATACACAGTAAAGAATTCTTGAGGTGAAATATGGGCGATTTTGGTGTATGTGCTTTGATTGAACAAGTGAAAAAAGAGAGCGGCGTACCCTATTTGGACGTGGTTTGCTACCAGTCGCATAAGGAAGTCTTTCGCTACACGTCGGGTGACGGCGTAACGGGGAAGGAATTGCTGTATATGTATTCCTGCGGAAAGCCTGTGACGGTGGCTGCGGCTTTGCGCCTCGTAGAAGAGGGAAAAATGGCTCTGGACGATCTCGTTTGTACCTATCTTCCCGAGGTGGAAAAAGCGTTCATCCTCGATGAACGAGGGGGGCAGGTACGCGTTGGCGGTCAAATGACGATACGTCACCTGTTCACCATGACGGCTGGGTTTACCTATGATTTGGGGACACAGCCGATTCAAGAGCTTGTCAAAGCGAATAAGGATGCGGCGTTGCGTGATTTTATCGCGAAGTTTGTGGAAACGCCCCTTTCCTTTACCCCTGGTCAG
>JAZKZY010000099.1:0-2289 GCA_045612895.1 Candidatus Scatosoma sp. | reverse complement strand
ACATAATTTTTAATCTCCTTAAAATTTATAATTTTTTTTATTTTATCTTAATTTATCTTTGCCGAGGGCATTCAAATGGGCAAACCAATCAATCTCCTCGCTTTGTCTTGCAATCACCTTATGTGTGATGTACAATTCTCTTTTTTCAGCTTCCGCTTTGCCTGCTGCAACAGCCGCTTCTACAGCCGCCGCGCTACCTTCCACCTTGATCGCCATAACCAGCGGTACACGGGCGGAATCCCCTGCCGCGGGCTTATTCTTGTCGATTGCCACTACTTTTACGTCAGCGGCTTTCGCCATAGCGTCTGCGACCACGATCGAGGTTGCAAAGCCGAATACTTCTATCATGCCAAGTGCCATTGTTTTTCTCCTTTTAATAGGATTGTTTCGTCAACCATTGTAAAACGTAGAGATACGAGCAGTTCAAGGAATTGCGAGTATGCCGACAGGAGCGTACAAATCGTACGTAACTGAGGCACACGGAGCAATGACGATGAAATGCGACGTATATATACGGTTTACCTTACTTGTTAACGAAGCAGATCTTAATCCCCTGCTGCGCCACATTCACTTCCATCGCCTCGTTCAATTTGTCGAGGGGGAATTCGTGGGTGATCAATTCCTTAATAGGAATGTTCATTTCACGAGCCTGACGAAGGAATGCCATCGTCGTAGGATAATCGTCAGCCGAGTAATCCCACGAACCTACAAGGTTGATTTCCTTGTTGCACATTGCAAAGTGAGGGTTTACGTTGTATTCGCCGTTGTTTACGAAGAAGCCCATTTCGCAAAGGCCACCGCCACGACGGATGTATTCGAAAATGTCCTTTGCTGCTGCAGGCGCACCCGTACACTGGAATGCGAAGTCAGCGCCAACGCCGTTTGCTACGCTCTTCACAAGCTTCACTCTTGCTTCCAACGTCGTTACTTCTTTGAAGTTGATGATCGTCTTTGCACCGAGCTTCTTAGCCATTTCCAAACGCTTGGGCGTACCGTCGATTGCGATGATGTGGTTGATACCAGCAGCACGCAATACGCTGATCATAACCAAACCTACGGGGCCAAGACCTTGAATAAGCACCTTGGAGTTGAAGTTGATAAGGCCAGTGGTTTGCGCTCTCTTCAGAGCATGTACGCAAACGCAAGCAAGCTCTAAGCGCATTCTTTCCTGAAGGTCAAGATCGTTTACTACGAAATAGGTCGAACCCTTACCTCTAATCAAGAGATATTCTGCAAACCAACCGGTGAAGGGATTTGCATCGCTGTGAGGGATCAAACCGAACACGCCTTGCTTATCGCAAAGGTTGGTGTTTGCGGGATGATTACGGCAAACGTGACATTCGCCGCAGCTGATTACGCTGGTAACCAACTTATCGCCCACCTTCATGGGTTTACCAGAGGTGTCGAATTTAACGTTTTTACCGAGGTAAACGATTTCACCCGTACCTTCGTGACCAAGCGTTACGGGGATAATCCCAAACGGGTCAACTTTCCATTCGTGTACGTCCGTACCGCATACGCCGCAACCTTCTACCTTTACCAAGATGTCGTCGTCGGTCAATGCAGGAATGGGGAATTCTTTTACTTCGATTTTTTTCTGAGCAGTAAGCATCGCTACCTTAGCCGTTTTGGGGATTTTGCCTGCGCAGGACGATTTTGCGCCGCCACAAGCCATTTCCGAAACGATTTTACGAACGATACTTTCTACTTGAGCAGAAGTAATATCCATACTTGTTTTCTCCTTATTTTTATTAAATGTGAATTGATTGCAACGCAATCATGAATTGAACGCTCCGCATTCATGAATTGAAAACAAAGTTTTCGTGAATTGACAGCTTTGCTGTCGTTATTGCATTATTCCCACAACGCAAGCCTTCGGCTTGCAATTCACGGCATCAGCCGATTCACGCGCCTTTTGCGCAATTCACGCCGTCGGCAATTCACTAGAATTAAATAATTCTAAAGTAGTCCGTCATTACGCAACGGCGGAATCTGGTGAAGCTACGCGCGCTGGTCAAGCCTTCGCCCGTAGGACCTGCGATGGTGAACGTCGTGTGACCTTCGCCGCCGAAACCGATACCTGCATACGAGGGAGCATTCTTAACGAAAATCGTCGTTTCAACCGCTTTTGCGAAACGGGTGAGATGGTCGATGTTCTTGGAATGCATGTGCGCCGTATGACGGTTGCCGTGTTCCGCTTTGCAAGCCAAATCGATTGCCTGCTCAATCGTATCTACGCGAACGATGGGCAAGATAGGCATCATCAATTCTTCTTGTACGAAGGGATGG